>JABZFO010000007.1 GCA_014237405.1 Desulfosarcina sp. | reverse complement strand
TTCACCGGGTTTGATGTAGCTGACAATCTCTTCAATGGGTTTTTGAATTGTTGCGTGCATAAATTATCTCCCTCTTATTGAAAAAAACGTTGGCCGTATTTCACGGATGCTCGTTCAAATTCCTCATAAAGAAGCTTCAAGCGTTCATTGGCAATTTCCATCTTTTCCGATTTTTCTTCTTTTTCTTTTTCTTCCGGGTAGCAAGCCAGACAGCGTTCGATATGGCTGGTTTTACCAAGGCAGGTGATTCCGAAACTGGCCATTAAAAATATTTGTGCGTTTTTGTGGCCCGCAAAATGCTCCACCGCCGGCACGTATTCCAGTTTTATTTCCACCGACACGTCATTGCCTTCGCGGGCCAGATTGAGGTAATCGTGAATGGCCATCACCGACCCATATTCCTGATGGGTATTATCGAATTTGACCATCATGTCCTGCAGGGTAAACAACTGTTTCTCGATGGGGATG
Source organism: Desulfosarcina sp. (assembly GCA_014237405.1). GTDB lineage: Bacteria > Desulfobacterota > Desulfobacteria > Desulfobacterales > Desulfosarcinaceae > Desulfosarcina. The sequence goes on along the minus strand of JABZFO010000007.1, from coordinate 35,418 downwards.
CCGCAGTCTTCCAGACGGTGATAGTCCCGCTGTAAATAGCGGTTGGCGATCATGACGGCCTGGGAAACGTGGGGGCACAGGTTGTTGGGGCAGCCTCGGGCATAACATTTCCTGAACTCGTATTCCCGCCCATCGATATCGCCAGCATAACGGCTGAGGAAAACATAGGCCTGAAACGGGTTGTCGCGGTGGGCGAAATCGACCGGCAGAATTTCAAACGACACCCTGGACGCGACCGAAGCGCCGCTGTTTTTAAAAGTGATCAAATCGGTTATTCGGTTGGGTGGGAATTTGGGTTTTACCAGTGCCATGGCGACGCCTCACTTAAAATTATTTTAGAGTTGCTTGTTAGAATACAAACACCGCATCAGACTCGAGGGCTTCCAAATTGACGGATCCCGCCGCAGTGACCGAAGACTCCTCGATCAAATCGGATTCTGCAATATCGCGATCTTTGATACATGGGCTGCACACCCACAACTTTCCGCCTTGTTCGACGAAACTGGCGAGCAGCTCTTTCATGGGCGGAAAGCCACCACCGGGAGGCATCATATCAGCGCGTCCTTTTTGGGCAATTTTGACCCCGTCGCCCTGCAAAATAATGGTTGCATTGATGTCCATGGCCAAGGCGGCATTGGCCAACGCAAAAGGGATATGGGCCATTTCGGGTCGATTTTCTCCGCATGTGCACATGTAAAGTATTTTTTCTTGTTTTTCAGACATTGCTCGATTCCTTTTTAATAGTGGGTTAATCTTTATTATATGATGTAACGAAGCTATCCTGCTTGTGTTTTACTACTCGGCTTGACGGGCAAGGACGGTCGATAAATCCTCCACATCGGCACCCGCTTTTCTCAGGTTGCCCAGACAGATGGGGCACATGGCGACAATGGGATCGTCGGATTTTTCCAGTTCGGCAATTCGCCGCTCTCCCACCTCTTTGGAAAGCTTGGGCGATATGGACTCGGCCGGCCCCCCGCAGCAGTTGGTGAAAAGCCCCGAATTTCTGATGGGCGCGCACTCGATATCCACGCTGGAAAGCACGTTGACCGGCACATCGGACAACTCCAGGTATCGCCCGTAAAAGCAGGGGTCGTGTAAAGCAATCTTTTTGTGGCCGTTTTTCGACGTCAGATTCAGCAATTCGAAATAGGTGTGGACCTCGAAGCTCTCTCCCGTATATTTGGGAAAGAGGGTCTTCAACGCATAGGTGGTATGGGGGTCCACGGTTATCAGTTTTTTAATGCCGTTTCGTTTCAGCTTGGCGGCCACATACCTGGCGTGCTGCACAAAACCATCCTGGTCGCCAAGGTCGTACAGCAGAACACCGCTGTAATCATCCAGATTGGGGTCGTAATAGAAATCCACCTTTGACTTGTTCAGAATGTTGGTAATATCCATCAGGATGCCGTTGAATTTCTTTTTTTCTTTCAACGGGGTGATAACCGCCAGGCCCAATCCTGACAGCAGTTTGGGAATGTATTTGCCGTACTTGAGGTAGTCGGCCCACTTGGTATCCTCAAAACGGGTCAGATAGGACGTGGACGTTTCGATGTAGGGAACGAATTGGTACATCAACCCGGTAAACAGCAGGGCGTCTCCCTTTTGGGGAACATTGGCTTTTTTCCACCATTGATTGATAACGGGTTTGGGAATGCCAAACGGATTTTTTGTTTTTCTCACGTTGTCGGCAATCAGATCGATAATATCCTTGGGGTTATACATTTAAGACCTCCTCCAGTCGGCAACAACATAGCGTTTTAACCCCAGAATGACTTCTCCGGGATCCGCCCCCCGCGGACAGGTTTGGGTGCAAAGTCCGCAGTGCAGGCAGCGCCAGAGTTCCTGGGCATTTTCCAGAATTCGATCCTTAGCGCCAATCTGGATATAGCGGATCATCCTGCGTGGAAAGTGTTCGTAAATGAGCGGGCAGATCGCCGCGCAGGTGCCGCAGTTGAAACATTCAAGCGCCGTCTCATTTCCATGTTTTGCGATTTCTTGTGCAAAATCCGGGTTTACCAGTGCCATATTTTCCTCCCAGGGGCGATTGTCTCTTCACCGGCGGTTTACCCGCCCGGTGGTCCGCCCCGGATTAATCGGACAGGTCCGCTGCCGCTATAGGCTTGATCCAGTCATAAAAAGTCGCCTTTCAGACGGTTTCGTAAAAAGTTCGAGATCAAGGCTTGCGAATCCCTAGGAATACCGCTACCGCGGGTGCCGTAGGCAGCGTACTTGCCGTACGCCGCAGTGACGAGGGATGAAGCGTAACGCAGATATCGGACTTTTTACGGAACCGTCATACTTTGGCCAGTTCATATTTAAAGTAACCACCGTCTTTTTCAGCTTCCTTGATCTCCCCGTATTTTTTAAGGGCCGCCATGTACCAGAGCGTTTCCGCCGTTGAGGCGCCGGTTGCCGCGGCAATGGCGGGAACTGTTTGCGCCCCGTTCTTGAGTTGATCCAAAATGGCCTGAATCGCCTTTTTCTGGAGCTTCATTTTAGCCGAAGCCACTTTGATAAATGTTTTCCGCTCTACACGGAGCCCTTTCATGGCCGCTTTCTTGGCTTGCTTGTCCTGCTCACTTTGACTCATTGCCTCGCCTCATTATTAAGGTGTTAGACATATGGGTTATGTGCTATGCCGCCACGTCGGCGGCGACGATCCGGTCGACCATGGCCTCATACTGTTTAAGGGTCCAGCCGTTGATATCGATAGCATTCTGCGGGCATACCGCAACGCAGGCGCCACATCCCGTACACAGCGCCGGGGTCACTTCGGCACGCCGCACGCCATCCATTTCCGTCTCCACCATGCGCAGGGCGCCTTCCACCAGACAGGCTTCCACACAGGCGCCGGTTCCATTGCATTTGGACGCATCGACTTCAGCAACGAACGGGTCCAGCTCCACATAGCCGCGGCCCAGTATCGCTGCTGCCTTGACCGCCGCCCCACCCGCACCGTTGCAGGCTTCGCCGACATCCATGGGGGCCTGGCAGGTACCGGCCAGCAATATGCCCGCCTGGGGCAGTTCGACCGGACGCAGCTTCGGATGAACTTCTAAAAGAAAGCGGTCCGTACCCACCGGCAATTTCATCATATCCACCAACTCGGAGATGCCGGTGGGTTCCATGCCCGTGGCCAGCACCACCAGATCCGCCGGCACTTCGACTTCTTCGCCGAAGGTCAGGGTGTCATTGACTTTGACCCGCAGCGGATAGTCGTCGGAATCCGTATTTTCAACCACTTGGGGAGCGTCTTCCGCCTCATACCGCAAAAAGACCACCTTATTTTTGCCGGCGTCGTTGTATAGCTCCTCCTGGCCGCGTCCGTAGGTCCGGATATCCCGGTAGAACTCGTAGACGCTGGTGCCGGGATAGGTTTGTCGGATGATATTGGCCGCATTGAGGGTTGCCGAACAGCAGGTGCGGGAGCAGTACTCGTTCAAATTTCCGGACTCGTCTTCAGGGTGAATCCCGGGAATCTGGCGGCTCCCTACGCAGTGAATCATTGCAATGCTTCTGATTTGTCTGCCGTTGACTTTGAGCCGGTCGCCCTCTGCGGGCGTCTCGGCCAGGGTCTGAATCAAGTCCGTCAGGGTGATGACTTCCTTAAAATCCCTGTAACCATACTCTCCGCGGCGCGGCACATAGGATTTAAATCCAGTGGCCAGCACAATGACGCCGGTCTCGATGGTGAAGTCTTCAGCTTCTGCGGGAACCGGATCCGGGTAAACACCGGAAAAGGGCACATAGTCACCCGGGTTGACTCCGTCCAGTCCGCCCCTCTTGCTTTTATCGTCTTCCTGCGAGAATTTCGGCGGCTGCTTTTTGACGCCGAGCTTAAAGCTCCCGACATACCCCTCAAAGCGCTCAACCGCCGCGCAGGTTTGAACGGTAATCATGGGGTTTGCCAGAACCTGCCCGGCAAGGTCCTTCACCAAATCGGCAGCGCTGTCCCCGGTGGGGGCAATCCGATCGAGGCGGGCCAACTGACCGCCTAAAAACGGTGATTTCTCGATCAGCGTGACTTCGATCCCCCGATCGGCCAAATCCTTTGCCGCGCGAAGGCCCGCGATTCCGCCGCCGATAACCGTCGCGTGAGGCTTGGCATCGACACGAATCGGCTCCAGGGGCCTGAGCTGCTCGGCCTTGGCGGCGGCTGCCGAAACCAGGCGGGTGGCTTTGTCGGTAGCCGCTTCCCCGTGATGAACCCAGCTGACATGCTCGCGGATGTTGGCATGATCATAAATATAGGGATTCATCCCGGCACGGATCAGGGTGTTGCGAAATGTGGTTTCATGGAGACTGGGCGCGCAGGAGGCCACCACGACCCGGTTGACGGTGCCGTTTTTCAGGTCTTCCATGATCATTTCCTGGCCCGGGTCCGAGCACATGAACATGTTGGTCCGCGCCACTGAAACACCGGGCAGCTTTTCCATCCTGTCCCGGACTTTCTCCACATCGACGTGGTCCGATATGTTACCGCCGCAGTAGCAGATGTAGATGCCTACTTTTCCCTGCTCCGTATTGTCATCGATATTTTTCTTCTCGTCGGTCATTCCTGCATCTCCTAACGGTCAGAAGTCAGAATTGTTCTATTTATCCAAAATCCCCAAGGCGGGGCCGAAAATGACTAAGCCACCGCTTTTCGGGATTGACTCGTCCGCTCCAGGTACTTGGCCGCTTCCATGGCCGCCGCACCTGACTCGGTTATTGTATCGACAATGTCTTTGGGGCCGGCCGCCGCTCCGGCGACGAAAACCCCCTCCATATCGGTTAGCGTGGGGGCCAGCTTGGGCTGAATGGTTTTAATAAATTGGTCCGAGTCCGCCGAAACCGGGCAAACCCCCTGCGGGTTCCAGCCGGGGATCATTCCCAATGAGAGCACCACCAGGTCGTGATCCGCCGTGGTAACCCCCTCGCCGTTCTGGGCTTCATAGCGCAAGGTGACCGATCCGTTTTCACCTTCACCGATGGAGGCGACTTTGCCTTTGACGAATTCGATGCCCATGGCTTTGGCATTCTGATAGAACTGTTCGTATCCTTTCCCAAAGGCCCTGATATCCATATAGTAAATGGCGATATCCGCCAGGGGCAGCGATCCGGACAAGAGCATGGCCTGCTTGATGGCATACATACAGCACACCCTGGAGCAATAGGAAACGCCCATGCTCTTGTCCCGCGAACCGGCGCATTGAATGTACGCAATGGAATCCGGCTCCATGCCGTCCGAAGGCCGCAAAACACGATTGTAGGGGCCATGCGGGGCAAGCAGCCGCTCCATCTGCAGGGCCGTGATCACATTGGGTATGCTGCCGTTGCCGTACTGCTGCTTGTTCTCAAGCGGGGTGATTTCAAAGCCGGTGGCCAGTATCGCCGTTTTGGCCTGGATGACAAAATCCTCGGGCCGCTGGAAATAGTCTACGGCGTCCGTCGGACACACCTTGGCGCACTTGCCGCAGAGCATGCAGTTTTCTACATCCAATACCGCCGTCTGTGGAATGGCATTGGAAAAGGGAATGGATATGGCCTTTGTAGCAGAAAAACCACCCTGCTCTTCATCTGCCACGTAAACCGGGCAGGCATATTCGCATTGCCGGCAGCCGATGCATTTTTGCGCATCGACATAGCGGGGCCGCTGGGTGACAGCCGCCGTTATCACGTCCGCTTGACGGTCCAGAGAAGCGATATCACAATAGGTATACAGAGAGATGTTGTCGTGATGCGCCGCGGCCGCCATCTTGGGGGTAGTGATGCAGCTGGCACAATCGAGGGTGGGAAACACCTTGGACAGGCGGATCATTTTCCCACCGATAGATGCATCCTTGTCCACGATCGCCACCTGAAATCCCTGATCCGCCAGATCCAGGGCCGACTGCAGGCCCGCAATTCCGCCGCCGACAACAAGTGTGTCAAACTCTAAAACTCGCGTGGAGTCCATTCATTCCTCCTGGTAGATATTGGGCAAAAAAACCATTTATGGACGGGCACTAGATAACTTCTTGGTCCTGAACCGCGCCCATTGGCGGCGGCCGTAAATCCCTCCGTCAATGGGGTGTGGTGTTCCTTAAGTTGCGACCTTTCAATTGGGTGATAAAACCGGTGGTCCCAGTTCATTGACCAGGTCGTTCATTTGATTGACTTCCTTGAGAAAGGCCCGGTTGCACACCGTGCAGATAGCCGTCAGCCGCAATCGCCGAATGTCCAGATCTTTTTCTTTCATGATCTTGTAGACCCGGTCCAATCGTTTGGCGAGGGCCTTATAGGCGCCGTCGTAAGGACACTCTTCGCCGCAGGACATGATGATAATGCCGCTGATTCCCTTTTTAAAACAGTCGATATAGAACTGTTCCGGAAAAAGAACCGGCGCACGCACCCTGAGGATATAGGTGTTCGTGGGGTAGGTCGAATGGGCCTGCCCCACGGAATCCGCACCCGGATAAGCGCAACTATCAGTGGCCAGAACTAAAATCTTTTCCTGGTTCACGCCTTTTCCATTGGTTGCCATAACGCTTCCGCCTATTTGTTTCTTTTGACAAAGTGTTTGTCGTATCCATCGGCCTCAAGGACGCCCAGGTACTCGTGGCCCACTTTTTTGGCCCAAGCCGGGATGTCGTTTCGCGTGCCGGAGTCGTTGGAGTAAATTTCAAGCACTTCGCCGACTTTGACCTTGCCGATGCCCTTTTTTGCTTCCAGCAACGGACCGGGGCATGCGCTTCCCCTTGAATCCACAGTACTTGATGCTTCCACGGAACTCAGATTGATTTCAGACATGATGGTTCTCCCTTTTGGTGATGTGTTGTTAGTGTTTTCCTCAGCCTTAGCCTTATTATCAGACCGCTATCATCCATGGTTTCATTGGAAATGATGTCATAGCCCGTTCGCGGTAAAATTCGTTTGATATCTTCTATGGTGGCCGCGTCAATATCACTTGCACCGGAAACGATTTCCATCTCTTCGCCCGGCTTCATTTGCCTGAAGGTGTTGGTGATGCGAAGCAGTGAAAACGGAACAAATGATAGGCGAAGATCAAAAGAGTACATAAGGGTTTCCAATGCTTGTTGGTCAAAGCGACGCATATACATTTGACAGAGACTATGAGCAAAGGAGGTGCCAAGTCGTTCAATGACCCTTGTCCCTGGCTGCAAATCCGGACCGCGAAAATGAACAATCCAATATAATTGATATATCGTTGCGATGAAGCGAATATTTTTTCCTTGTACCGGATCTGTTCATATGTTAAAAACTTGAACAACATAACCGTTAACTTTTTGAACAGGATCTTCGTCATCTCAATCAACCGCGCCTTTGAGGATATCACTGGATATCAAAAAGCCGATATTGTTGGTAAATCTTGCATCACGATCAATTGTACCTCCTGTGAAAGGGCACGCCGGGAAGAGGGTGGTCACTGGTGCGTGATGTTTAAAAAGGGTCATCTGAAAAGACAGAAATGCAGCATGACCCGAAAAGACGGCAGAACCATTCAGATCCTTAAAAACGCTTCCGTACTCAATGATGAAAAGGGGGTGGTCATCGGTGCTGTTGAAACCATGACGGATATCACCGAGCTGGTGGACAAGGAAACGCAGATAGAAAACTATCGTCGCGAGCTGGATGCCGAGGACCGATTTTACGGCATGATCGGCACGTCGGCCCTGATGCAGCAAGCCTTTGAAATCATTGCCAACGCCGCCAATTCAAATGCACCGGTAATCATTTTCGGTGAAAGCGGCACCGGTAAGGAGATGGTGGCCAAAGCCATCCATGAGGCAGGCATCCGCAGCAATCGGCCCTATGTTAAGGTAAATTGTGCTGCCCTGAACGAATCATTGCTGGAAAGCGAATTGTTCGGCCATGTGAAAGGCGCGTATACCGGCGCCCATCGCAGTCGCGAAGGCCGCTTCGAAGCGGCCGGCGGCGGGGACATTTTTTTGGATGAAATCGGCGACCTACCCCTGTCCACCCAGGTGAAGCTACTGCGTGTTCTGGAAGAGAAGGTGGTGGAACGGGTGGGGGACAACCGTCCCATCAAAGTGGATGTGCGGATCATTTCGGCCACCAACCGGAACCTGCCGAAACTGACTGCCAACGGGGCCTTCCGGGAGGATTTCTACTATCGAATCAACGTCATTCCCATCCATATCCCGCCACTGAGGGAGCGAGTGGAGGACATCCCGCTTTTGGCCCGATCGTTTTTTAATCGGATCCTATTGAAAAGCAACAAAAAGATTGACGGCATCTCTAAAACTGCCATGGATGCATTGGTGTCATACACCTGGCCCGGCAATGCCCGCGAACTGAAAAGTGCGTTCGAATTTGCCGTGGTTTCCTGCCCCGGTGGTATGATCGGCGCGGATCACCTGCCACCCCAAATTCTTGCGACGCCGTCTACCTGTACCCCCCCTGAGCTTGTCAAGCATGAGAGCCTGGATGACGTCAAACGGCGGCGGCTGGTCGATGCGTTGAATCGTACCGGGGGAAACCAGTCCGAGGCGGCTCGCCTGCTGGGGATTTCCAGAACCAGCGTATGGAATCAGATGAAAAAGTATCGTGTGCAATTATAAAGCACATGCAAATTTATTTTTTGGCACATGGTTTGCGTAAATATTAGGCATGAGTAAGCTTGGCATTACCTCCATTCTGTTCAGCACCTTACTCTCACCTCCTGGACCCCAACACGATAGATTGCATGCCTTATCGTGTTGGGGTCTCCTCTTATTTGGCACAAATGTTGTAAAACCGACGATGAATAGCTATGATAACCCTGAATCAAAACAACCGTTTTAAGGAGGAATTCACCCATGTCCGAATTTGTAACCACCATACAAGACAATGCGTTTGACCAGCAGGTACTCCAACAGACAAAACCCGTCATCGTCGATTTCTGGGCCCCCTGGTGCGGTCCCTGTAAAGCCATGGCGCCGGCATTTGCATATCTGGCGGAATCTTACGGAGATAAAATGATTTTTGCTAAATGCGATGTGGACCGCCACACAGCCGTAGCCGAGCGATATGGAATCAAGTCTATCCCCACATTGATGATTTTCCAAGGGGGGGAGGCGATAAACTCCATCACTGGAATGGTGTCCCAAAGCGTCCTCGAAGAGGCGATCAACAAGGCCCTTGCGGGTGAAGCCACCCCCGCACCGTTCATCGTCAATTAGTGCCAATCCATAAAAGGAGATAGGCCATGCAAAGACTGTTTGAAACTAAGAGTCTGGGGAATTTAACCTTGGCAAACCGGTTCATCTTTCCGCCGATCAAAACGGCCTACGGCACGCCGAAGGGCAATGTGACCGATCGGCATCTGACCTACTATCGGCAAATTGCCGAAAATGGACCGGGGCTGCTGATCATTGAGCCCGTATCGGTCACGGCGGAGGGCAAGGAGCATCCCAAACAGCTGTGCATCCATCTTCCGGAAAGTGTCGACGAGCTGAAAAAAATCGTAAATGTGATCCATGCGGAAAGCCGGTTGGCATGTCTGCATCTCAACCACGCCGGCGCTGCGGCCAACCCCAAGGCAACGGGCGTCAGCCCCAAAGCACCATCGGCCATGACCTGTCCGACCACCGGCGCGGCATCCGAACCGCTGACCGAACCGGAGATTGGCGCCATTGTGGACGGATATCGATCGGCAGCGGAAAAGGCCGTGTCCGCCGGTTTCGACGCGATTGAAGTCCAGGGCGGCCACGGATACCTATTGTCGCAATTTCTCAACGGGAAAATCAACCAACGAACGGACCGTTACGGCCAAAACCGGTTGCTGTTCGCCCAGGAGGTGCTGGCGGCGGTAAAAGCGGGCGCCCTGGATCTGCCTTGCATACTGCGTATATCCGGCAGCGAAATGTCACCGGATTTCGGTATTGGTACGGAGGATCTGGCGTCCCTGCTGAAATTGGCAGCAACAACCGGAATCCGTGCCGTTCATGTGGGGATGGGGTCGGCATGCTTCAGCCCGCCATGGTATTTCCATCACGCCAGTTTGCCGGAAAAACCCCAGATGGACGCACTGGCCTGGGTACGCGCTCAAACCGATCTGCCCCTGATTGCGGCCGGCCGGATGGGCCGCATGGATCGGGCCATCCAGGTGATCGATGAGAAGCTGGCCGACCTTGTCGCACTGGGCCGCCCCCTGATCTCCGATCCCGATCTGATCGAGAAGTGGCAATCGGGGAGACCCGATGAAGTGACATATTGTGGATACTGCCTGCAGGGATGCCTGCACCGTGTTAAAAACGGCGAACCTATCGGCTGCAACGTAAATCCGGAAATCGGGCAGCCGGAGCTGGAAAAATCGGCCCATCCCCTGAAAGTTCTGGTGGCCGGCGGCGGGCCGGCCGGGATGAGTGCCGCCCTGTACCTTGCAAGACGCGGCCACCGGGTCACATTGGCCGAAAAGGAAAATCAGCTCGGCGGGCAGTTCAACCTGGCGTGGCAGGCACCGGGCAAACAGAAGATGCGGGATGGCCTGGACAATCTGGCCTCTTGCGTAAAAGCCAATGCCGAGGCAGTGCTGACCGGCAGGGCAGTGGATACGGATCTGGTCGGTGACATTCGACCGGATCTGTTGGTATGGGCCACGGGGGCGCATCAGAATGTTCCTGATATCCAGGGACTCGACAGCCAGTACACCATGACGTCCCTGGAATACTTCAGCGGCGCGAAACCGGTCTCGATGTGACGGCCACCAAGCGAACGGACCCCATCGGCAGCATGATGGAGATGATCACTAAAAAGCTGACCCTCATGCGGATCGACCGGATGAACAACGTGACCCTGATGCCCCACACGGCGGTCAACGCGTTCGAAACCGATAGGGTAGCAGTGGAAAAGGATGGTGAAACCATGGATTTGAAACCGTTTGAGACGGTCATTTTCGCTTCGGGGATGCTTTCCTCACCCGGACCTGACCCGGCCATCGAACAGGCGGTGGAAACCGTTGAAGTGATCGGCGATGCGGAAAAGGTCCTGGACATTTACACGGCTGTTCATGCCGGTTATGCGCTGGCATTAAAGTACTAGGAGGATTTCATGAGTGACATATCCTTTTCAGACATTGCGATCGTCTCCTGCGGAACCATGAGCCTCGAATTAAATTATCTGAAAAAACAAGGCTTTCTGGATACGCCGCAGATTCTGTACACCACGCCCGGACTCCACCAGGACATTCCCGAACTGGAACGACAGCTTCTTCGGCAAATCAATAAAGCAAAAGAAAAAACCGAAAAGTGGCCAGAATCCAGGCAACCCACTGCATGGACATGCTTGCCAGTGAATCGGAGCGCAACCGGATCGCGGAGGAAATGGCCGGGGGCGAACCCGTGTGGTGGATGACATCCGGATGGATTAAATTCCGCAAAGAGGTGTTCAAGGGCTGGGATCAGGGCCTTGCCAATGAGAACTTTCCCAAACACACCGGCGGGGCCATCGTTTTGGATGGGGTGGGATATTTAGACGACTATATGATGGAACACCCGGAAGAGTTTCTGGAGTATTCCGACTGGATGGGTATTCCCATCATCCCCTATCCCGTTTCCCTTGATCGGTTTAAAAGGCTTCTTGCCGATCAAGTTGACAAGTTACACAACGGCAGGGCATAGCGAATACGAGCGCACCCCCCGCTGCTTGAGGCGGGGTAAGCGCTCGGAATGAAATAGGCTTAGACCATGAAAAAGAAGATGCTGACGCGATTTGTTTTTTTACTAATCGTATTGTTCGTTCCTGTCGCCGTTCTTACATGCAGTCCCTCGCGACAGCCGATTGTCCCCGAGCGGTCACCGGTCTCCTTTCCCGAGAGTGAGGAAGAACACCGGGTCGAAGAGATGCATGCCAGGGTGTTCAAACAACTGGGGGGATATAAAGGACCCGAGGCTTGCTACGCCTGCCATCAAAAAGAATACGAAGATGTCAGCCACAGCTATCACGTTCACCAGGGGCGGATTACCAAGGACGGAAAGATCGCCCACGACCCCAAAGATTCCGTGGATATCGGCATGTTCAACCGCTGGTACTCCCTGTCCAATACCGACAGGGTTAAAACGCCGGAAAGCCAGTGGCGCCTGATGGAAGCCGTGTATTGTTCTCAATGCCATCCCGGTGGCGGCGTGGTCAAGCCGTTCGGAATGGATGTGGATTGTTTGATATGCCATCAGCTAAGCGGCTACAAAGGCGGCAAAGGGGTTGGCAAAACGCCGGCGGGGCTGGACAGCGAGGGGTATATTGTTCAAAGCAACGGGGCAAGGATGGCCGAACTGATGATGGCCGGCGCCAAAGCCGGCGGTGACCTGCAGAAACTCGATTTGTCAGAAATCGCCGTCAAAGCCATGGAGGGCGTGGAGTTGCGGGTGGGCAAGCCCACGCCGGACAACTGCAATTTCTGCCATTGGAAATCGGACAGCAAGCGCGGCACCCATTACGGGATTCACGACGGGGCATCCACCGATGTCCACTATTCGGAGGGAATGCGCTGCCAGGAGTGCCATGTGACCACAAATCATGAAATCGGCAAAGGGCAAATCGTTGACAATGCCGGCTCGCCCCAATTGCGCGGTACTATGAACTCCTGCACGGACTGCCACGGAGAAGAGCCCCACACGGGCGATGATGCCGATGACCTGGACATGCATATGGAAACCATCGCCTGTGAAACCTGTCATATTCCAAAGACTTCCCCCGGCACAAAGAGCGTCAACTGGATGCTCGGCATGGACATGCCCAAAATGATGAAACTGTACAAATGGATGATGCCCGTTGCCAGGCTGATGGGAATGGCTTCCCCTGAAAAGATGACCGAACAGATGGACGATATGATCGGCTGCTATAAAACCAAAAATCTGGCAATGTTCGAGCCGACGTACGCCTGGTATAATCGCAATACCATCTGCACGGATATCCCCCATCCCACCGGCAGCATCGACGATCCGGAAAGCCGCATTACACCGTTCAACATTATCGAAATCGCCCTCTACGATGACGGTTCCACACCCGAAGTCGTCGATAACCCCAACGGCCATGCCTTGGGCTTTCCGGTGCCGAGAACGTTTGTGGCCCGTGCGGGCGGAAAGGGGAAACGGAGCACGACCCTCGAAGAGATGCGTACCTATGACGGCGGTCGCTATAAAAATGCCATCCTTCGCAACACCCCGCAATACTTTAATTTATATCACAGCATTGCACCGGCGAAGGAGGCATTGAAATGCAATGACTGTCATACAACGGAAGGCGGTCGCCTCGACTTTGCCCAGCTTGGATACGATGCGGATCAGATTGAAGACCTCATGGAGGAGCGTTAGGGTTCGCGGCCTCTTGTAATACGGTAAAAACAACCCAGAAAAAGAACATGGAAAGGAGTGACCGATGGCTATCGAAGTGTTTATCAGACGACGATTTATCAAGGAAAAAAAAGAGGCGTTGGCTCCCCTGATCGTCCGGTTGCGATCCCTCGCACTGGCCCAGCCCGGCTATATCTCCGGTGAAACGCTAAAATGTATCGATCCGGCCGGTGAAGACGAATATCTGGTCAGAAGCACATGGCGATCCGTCGAAGAATGGAAAACGTGGCTTCACGGCGACAAACGGACGGCGATCCAGAACGAAATCGACGCCATCATGGGTGAAGAAACCGAATACCGCATTTATGAACCCCTGGTCGGCGGCATTATTCCAAAGTATGCAAAGACGGAATAGCTTTAGCTTGATTTTCGTTGGCCGTCGCAAACGTAAATCACAGCCGACGCCACGAGCAATGCACCCACCATGTTGAGGACGGTAAAAATCAAGGAAAAGCGCCATCCGAAATAACCGATCATCAGGGGAAGGAGAACCGGCTTGACGGCGCGGCTGGCCAAAAAATTGGCCAGGTGAAAATCAGATGCGCCCTTTTCCCGGATCGCTGCTAAAAATGGCAGCCATGCGTACACAGGCCCCATTGAAAGGATGCCGGCAACCGACGAGAGCAAGACGCCCTTTATTCCGGCCCGGCTGCCGAGAAAGCGCGAAACATGGGCGGGTGTAATGAACAGGTTCAGGACAACCATCATCACAAACGCCAACAACAGCGGCAGGGCCATCTGTTTCAGGACATTTCCGCTTGCCATCAGGGCGTTGATGGTTCGATCCGGCGCAACGAAATAGATTGATACGTAGACGACAATCACGCTCGCTGGAAAAAGCCATTGCCAGTGTTTCCGGTTGGCCGCTGGTTTTGCATCATGCCCAATTGTTTTCATTACACGCGGCCCCCGGTCAAGATCACGGTCAAGATCGATACAACAATGGCCATCAGAAAAGCCGCTATCGTCCGGGAGACGGCAAACCGTGTGCCAAGGGCCGATATCTCGGCCGGAAGCTGCAACAGCCCCACATTTACCCAGGACAGCATCAGGGCTGCCGCGCCGAAAAGACTGACCCCCATCTTGAGCAAGGTTTCACCAACCACATAGCTGTTCACCGGATTCCCTGACAGAACGCTCCCGATACATGCACCCCAAAGCGTATCCTGAATCACGTTTCCTGAAAAAATCGTCAGAAGCAATCCTTGGGACACGAAACCACGGAAAAGCCCAACCAGCAGAATAACGCCGGCCAACACGGGGATAATGCTGAAAAACTGCCTTGCGGCCTTCCGGAAAGCCGCCTGCAACTGCGGGCCGGTATGTGAGGCCAATTTCACGTCGGGTTGTTGAGAGTCCCCAGCCATCCCGGGAAGCGCACCCTGCCGGTATTTTATAACGGCATCCATAACGCTGCCGCCAACCGGAGTGATAACCTCAATCCCGTTTTTTTCAAGCGTCAACGCAATATGGGGAGATATAAAGCCGACTAAAATGGCCTTTGCACCCATGCCCGTGACAATGGAAATCGCCGCAATGCCGGCCCCCGGCCCGGTCGATGGCGGCGGTCCGGCCACGGCCTCGAATGACAGGTCTTCAATATCGATGACCAGCAAATAAGGGGCCGCACCCAGCCGGGTCTCGACGCTGGCGCCAAGATCCGGCGCGGTGGCGGGAATTGCAATTTTCATTCTTCTTTTTGAAGAGGGATGTGCCATTTTTTCATATACTTCCATATGGCCGTCCGACTCAGGCCAACTCGCCGGCCCACCTCTGCTTTGTTCCAGTCGCATTCATCAAGCAGTTCGCGCAGGGTTTCCTTCGATAATTTCTTTCGCATTTTTATAGGGGAAAACGCGCCGTTTATGCTGGTATTACGGTAAATTGTAAAGTCCGGCCGGCGAATCTCAATGGGAAGATCAGCGGTGCCGATCAGTTTTCGATTGCACAGCACAAAGGCGTGCTCAATGGCATTCTCAAGCTCTCTAACATTACCCGGCCACGGGTAGTCCATGAAAATACGAAGGGCGGCTATAGAGAGGCCTGTTACCGCTTTGCCCGTTTTTTTGTTCATGTCCGCTATGAAATGATCCGCAAGGAAGGGGATGTCATCCCGGCGATCCCGTAATGGCGGGAGTTGGATGGGGAATACTTTCAACCGATAGTAAAGATCCTCCCTGAATTGCCCTTCCCTTACCCTGGCATATAGATCGTTGTGCGTTGCCGTTATAATTCGAATATCGATCTTCCGTTTTTTCGAATCCCCAACGCGTTCAACCTCTCTTTCCTGCAGCACCCGCAGGAGTTTCACCTGGATAAACGGACTCAATTCACCAATCTCGTCCAAAAAAATCGTACCGCCGGACGCTTCCTCAAAGCGTCCCATGCGATCTCTATTGGCCCCGGTAAAAGAGCCTTTGACGTGCCCGAACAACTCACTCTCAAGAAGGTTTTCAGCCAGTGCACTGCAATTCACCGTGACCAGGGGGCCCTCCCGGCGCTCGCTGTTGAAATGGATCGCACCGGCAACGAGCTCTTTACCGGTGCCGCTTTCTCCCTGGACCAGAATGGTGGCCTCACTTGCCGCTGCCGCGGATATCGCTCCAAACACCTGTTGCATGGCCCGGCTTTTTCCGATGATGTTATCCATCCGATGAACCTCACCCAACCGCAACACCGCCTCCTCGGCTTTTTTCCGGGCTTGATTCAATTCGGTAAGATCGGTGACCGTTTCAACGATTCCAATAATATTGTCTTTGTCATCTTTGACAACGCTGGCATTCTTGATCACCGACACATCATGCCCATTCTTATGCCGCAGCTGGCACGCTTTGGCTTCTGAATAGGCTTTTTCCATAATTTTACATTTTTTAATGTTTGCCGGGCACTCCTTGCCAAAACAGCGAGAGCACTGGAGTAGCTTGCACGTCCTGCCCAACGCCTCTTTGGCCGTATACCCGCTGATTCGCTCCATGGAGGGATTCCAGGAAGAGATTCGTCCCTCGGCATCCATGGTAAAGACTCCGTCGGCCATGGAATCGATAATCCGGTTTATAAATCGAACATTCCAGATCTCGTGAATTTTTTCACCCACTATTTTCTCCTCAGTGGTCCTGTTCGTAAATACGGTGACATATCGAGGGCGCTCAGGCGCCGGGCCGGCAAGGCGCGTTACGATAACGTTACTATTCGTTACTGTTTCGAGTATCGCAAACCCCGTTGCGGATCAACTAAAAAAAACGATGCACGATACACCCCGACAGGGCGTCGATACAACAGTGATACCTGGCAAATGAGATGGCATTGATAATGCATTTTTGTTGAGAAAAATCCTGATAGCGATTGACCCTAATGCCAGGCAAGGCGCGTCGATGGTTTCATACGGGTTGTATGGGGCCATTGACGCAACGCCGTAGCCGGGCTAAAAGAGAAGCAAGATGGGGCAATTAATTTTTGCCGCGGCCCTAAGCTTGATGGAAACTTCACGATGATGGAGAGATGACATGGAGATGCAAATTGAATTTCCAGGCGGAAAACGAGTGAACTCTGACTACAAGGGCTTTATTGTAAAAACGGATCAGCCGAAAAACGAGGGAGGCGATGACTCCGCGCCCGAACCCTATGATCTATTTCTTTCATCCATCGGCACCTGCGCCGGGGTTTACATCGTCTATTTTTGCGAAAGCCGAGACATTCCCACCGACGAGATAACGATGACCCTTCGTTTTGATAGAAACGAAAAAACCCATTTGATGGAAAAGATAGCGATCGATATCCATCTACCTTCCGATTTTCCGAAGAAATATCGGAAGGCCGTGATCCGTTCGGCACAGATGTGCACCGTCAAACAAAACCTGATCCACCCGCCGGAAATTCTCGTGACGACCAATAGTGTGAACGGGTAAAAAGTCGCACTTCCGACGGTTTCGTAAAGCGTTTGAGATCAAGGCTTGCGAATCCCGAGGAATGAGGCGTACATATGGTACGCCGCAGTGACGAGGGATGAAGCGTAACGCAGATATCGGACGTTTTACGAAACCGTCAATGGTGAATTATGAAATTCGTAATCATCGGGGGAGATGCAGCCGGCATGAGCGCGGCGAGCCGGGCCAAAAGAACCATGCCCGAGATGGAAGTCATCGTTTTAGAAAAATCGGAAGACGTCTCCTATAGCGCCTGCGGCATGCCTTACAACATTGCCGATTCGGATCGGGATATCAATGACCTGGTCGTCAGGACGGCCGCGGTGTTCAGAAAAAAGCAGGGGATCGATCTGTTTACCGGCTATTGTGCCGAAGCCATCGACGTGAAAAATCGCACTGTCACCGGGACCATAGACAACCGCGAGCCGTTCCGGTTTTTTTATGACAGCTTGTTAATCGCAACGGGTGGGAGGCCAAAAGTCCCGGATTTACCAGGATTTGATCTGCCCGGTGTGGTAGCACTGAAGAGCCTCGATGATGGAAGAAAAATCAAAGCCCATATCAAGGCGAATAATGTTAAAAAAGCGGTGATCATCGGCATGGGATATATCGGCCTGGAAATGGCCGAAGCGCTCCGGGCCAGAACCATTGATGTTGAGATGGTAAAACCTGGCCCCGACCTTTTGCCATGGATGCAGCGGGACCTGGCTGGTGTGGTCAAGCAGGAAACCGAAGCGAATGGGGTTAACCTGCACTTAGGGCATGGAATAAAGCGGATTGAAAAAGCCGGAGACCATTTGAACGTCTGCTGTGAAGATCTTACCCTGACGGCCGACATGGTCCTCGTGGCCGCCGGTATCGATCCAAACAGCGAATTGGCATCCGACGCGGGCCTCGAAACGGGGCTCGCCAATGCCATTGCGGTGAACCAACGGCTGCAAACCTCTGACGATGCGATTTATGCGGCAGGGGACTGTGCGGATGCCTACCATGTGGTCACGGGCCAAAAGACGTGGATTCCTCTGGCGTTGCGCGCCAACCGGGCCGGGTGGGCCGTTGCAGACAATGTTTGCGGCAAGCAGGCACAGCTCGATGGCGTTGCCGGTACCGCCGTTTTCAAAGTGTTCAACCTCGAAGTGGCCCGCACCGGACTGTCACTTGAGGAATCGCACCGCTACGGTTTTGAGCCGGTGGATGTAACGATCAAGAGCCGATCCCGTGCCCACGCCCACCCCGGGGCCGAAACAATCTGGGTGAATTTGATTGGGGATAAAAAAGGCGGGCGGCTGCTGGGTGCGCAGATGGTGGGGTGCGAGGGGGTTGCCCATCGCATCAATGCCGCCGCAGTCGCTTTGCACGGCCAGATGTCGGTCAACGCGTTTTCTGAAACCGATTTGGCCTATGCGCCCCCCTTTGGTCCAGTGTGGGATCCACTGCTCACCGCCGCCAATCAATTGTTAAAGAAAATGTAGGAGCGCGTCCCTGTCCCTGTAACCGTCCTATACAGTAGTTTGACCCATCCCAATCATTTGAAACAGGGCAACCACAGGGGGTTGCCCCGACGATGTCGTTATCTGATTGGGCTCATTTGACGTGACGACAAAACCGTTACCATTGCGTTACTCTTAGGGCCGCGGAAACAAAGGTAACGCTGCACAACTCCTCCATTTTCAGTCCCGCCCTCACTTATCGCACTTTATATTTTTTTAACCTCCTGTTTTAATAAATCTTTTATAAAATTTTAATTATAGCACCACAGTGGCATGAATGTTGGTTATATCCCAGCAACCGTTAAGACATCAATCACAAGTGAGTTCTATATTAAATTGACAAAAAGGAGATTAGTATGTGGCGAGTGCTCTCATTTCTTCAGAAAAACCTGGTGTGGTCGATCCCGGTATCCATGACCGTCGGATTGCTATACGGATATTTTTTTAATGCCGCACCGCTCAAGCAGTTCATCATTCCCGTGACCTTTATCATGGTGTACCCCATGATGGTTACCCTGGATGTAATACACCGGGAAGCTGTTTTTCTCCGGCGGTCCGGAAAAATATGGCCTGTGGGCCGTCGGGCTGTTTCTCATCGGCGTACTGCCCACGTCGGGCATGACTATTTCCTGGACCGGGTTCGCCAAGGGCAACAAGGAAGCAGCCATCAAAATGGTCGTCTTCGGACTGGTGCTCGGCGCGTTGGCAGCACCGGTTTATACGAAGGTCTTCATGAGTGCCACCATCGATGTGGATATGCTGCACATGTTCAAGCAGATTGTCCTGTTTGTTTTCGTGCCGCTGCTTGGGGGCCTGCTGACTCAATACGCCGTGAAAAAGAAGTACGGCAACCAGGCGTGGAATGATCGCATCAAACCGAAATTCCCCCCCTTTTCGGCATTGGGTGTCATCCTGATCGCCTTCGTGGCCATGTCTTTAAAGGCTAAAAACATCATTGCCAATCCGGGAGATATCGTTACCATTCTAATCCCTCTCACGGTCTTTTATCTCCTCACCTACGTGATGCTTTCCATTGCCGGCAGGGTGTTTTTTAAGCGCGAGGATGCCATCGCCATGGTTTTCGGGGTGGTGATGCGCGATCTGTCCATCGCTCTGGCCATCGCCATGACGGCATTCGGCAAGCAGGGCCTGACCATTGCCCTGCTCATTGCGCTGGCCTATGTGATCCAGATCCAGTCCGCCGCCTGGTACGTGCGCCTCGTGGGTAAAATTTTCGGCGATGCCAAAAAACAGCTCGCACCACAGCCGGATCCCATGCCTGCGATGAACACGGCCACGGTAACCGCGCTTCCCTCTAAACTGACATCAATGGGCGAACCGATGGTCCCGCCCATCCAAAAGATCCTGTACGCCACCGATCTGTCCGACACGGCCCGCCATGCGGTCCGCTATGCATGCAGCATCGGAAACGGCTTCGCCGCAAAAGTTACGGTGTGGGCGGACTTTCATATCAACGGCATCGGAAAAGCCAAAGATGCCATTTATCAGCGCATCAGGGAAACGTCACGCAACGTTACCAAAGAACTTCCCCAGTGCCCGTTAACCGAGGACAATGTAATTGTCAAAGTGGGCAACCCGGTTAAACAGATTGTATCCACCGCGCAGGAAGGTAACTTCGATCTCATCATCATGGGAACCCACGGCCATGGCAAAATGGAAGAACGAATTATCGGAAGCACGGCCAGCGATGTCATCCGGCTAAGTTATGTACCGGTGATGGTGATTCGCCTTCCCGAGGAAGCATCTCTCGTAACGCCGCGAAAATGGCATAAAACAGAAAAACCTGATGAACAGATCAGTCAAGCCGGTAAAAATAACGTATGACTTTTTAAAGGAGAAACCCCAATGCTTCATGTAACAGAATCGGCGACCACAAAGCTCGCAGAATATTTTCAGGACAAAGAGATTACACCCATCCGGATTTTTTATAACGCCGGCGGGTGAGGGCCGCCCTCGCTTGCACTGGCTCTGGATGAGCCAAAAGAGACGGATGAGCAGTTAGACGTGGACGGTTTTAAATATGTCGTCGATAAGGATTTAATCGCCGCGTCTAAACCAATCATCATCGACTTTACACCTGTTGGATTCATGGTTACCGGAAATTTGGACACAGGAAGAGAAAACTATAACTGCGGCACCTGCGGGTAGGAAGGATAAATGTGGTTTCGTATTTACCCAGGCCGACCTATTGATGATACGGAATAACTATACTCCTAACTCTGTTTATCTTCACGATACCGTGTAAAATTCAGGCACAGACTGAGACTACCGCAAAAAAGGTATTGGTGGTTGGAACCTTTGAAGCACCGCCATTTTCTTTTAAAACAAACGAAGGTAGATGGACTGGTATAAGCATTGAGCTATGGGAAAATATTGTTAACGAAATGGGCTTGAAATATGAATATAAAGAACGCATAATAAAAGATATACTTGATGATGTAACCGATGAATCATTGGATGCTGTAGTCACCGCTCTCACGCTTACACCGACCGTAAAAAACTATTTGATTTTACCCATTCATTTTTCAATACAGGCTTGGGTATTGCTGTCGAGGCAAAAAAAGGCAGCCTTTGGAAGGCTGTATTTAAAAGGTTTTTGTCGACCGAATTCCTGCGGATCATAGGAACGCTTATCGGAGGCTTGGTTATTGTTGGCATTATTATATGGTTAGTCTTCTCCAGGCAGGAATACGGTATTGCGTTACCACAAGGCAGTGCAATTCGTGAGCCCATTAAAAGATTAATACTCAAACAGATTCACGAGCCGGAGTGACAGGATTTACTTTATAAATATTTGGAATCCTGAAGGCCACAATTTTAAGGAAAAACAGACACCATAGTTACCTGGAAAAAGCATGTGCCGGAAAATCGGACATAAGAAAGGAGCTTATCATGGAGCATCACTATCTCGAATTGTTCAAACAACTCATCCGTCTAAAAACTACTCATGATCCCGAAAACATGTCGGAACATGATCGCTGCCGCGATCTGCTGAAGGTTGAAGCGGAAAAGCGCGGCTTGAAGACGAGATTGATCCCTTCCGCTCCTTATCCCTCTCTTCTTGTGGGGCTTGATGTTGAAACCCTGGCCCCCGCCCTGATGCTGTCGTGCCATTTGGATGTGGTGTTCCGGTATTCTTTAATGTCTGGGATCGCCTCAAGTCCGGCAAGGAGAAAATTCTCCTGGTGTTTACTTTTGATGAGGAAATCGGCGGCAACAAAGGGATTGGTTATTTGCTGAATGAAGTAGGACTGAGGCCAAAAGTGTGTTTTCTGCCGGATGGTGGTGATAATTTTCATATTGAAGCGGAAGAAAAAGGAGTCTTCCTTTTTCGGGTGAAAACCTCCGGCAAGTCAGCCCATGGGTCCAGGCCGTGGTTGGGCGAAAATGCCATTGACAAGATGCTGGCGATCTATTCGGATTTGCGCAAGGAATTTCCTATTGTCAACTCCCCTGAACAATGGACCCAAACCTTGAATTTTGGTAAAATATCGGCAGGCGATGCGGCCAATAAGGTGCCGGATGCTTGTGAAGCCAGCTTTGATTTGCGCTTTATCGAAGGACAGACGGCGGAAGAAATAAAGGCTCGGGTGCAAAAAATTGTGGGCGAGAGGGGGAAATTTGAGCCCCAGGTGGTGGGGGACAACTTTTACCTGGATATGGGGCTTTGGTGCAGTCGCCTGTTCCAGGAGGCCGCCGAGCGCCACCTGTCCCACCCCATGCCTATTTATCGGAGCGAAGGCGCTTCCGACGCCCGCTTTTTTACCAGATACAAAATCCCGGTGATCATTTCAAAGCCGGTTTGCGCAGGGCATCACTCTGACCATGAATGGATCGATCTGGAAAGCATTTCGACCTACACGAATATCCTTTTTGACTTTGCTAAACAGGTGATCAACGGGAACGAATAACTTATCCGCGTATCCGTTCATGGATTCGGAGGTTCGGGGGTTCACGGTTCAAAAGATAACCCACAATAAAGGAGCCGACTTATGTGCAACAAAGAAAATTTGCCAAGCCTGGAGCAGGCACTTGAAATGTTGCAGGAGATTGAAAAAAAGGTTGACGAAGGGATCCGCATTGCACAGACCCGTCGGGCGCTGGAAAAAAATGAACGCATCACCCAAAACAAAAAAGTGGTCGATGGTTATTATCAGAGCCTTATCGACAAAGGATTGTTTGTGCCGATTTATGGGGCGGGGGATCTTCCCTGGGCCCTTCCCCTCCATATGCCGCCATACCTTATTGAGATCCTCTGGGCGACCTCCCGCATTCTTTATGCTCTGGCCCGGAAGCATCTCAAGGATGAAGGTCCGGATTACCTGATAAAACGGATGCCGGAAGGATGGATTACCGAGGAGATGGCCGAAATTCTGCACCGGTATTATCTGACCGTTGAACCGGACCTGGCCTTTGACGTTCTCGTATACGGCGCCAACTCCAAGCGAGGCATGGACTTTGACGAATTTAAAGCTTCCGGTGACCATCTCTATGCCAAAATACTGGAGGCCCAGAGTGTGGATACCTACTATGGATGGCTCAGGGAGTGCATTCGATCGGCGCGAAACACCGGCGCCTATGATGATTCCGTATTCACCCTGGCCAAAAGGGATAATCGCCCGCTTACCGATGCAGAACTGGATGAGCAGGTCCTGGCCACCTATATCCACGGATCGGAGAATCATCGCGAGCGGATTCTTTTCCTGGAGATCGATCCCCGCAACCAGCCCAGTTTTCAGAATCTGGCCCTGTTGGCGAAATTTATGAGCCAAGGCGATCCCACTGGGGAGCCGCTGATTCTCGATCCCCAGGATGTGTCGTTCGAGGGCGACCAGCTTGGTTACCGTTGGGAGGGGAAGACCGAAACAATTAACAAAGTCATCTCCAGGCTGGTGGACACAGATTTCCAAAAGTTTCTCAAAAAGATGACCGCCGAAGGAAAACCTGAGGTCATCGAACGCCTCCGGCGAATATATGCAACGCCGGCCCTTTGGCCGGATCTGTCGAAGCATATTGCCGGTTTTTACCTGATCGATAAAAGCTCCATTACCAACCTGTGTATGCTGGAAGGTGTTGGTGTCGCACCGCAAACACACAATATTACCCCAAGTCTACTGGAATCTTTCCGCAAGAATCCGGATCAGTTGAAGCAGTTGGCCGTCAAACCGCTGCACGGGATGAGTTCCAAGGGGGTCTTCGTCAGCCCGGATCTTGCCGTGGTGGAAAAGTATTGTTCCGAAGAGCCCATGCTGGCCCAGGATATGTTCTGGGCCACGCCGGTGATGCCGAATATCAATGAGGAGTTGACGGATCCCGACGCTTTGGCAGGATTCTGTTCCGAAACCCGGTTGGTATTTCATGCGGGTTCGCCGGCCATACCCAATTCGCCCAATGAAGCCAGGTGCATCCTGGCGCTTAGCCGCACCCACTACACGAGTAAAGATCCAACCCGGAAAATAAAAAATGACGCGGCCGGGCGAGGCTGGTTTTCCAATATGGGAGCCATTTTGGCGGTAAAAAACGAACTGGGAATGACCGACAAGCGCGAGGCCGGATTGGGGATGGCGCCAATTTGCTGGCTTGATTGAGGCCAAAGTAAGGACCTGTTCAAATTTGCAATATTTCCGTGATGCTAAATTCGGAATGATACCACAATCCAAATAGCAAATAACCGATCACCACTTGACGACCCAACGGTTCGAGGCTGCCCGGATTCGCAACGAATCCCTAATATCGTGTTTTTCAGGGAGGTAAAAACAATGGCTGAAATACGTCCCATCACATTTCTGTGTATCGCAAGCTATTTCAAAGGCGCGGAATTTATTCGCCAATGCAAACGACTAGGGTGCCGTGTCATACTTTTAACCAAGGAAAAATTGCTTGATGCCGAATGGCCCCGAGACGCGATTGATGAAGTTCACGCCATGCCGGATTTGTTCAACCGTGAACAGGTTATTTGCGGCGTCAGTTATCTTGCACGAACGTATATTTTTGACATCATCGTTGCATTGGATGATTTCGATGTGGAAACGGCCGCCACACTGCGTGAGCATTTACGTCTTCCCGGCATGGGAGATACCACGGCCAGGTATTTTCGGGATAAACTGGCCATGCGTATGCGGGCAAGGGAACTGGGTATACGGGTGCCAGAGTTTATCCACGTACTCAATCATGATAAACTTAAAGAATTTCTGCATCGGGTGCCGGCACCCTGGGTGCTCAAACCACGCTCCCAGGCATCGGCGATCGGGATTAAAAAAATCGAAACCGCCGAACAACTCTGGCAGACCGTCGAAACCTTGGGTGATCAGCAATCATTCAACCTGCTGGAAAAATTTGTTCCGGGTGATATCTATCATGTTGATTCTATTGTTTCCGAAGGCAAGGTGCGGTTTGCCGCCATGCACAAATACAAGGAGCCCCCCATGAGTGTCGCCCACGAAGGCGGTATCTTTGCATCCTGTACGCTGGAGAGGGACGCATCGGAGGAACCCATTTTAAGATCCTTAAACGATAAAGTGATTACCCGATTCGGGCTGGTGCAAGGTGTCACCCATACCGAGTTTATTAAAGGAGGGGATGATGGTGAATTTTACTTCCTCGAAACGGCGGCACGGGTCGGCGGGGCACACATCGCAGAGTTGGTTGAAACAGCTTCCGGTATCAATCTTTGGGCCGAGTGGGCCAAGGTGGCATTTGCCGCCAAGACCAAGCTCTATCGATTGCCTGAATTTCGGGAGGATTATGCCGGTATTGTCATTTCCCTGGCTCGGCAAGAAATTCCGGATACCACTTCCTATGATGATCCTGAAATTGTCTGGAGGTTAGATAAGCGACATCATGTGGGACTCATCGTACGTTCTGATAGTTCGCAGCGGGTAAATGCTCTCATTGGGAGCTACACCGAACGGTTTATTAAAGATTTCCATGCTTCCATGCCGGTTCCGGATAGACCTATCGATTGAGCACTGACGATTGAAAGGAGTCGCAGCGCATGACCGCTACCCAGAGCAATCCCCGCATTCTTATCGTGACCCCGGAAGTGACTTATTTGCCCGACAACATGGGTAATATCGCCAATTATCTGAAGGCCAAGGCCGGCGGAATGGCCGATGTGTCCGCCGCCCTCATCAGTGCGCTGTTCGACCAGGGAGCCGATGTTCACGTTGCGCTGCCGAATTACCGCGCCATGTTCAACCACCATCTGCCCCCGATTATCAAAAAGGATATCAACACCATCCGAAAGATAATGCCTGATGATCGGATTCACCTGGCCGAAGACAGGGCTTTTTTCTACATGAACCGGGTTTACTCCAATTACGAGGGTGAAAACATGAAAATCGCCCTTGCCTTTCAGCGGGAGATCATCAACAACATTGTTCCCCGTGTGCAGCCGGATCTTATCCATTGCAACGACTGGATGACCGGTCTGATTCCGGCCATGGCAAAGCAGGCGGGTATCCCCTGTCTTTTTACGATCCATAACATTTATAGCATGAAGTCCCTGCTCTCTCATATCGAAGAGAGGGGCATCGATTCGGCCTATTTCTGGCAGCATCTTTATTATGAGCGCATGGGCTATGATTACGAAGGAACACGGGAAACCAATCCCGTGGACCTCCTCGCCAGCGGTGTTTTTGCCGCCCACTTTGTCAATACGGTCAGCTCGACCTTCTTGGGGGAGTTGATTGAAGGACGACATGATTTTGTTGAGGCGCCATTGAAACAGGAGTTGGCCAATAAATTCAACGCCGACTGTGCGGTGGGCATCCTCAATGCGCCGGATCCTTCTTTCAATCCCGCCACCGACGAGGATCTGGTGCTTGAATTCCACCCCAAAAATCATGTTGCCGGCAAACAGAAAAACAAGCGCGCGTTGCAAAGAATCTTAGGCCTTATTGAGGCTGACCAGGCGCCCCTTTTCTTCTGGCCTTCCCGTCTCGACACAGTTCAAAAAGGATGTCAGCTGTTGGCGGAGGTCCTCTATGATGTTGTTTCACGCTACCGGGAGCAGAATCTGGAAATCGTCTTTGTGGCCAATGGGGAGTTTCAACAATATTTCAAAGAGATCGTGCAGTTCCACAACCTGAGCAGGCGGGTAGCGATTTGCGACTTCGACGAGCGCCTGGCCCGATTGGCATACGGAGCCTCTGACTTCGTGATGATGCCTTCGCGTTTTGAACCATGCGGTCTGCCCCAGATGATCGGCCCCATCTACGGCTCGCTGCCGGTTGCCCACGATACCGGCGGGATCCACGATACAATCACCCACATGGATGTCGCTAACAACACGGGGAACGGCTTTCTTTTCAAGGATTTTGATTCCAATGGCCTGTCCTGGGCCATTGACGAGGCCATTGAATTTTACAATCTTCCTTTGAAAATAAAAAGTGCCCAGATCGAACGAATTATGATCCGGAGCGCCGCTACCTTCAGTCATGCGGTCACGGCGCGTCAATACATTGATCTTTATGAAAAGATGCTGGCACGCCCCCTCATCAACGTGGACACTATTTAGTCCTTGATGTGGCGGGGACGTTGCTGCTATCGCATCATTGTGATGACGTCCGAAATTTCTAAGAAAACACTGAAAGACAACGACTTATTCCAATTGGCTTGAAATATGATGAATCTCAAAACCTTTGACGATATCCAGACCTTTTGCGAAATTACCTATGATGGCGCACAAAGTGAAACGAAAATTCAACCGATTTTCAGCCCAGTTAAAAACCCCGATCTGATCGGCACCTTGTATCATTATCCAAGTGTGCCGTCCCTCTTCATCAATCCCCGTAATGTCGAAATCTGGCTGCCGCCGGATTACGACGAAGGCGATGCCAGCAAGCATGCAGTCCTCTATATGCATGATGGCCAGAACCTGTTTGAGTCGCAAAAATCTTTCATCGGTGTCGATTGGGGCATGGATGAGACCATGGCGGCTCTTTATAAAAATAGGGAAATTCCGTCGACCATTGTGGTCGGTATCTGGAATACGCCTCAAAGATTGCGGGAATACCTGCCGCAACGGCCCTTTTGTAACCATCTCTCCCAACGTTCGAGGAGACGGGTGATAAAGCGTTACGGGGGGATGTCGATGTCTGACAATTACCTGCGCTTTATCGTCCACGAACTCAAACCTTTCGTTGACAGCCGCTATCGCACCCGTCCCGAGCGGGAGTTCACCTTTGT
This sequence comes from Desulfosarcina sp., assembly GCA_014237405.1. GTDB lineage: Bacteria > Desulfobacterota > Desulfobacteria > Desulfobacterales > Desulfosarcinaceae > Desulfosarcina. Next base: position 7,458 of record JABZFO010000007.1, on the reverse strand, counting down.
GATGGGGTCAAGCATGGGAGGATTGATTTCGTTGTATGCGATCTGTGAATATCCGCAGGTATTCGGCGGGGCCGGCTGTCTTTCAACCCACTGGCCCATTGCGCACAAGCCTTTCAGTAAATATCTGAACACGCGGCTACCCGAACCGGGATCGCATAAAATATATCTGGACTACGGCAACGAAGCCAATCGTGCCGGTTACCGTTATAGACAGAAGCGTGTTGAACATATCTTAAAGGATAGAGGCTACGAGTTCGGAACAACCTGGCTCGGCAACTGGTACGCTGGCGATCCCCACTCTGAAACGGCCTGGCGTGACCGGGTCCAGGTGCCGTTGCGGTTTCTGCTGAAAAATGACCAATGACGATTGGAAGTTGTCGCTTCTATAGGTTTTAAGATAATTAAGTTGGCAAGGCTAGAGGGAGGAAGCCGTATTGCAATACTGCGACGACCGATAACGCAGTCCAAATTAATTACCTTACAGCCTATATCAAAGGAGGTGCCCGTGAATCTAAATCCGACTGCCTTGATTTACAGTTCCCACAACCGCTGTGAGTATCTGCACCGGAATTGGATCGTCCAGCGTGCTTTGGACCATCCCCACAACAAAAGCATATTGTACCTGCCTTTTGGCATGGAAAGCCGCGAGTCTCAAGATTTTTCATGGGGCACCTTCAAATGGTATTTCGACCACTTTACCCCTTTTGGTCTCAATGCCATGGTCTTTTTCTGGAGCGATAGCCTGTCGCGCCATGATGCCGAGGTATTTTTCAATATGGTCGAAAATGCCGAGGTGGTCATTCTGGGTGGCGGCGAGGTGAATATAGGTTTCGAACGTTACGATGCCATGGGCGGTTATTTCTTCGATGATTATGATCGATTTAAAAATTATATTCACCAGCGCCAGAATACCGGCAAATTGACGGTGGGATTTTCAGCCGGGGCCGCTCAACTCGGAGATGTTTGTGCGCAAGACAATTACCATCGCTGTTACGCCTTGATCCACAATGTCACCACTACGCTTCACCATGAATGGAGCCGGGAGTCGGAACTGCGCCAATTGGCCCGGAGATTTCCGGGGCATCTGGCGTTCGGCCTGCCTAACGATGCCGGTATTGCTTCCAATCAGGGCTTTCTTCCCTCTGGCAACAAATGGCAGATATTGCAGTTTATCATCGACAAATCCTGGGATTTTCCGGAAGACAATGTTCACATTAAGACCCGCCAGGGAATGGGCATCGAACACATTTACCACGACGGCCGCAAATGGACCTTTAACGGCGGCGATGTGTTGATCAGGATTATTTCGCCGGACTACAGTTATCAAGGCACATGGATCAATACGCCGAACCAGCCAATGGTTATTGATTATTGGAGCCAGTCCCCTTCCGGGTTTGTCAACATCGACCATATTATGTCCGAGCATTAGCAGGGTCAAAATATTAGGTGAATAGATGCTTACAAACCCAAATTATGAATTCTTAGTTTTTAATTTTGAATGAAGGCATTCTATCGCTTAAAAAAATAGACAGAATACATTAATTCAACATTCATAATTCAACATTAAAAATTACAAAGATGGAGGTAGGAAATGACGAAAAAAATCGGAATTCTGAGAGGCCGGGAAGATAATTTTCCCAATGCACTGGTGGAAACCATTAACCATAAAGGGAAGGGTGACGTGGTTGCCGAAATGGCAACTATGGGCGCCGGACGCCTTGGCGAGCCACCGGTCTATGATTTGATTTACGACCGCATTTCACATGATTATCCATATTATCGGTATCTACTCAAGGCCGCAGTGGCGCACGGCACCTATGTGATCCCCAACCCTTTGCTATGGAGCGCGGACGATAAATACCTGGGGTTTACATTGGCTGCCGACCTGGGGCTGACGATACCCAGGACCTGCCTTCTGCCCATCGCCGGTTCGACGCGGTTGTACGACATCACGGCTGAGTCCCTGCGCAACTTAACGTACCTGGATCATTCCGAATGGCAGGCCATTTTCGAGTACATCGGTTTTCCGTGCTGGCTGAAGCCGGTTTCCGGCGGCGGCTGGCTGGCGGTCAGCAAGGTCCATAACCCGGATGAATTCTTCCACCTCTACAACAACGAAATTTTCCATACCAAACCGGTTTACCCCGAAGACGCCGGTCAGGACATGGGGGTGCGTAATTGGCTCAGCCGTACGTTGGTCTTCATGCTGCAGGAAGACATCGCCTACCAGCAGTTTGCCCGCTGTTTTTATATCGCCGGCGATGTCACCACTGCCCGTTTCGAACCGCCGGACCGTATCACCGGCGAACGACTGGGGCGCTATTCTGTCGATCCGGATAATTTCGGCCCCGAACTGCTGGCGCGAATCGAAGCGTATGTCCGTAAACTGAACCAGGCCCTGGGCTATGAGATCAATACAACCGAGCTGTTGGTTAAGGACGGGATCCCCTATGCCATCGACTTTCTGAATTTTGCCTGCGATTTCGACATCAATTCGGTTGGCGCCCACTTGGCCGACATGGGTGTGGACAAGGTTTCGGATTACCTGATCAAATGTGTGACGGACGAAAGCGCCCGGTTGCAAGGCAAAGATAATGTTTGGCGCAACCTGATCCACGGCGGCTTTAAATAGTATCTATTGGACGCAGTGCTCGGCAGGCGTAATTTATAAAACCGGGAATAATGATACGCTGCGTGCGCGCCACGGTATCGGCGTTGTTGGCCAATTCTTGCATCTGCCGATATTTGGCCATGCCCCATTGTTCAATGATTCGGTTCTTTTTCTCGGGTTGGTGCAGGTGCCATTGAAAGCTGGCTGGGTCGCTTTCGGGATGAAACTGGGTGCCGACCATTTCGGCGGAAACCCGCACCGCCATGACGGCGCGCTCGTAGGGTACGTGGGGTCGGATTTTTTCCATGCACAGGATCTTGGCGCCCAAGCTTTTTAGCTGCTGACGGTTCGGTTGAATCACCTGCCAGTTTCTGAAGTCGCTGCCGTAAAACGGGTCGGCCAGGCCATGAAACAGGGGGTCGTCCCTTCCGGCTGCGGTTTTATGGAGCGGAAAAATGCCGAAGGACTCGGAATGACGTTCGACCACTTCGGCCAGGCCGAAAAAGCGGACCATCATTTGAAATGAATGGCAAATGAAGAAAATGTATTTTTTTTGAGGGTTGCCATTCTGGTTGTGCGCGTAGATCCGGTCCACCAAGTTGAAATAGTTTTTCTCCCAGGCCAGTCCTTGGCCGTCATAGGGGCTGCCCGGACCGCCCGATGAAATGAAAATATCATAGTTGATATCCGGCAGTTCACCCGCGTGGCGAGTATCGAAAAAATCGAAGGCCACACCCACGTCCGACCGGTTCTCGCTGGCTTGCTTCAACTGGTCACGCAAACAACGTAATCCCTGGTTTGGCGCGCCATCGTAAAGATCAATCACGGCAATATTGACGGTACCCTTGTGCATGGGAATTGAATATCCAAGGCAGGCGTAGATGTCAACAATAGCCACAGCATGTTTTTTTCATCTTATACCCGAATGACTACTCTTTCAACCCGACCTCTTTCAGTGCGTCCTTGCATCGGGCACTCGTTGGCCACGTAAGCCAGCGCGGCCACCGCCCGCTCCAACTGCACCGCGGCATCGTACAGCGCATACTCGCACTTTCCGGAAAGCTTGTCACTGTGGGCAAAGAGGCAGGCCAGGATTCGGCCTTCTCCGGGTTTGACATCCTTGCAATAATTTTCGAGTTCGGCCTTGCAGCCCTCGGCCACGGTCTGCACCAGGCTCTGCTCGGCCGCAACCGGCATGGCAATCAGAAACACAATGCCCAAAACAAGCCCAACAATTCTTTTTGACTTCATTTCATTCTCCTCCTTTTAGTGATTTATTTATTCTCACCGGAACGGTAAAACCTTTTAACGGAAAAGCATCGATTAATAAAGAAAACCAAACAGCCACAAGGGAATTTTCTTTCCGATTCCCATCTCGATATCATCTATGGCCAGGTAAGAGTTCGGGATGCCTTTTATCTGTTCAAAACCTTTATTTCTGCCTCCAATTTCGAATGTATAGCTGCCGTCAACAAAAAAATCTCCGCGTTTGGGCACTGATATTTTATGTATCCCGCCAAGCATGCCGGCAAAGAAAGTTTCTCTCATATTTCCTATATTCTCTTTGCCGCTATCACTAATAGCATAGATCTGATTTGTGTTGTTAAGATAAATTTTTTCCGGCTTTCCTATTCCCCTCAGTCCACTGCCGCTTTTTGGGAGTGCGATAATAGTCCCCCCGTCTTCAAGGTATTTCAGATAATTCTTGAGCGTTCGTTCGTCACCGATTTCTACTAATTTTTTAAGCCGCTTCAAATCCGGAGTGAATGGAACAGACTCTGAGATGACGGTAAGCAGTTTTTTCAGTTTTTGAATGCTGCGTCCACTTAATTCAGAATATACGGCTAACAAATCACTCTCTATGGTTGTATGAATACTCTGCTCCAAGGTTATATGATATATTGATTCATCTTTAAACTCCTGAAAATAAGGAAAGTATCCAAATCTAAGATAATCCTTAAACAGGGAAAGAATCTTGGCGCCTGCAGGCTCCACGGATTCGACAATATTGGCTGCAGATTTTTCATGATGTTCCAAAATGGATTCAAGCGAGAGGGGTTCTGAGTTTATATCCAACACCAAATCGATATATTCTCTAAAAGAAAGGCCGGTCATCCGGTAGACGACAGCCCTTCTGCTTAAATCGTGACTGCCTTTTTGAATGGCGATGGCGGAGCTGCCGGAAGCAATGATCCGGAGTTTTGGAAAACTGTCATAAATGCTTTTAATTTCTTCCGACCAGTTGACCCATTTATGAATCTCATCAAAGCAGATACACTCACCACCCAAATTATGGAATTCTTCGGCAATTTCATATAGGTTATGTCCTGCAACCATAAAGTGGTCAACCGGAACATAGAGTGCCTTTCGCGTGGAAAAATCGTCGTCATATTTTGACAGCAGGTGCTGGATAATTGCTGTTGTCTTGCCTGTGCCGCGCGGGCCGACAATAATCGAAAATCTGTTTTCAAGCGGATATTGATGAAGAAAATAGCGCTTGTAGGGTCTGTTATAATTTCTTAAAAATTGTCTGCTGAGCTCAAACAGATTATCAATCATGCTTTGCCATTCTTGCCCTTGTTAGGATTATATTCCTATCAAACTAATTGTTTTTTAGTTTCATATCACTATCATTTTAACTTTTCAATAGGAATGCAATACCATTAACACATATTCCCACGCCACATGCGTTGTGGACACCCTCGCCACCTCGCCAGCCTTGTCAACCAATTTCGGCTTGGATTGGCGTCTCAGGCCGTCATCACGAATGATATAGAATAGCTCCATGACGCATTTATTTCCTTTTGCAGCGGTACGATAGTTTCACACCTAAAACGGATGCCCGAACATCGCCCAGAAGTTGGCACCCTCTTCGGAAAATCCCATGTCGAAACGCACGATACCACCTGCAACCAAAGCGCGAAGGCCAACTCCGGCGTTTAATAAAATCCAGCCATGAAATGTCGCCCAGAGGATTCCAATAAGGTGTGTAGCGATACTCGGCCGATGTATAGATCACGCTGCGATCATTGAACCGATGAGACGGGTAGCCCCGCATGCGATAGAACCCGCCAAGGGTTGCGCCCTCGTAGTAGGGGGGATTGTTCTTGAGGACGATATTTCCTTCGGCATCGATCTCTTCATCCCAGCTGGGAGAGTATCCGGTCCATAAATTCAGCGCTAACACCCGCTGCCGCGCTTGGCTGGATTTACCCATAGAGAGGTATTTGCTGGCCTCGAAATTAATAAAATTCCATTTCGTATCCGATTGAAGCCATGCAAAATCTTGCGTGTACGAAAAGTACTGGCTGCTTCCCGTGGATGGATTGGCGGGGAAATCGGTGTTGTCATAAAGAATCCCCAACTCTACCGGGTGAATGGTCCGCTCATAATCTGCCACATCGGTTTCGAAGGTTTGATAGCGGTTATACTGACGCAAGGTGAAAAGTGTTACGCCGCTGGTTAGCGGATTCCAGTAGCGGCGATCACTTGGTTGAGATTTAAGCAGGCCGTCTTTCAAGTGATAGCTGACGACGCTGTTTTCTTTGGCTGCGCCGATGGGAAGAACAAAATCTAAACTGAAGTCCAACCAGTTGTCGAATCCACTGGTTTCAACGAAGTCATCCCTATCCGAGTCATTGCTGCCGGCGCGAGGACTGCCCGGTTCGAAGGCAATGGCGGTATAGGCCCGCTGGCGGGGGAAGTGCCCCATTGACCCGATGGCGGAAAAAAACAGGCGTTGGGTAAACGGCAGCTGGTAGTCCCACATACCCAGTATGATTCCTGCTGCCTCATCGGTGCTTCCAAAAACGGTTCCGGCAATCAGCAACTGATCCTGCCGTCTCTTTACCTGCGTTGGGATTCTCTTCTCGAATTGTTGAATACTTGATTGATGTGGGTGGCTTGGCTTCTATGGGAAGTGCCGATAAAACCCCGATCACCCATACGCAGACGAAAACAAGGCTGAATATTCTCATGGGTAGGAACTGTTTTGGATAGTTTGGTGAAGCCCTTACCATCGAAAATTGATGGCCGCAGAAACGAACACCAGCATGGGTTTAAATTTTAATATCATTCTACTCCTTGGTAATTTTTGAATTTTTAATCAGATTAATCTCAGGCTGCCCTATTCTGCGTGCAGTACCGATTTTATTTGGGAAATAAGAATTTCATGGCAAACTGCATGCTCCATTCCGGTCCGCCGTCAGGCTTTGCCACATTACCAAAAGCCTGCAGTTTGAAATCAATCGGCTGTTTGCCAAAACGCATCAACCTGCCGATGCCACCACCCAACGGTACTGTCCACTGATCACTACTATCCTTTGTCCAGTCCGCAGTCATAATTGGACTGGACGTCAGATACCAGCCATTGCTTATGTTGTAGTTGAGGAAATACTGAAAGGTGAATTTATTCACGCTGGGTCCGTCACTTGAGCCGGCAAAGGACCACATATTTTGCATTAAGGCACCAACCACCCATTTCCCAGGCATGGTCAATATCAATGCTGCCGGCCCTGCTGACCATTTGTCAGAACCAAGACCACTAGTATTAGTCGGCAATTCAAAAACCGGCCCCAAGCCCCAGACAATTTTTCCTGGATCAGCAGCTGTGAAAAATCCCTGATACTGAATATTACCCAACCCCGACTCTCTGGATGTCGAGGCAGGAATTGAAATATCGCCCAAATCGCTGCCATCGGCATTGGCATCAATTCCCAAATAGGGAATAATAAAGGATCCACCTCCAGAGGAGGTGGTTTTGAAATAACCCCTAAAAGGGGATAAATTGCCTTTTCCCCCTGAGGAGGCAAAGGTTGAGTTGTCCCTTTTAAAACAATTTACTGATT
>JABZFO010000112.1 GCA_014237405.1 Desulfosarcina sp. | reverse complement strand
GGTTCCACATCCGTGCAGATGCCCCAGCCGTGGCTGATAACAGCGCGAATCAGGTCTTCGGGCCAGTTGTTTTCCTTCAGAATCGCTTCGGTCTTCTTGCAGTGCTGGTCGGGGAACTGTTCGTAGTCCAGGTCGTGGATCAAGCCCACGACCCCCCAGGCATCTTCATCTTCGCCGTATTTTCTGGCCATGTAGCGCATAACGCCCTCTACGGCAAAGGCGTGCTTGATGAGGCCTTCACTCTTGTTGTAGGTTTTGAGAAGGGCCAGGGCCGCTTCCCTGGTGGGAATTGGGCTGCTCATAATCATCTCCTAATAATCATTTGAGTTGTCCGGGAACAATGCATGTCTTATCTTCAAACGGGTGAAGCGGCGGCGATCGGAAACTGATTTACCATATGCCTGGCCGGGCGACAACCCCTTTGGGTGGAGATGCGATGACCCGCAAGCGATCTCAAGATGAACCGCACCAGTTGGCATCGGCCATCCGGGAGCTCAATATCCGGTGGGCCAGACGGGCCCTGTCCCTCTGGCAGGGGCACCCGCCCGACAAATCGCCTGATCAGATATACACCGGATTCGAAGACATCTTGACGCCGGAAACCATTGCCGGGGCATCGGGCATCCAGGACGAAAAAACCCGAACCCGCATCCGCCACGGACTGATCGATCACTACCTCCAACGCAAGCTGATGCCCCACGAAACGGAAATGCAGGCCTGGAGCCGCGGGGCGGCGGCCAACGTGGACGGAGAGAAGATTTACTTTCAGGAAGTCATCCCCTGGTGCCAGAAATCCAGCACCCTGCTCAAGCGCCGGAAGCTCCAGCAGGAGACCGGGCCACTGTGCAAACTGCTCAAGCCCTTTGCCCTCAACTACTGGTCCATCGTGCTGGACACCCTGACCGGCGAGTTGGGCTTCGACAGCTACATCGACTATTGCAGCTGCAAAAAGAGCATTGACTACCATCGGCTTTACCGACAGGTTAAAACCCTGATTCAGCAGACGAACGATCCCTATTTTTCCGCCATGGAAGCCTTGAGCCGCGAGCGCTTCGATCTTCCCATGGAGCGCCTCACCCGGTTTGACGCCATCTACCTGCTCGGCCTGGGCCAGTGGGATTCGCTGTGTCCGGTGGATCACCCTGAGGCCACGCTAAGCTTTTTTGGCCGCTGGAAAATGGACCCGGCCCATCACCCTGGTCTTCACCTGCATGTCCAGCCGGAGGTGGGAAAAAGCACCCAGGCCATATCGATCATGGTCCGGATCCCCCAGGAGGTTCACGTCTTCATGCGACCGGAGGGCGGGTGGATCGATGTGGAAACCCTCTGGCACGAACTGGGGCACGGTCTGTCGGCCGTTTACACCGATCCATTACTATCCGTGGCAGACCGCGAGCTGGCCACGGCCTTCAACCTTTCAGAAGTATACGCCTTTCTGCTTCAGCGAATGGTCCTGTCCCGGCCGGTTCTGGAATCGATGATGGGGCTGCCGGAGCATGCCATAACCACGATTATCTACTACAAAGACCTGAAGGATCTTTCCGTCTTTCGCCGCTACGCTGCCAAGTTCATCAGCGAATACGAAATGTTTTCACACGGCAACGTGTCCGACGGCCGGCCCTATGCCGACACCATGGCCCGGATCACCGGCTTCTACCACCAGCCGGAGAGCCATCTGTTCGACCTGGTGCCGGAATTTTACTGTGCCGACTACCTGCTGGGATGGCTGGGTGAAGCCGTGCTCGCCGATCATCTGACTCGCCGCTTCGGTAGGTACTGGTGTCTTGAGGCGGACGCCGGAGACCGGCTCAAAGCCCTCTGGCGCCAAGGCAACAGCTTGGAAATCGATCCTTTTTTTGAGAAAAACGGTCTCGGCACCCTTACTGCCGACCCCCTGCTGCACCGGTGGCGACAATTGTCAGGAACGTCCTCACCGATCCGGAAACACACTTGATGCTTTCTCCCTGAACATCCAATCAAGCCCATCTTGCCATTTTAGAGAGGTTTGTTTTACCGGGAGATTTCTGTTATTATTGATTGTTTGGAAATCATCATCCCCCCTTTTTTTATTGCCATTTTGCATACAACTGTAAAGCAGAGGTTTTGAAAATGAAACGGAAGCGCACCCCTTTAGTGTTTAACGACCTGAAAAAAATGAAGCGCTGTTTTTTTATGACCGCCTTGACAATGGCAATGGCAATGGCGGTCATCTTCTGCGGTTGCGGAAAGAAGGAAGAGCCCGCCCCGAAAGAGATTGTCCGACCGGTAAAAGTCATGACCGTGCAGGGTGGCGCCGGCAGTGTATCCATGACTTACCCTGGCAAAACCAGGGCCAACCGGCGGGTGAACCTTTCCTTCAAGGTCCCCGGTCCGCTGGTGGAGCTTCCGGTGGAAGAGGGGCAGGAGGTCAATAAAGGGCAGCTCATCGCCCGCATCCTGCCCCGGGATTTCAAGATCAATCTGGATCAGGTCAAAGCCCGGGCGATCGAAGCCGAGCGCCAGTACGACCGCTACAAGGAGCTCTACGTGCGCAAACAGGTTTCCAAGGCAGAATTCGATCGCTTCAAAGCCTCACGGGATGTGGCCGCCGCCCAGCTGGAAGACGCACAGAACGCCCTGAAAGACACCTACCTGAAAGCCCCGTTCGACGGCATCGTGGCCAAACGGCACGTGGAGAACTTCGAGGAAGTGCAGGCCAAGCAGCCCATCGTCTTCTTTCAGGACCTCTCCAAAATTGAAGTCCTCGTGGATGCACCGGAGACGGTTGTGGTCACCCTGGGACGGGGAGAAAGAATCGAGGCCACGGCGACCTTTGCCGCTGCGCCGGACATAAACTTCCCCCTCGAGCTCAAAGAATATTCCACCCAGGCGGATCCCCAAACCCAGACCTACCAGGTGGTCCTGGTCATGGACCGGCCCGAAGGGATCAACATACTGCCGGGCATGACGGCAACGGTCATCGGCAAGCAGGCGGCTGCCGGCGATTCGGCCTCCAGGATCGTCATCCCCGCCATCGCTGTCATGGAGGACCCCCAGGAAAAGGCATTTGTCTGGGTACTCAAAAAGGAAGATATGACGGTCCATAAAACGGCGGTCACGGTCGGTGAGATGACCGGGTCGGACAGCATCCTGGTTCTCGACGGATTGGAAGGCGGTGAACAGATCGCCACCTCCGGCGTCACCAAACTTCAGGATGGCATGAAGGTCAGCATCTGGAAAGAATAATAGTAAGGATCAGATCACATGAACATTGCCGAATTCTCCATCCGCAAAAGTGTCATTACCTGGACCATGACCGTGGTCCTGCTGATTCTGGGTTATCAGGCCTATCAGAGCCTGCCTCGCCTGGAAGATCCGGAGTTTGTGATCAAGGATGCCGTCGTCATCACGCCTTATCCCGGAGCCTCGCCCGAAGAGGTGGAACAGGATGTGACCGAGAGGATTGAAAAGGCCATCCAGGAACTGGGGCAACTCAAGCGGGTGGAATCCTACTCTTCCCGCGGCCTGTCCACCGTCAAGGTCAAGGTCCAGGATCACTACGACAAATATACCATCGCCCAGGTCTGGGACGAGATGCGCCGCAAGATCTACGACGTGCAGCAGGAGCTTCCGCCCGGGGCCGGCCCCACCATCATCAACGACGATTTCGGTGACGTTTTCGGCGTCTACTATGCCCTTTACGGGGAAGGCTATTCCTATGCGGAACTCAAGAAAGTGGCCGAACTGCTCAAGCGCGAGTTGGTGACGGTCGTTGATGTCAAAAAGGTGGTCTTTTTCGGTGAGCAGAGTGAAGCCGTCTATGTGGAAATGTCCCGGGAGAAGATGGCCGCCCTGGGCATCACCCGGGTGGAGATCTTCGATGCCCTGAGCGCAAAGAACCTGCCTGCCGATGCCGGCAAAATAAAAATCGGCAGCGAGTACATCCCCATCTTTCCCACCGGCATCTTCCAATCCGAAAAGGATTTCGGGGAACTTTTCATCGCCAGCAAGGGCGGAAAACTGATCTACCTGAAAGACGTGGCCAACATCCGGCGCGACTACGTGGACCCCCCACCGCGGATACTGCGATTTAACGGTCAGCCGGCCATCGGCATTGCCATTTCTACGGTGTTGGGCGGCAACGCCGTCACCATGGGGGAGGCCGTCAAGCAGCGCCTCGAGATGCTGACGCCCCAGATACCGGTGGGCATGGACCTGGGGGTCATCTACATGCAGTCCGATATGGTCACCAAGGCGGTCGACGGATTCGTGGTCAACCTGGCGGAGGCCGTGGCTATCGTCATCGTCGTGCTTCTGATTTTCATGGGGCTGCGCAGCGGGCTGATTATCGGATTCATCCTGGTGCTCACCATTGCCGCCACCTTCGTGGTCATGGACTACTATGCCATTACCCTGGAACGCATCTCCCTGGGAGCCCTGATCATCGCCCTGGGTATGCTGGTGGACAATGCAATCGTCATCGTGGACGGCATGAAGGTGCGCATGGAACAGGGCATGGACGGCATGAAGGCCGCCAAGGAGGTGGTGGGCCAGAACTCCATTCCCCTGCTGGGCGCAACGGCTGTCGCCGTGCTGGCCTTCGCCTCCATCGGCGGCATGGATAACCAGACCGGTGAGTACTGCCGCTCCCTGTACTATGTCATTCTCATCTCCCTCTCTCTGAGTTGGCTGACTGCTGTGACCACTACGCCGCTGATGACCAAATTGTTCGTACTCGGAAAGAAATCCAAGCAAACTAGCGGCGGTGAAGCGGCCGATCCTTATGCAGGTAAATTTTATCAGATTTATCGGAAGATTCTCACCCTGGCCATCCGGTTTCGCTGGATCACCATAGCCGCCGTGGTGGGTATGTTTGCCCTGGCCATGGTCGGGTTCGGCTTATTGGACAACATGTTCTTCCCTCCGTCAACCAGCCCGCAGTTTCAGGTGGAGTGCCATTTCCGCGAAGGGACCCATATCCGGGAAACGGAGGCGGGTGTGGCTAAAATGGAAGCCTACCTGATGAACATCGAGGGAGTCACCTCTGTGGCGTCGGCGGTGGGCGCCGGCCACTCTCGTTTCATCCTGACTTACAGTGTGCCGGTGGATGCCGGCCAGCAGTATTGCAGCATGATGGTCGAAGTTGAAGATTACGAGGTGATCGACCGGATCTACCACCAGGTGCAGGATGACCTGGAGCAGATGCTCCCCGACGTGGTGATCAACGTGAAAAAGTTCACCCTGGGCCCCGGGGAAGGGGGCAAGATCCAGTTTCGCATCAATGGGCCTGACCTGAAGGTCCTGCGGGAACTGGGCGAAGAAGCCATGGCCATCATGGCCGCCGACCCCGACGCCAAGGCCGTGCGCAGCGAGTGGGGGGCGCGGGTCAAGGTGGTCCAGCCGGTAATTGCCGAAGACCGGGCCCGCCACCAGGGCATCGATCGGCGCTTGGTGGCCACGGCCCTACAGTCCAATTTTTCGGGCACCACCACCGGCCTCTACCGGGAGGGGATCGAATTGATTCCCATCATTGCACGGGCCCCCGATGATGAGCGCATTACCATGGAAAACATGCGTGATGTACAGGTTTACAGCCCCATGGCGGATAAAAAAATCCCCCTGCAGCAGGTGGTGGACGGGTTCTCCACCGAAGCAGAGAACGCCCGCATTTCGCGCTGGCACCGCCGATCCATGATCAAGCTGCATTGCGATGCCCGCAAAGGCCTTTCCGATGATCTGCTGAGCCGAATCAAACCCAAGCTGGAGCAGGCCCTGATGGCCGACACCGAAACCTATCTGGGCAATACCGTCGAGCCGGACAAGTATACCGCCGACACTATCCCGGTAAAATATGACGATATGATTCCCGTCAAGGGTCACCCGGGATATTTCATGGCCTGGGGCGGGGAGGCGGAAGACAGTGCGGATGCTCAGCAAAAGCTGGCGGACAACATCCCCATCTATTTCGGCATGATGATCCTGGTGGTGATTTTCCTCTTCAACGCCTTCAAGCAGCCCCTGATCATCTGGCTGACGGTGCCGCTCTCACTCATCGGCGTGGTCCTGGGCCTGCTGCTGCTGCGCCAGCCCTTCGGGTTTATGGCCTTACTTGGGCTCATGAGCCTGTCGGGCATGCTGATCAAAAACGCCATCGTGCTCATCGACCAGATCGACCTGGAGGTCCGTGAAGGCAAGGCGCCTTTCCATGCGGTGGTGGACTCGGGGGTCAGCAGGATGCGGCCGGTCATGCTGGCGGCGCTGACCACCATGATGGGGATGATCCCCCTATTTACCGATGCTTTTTTCATCGCCATGGCCGTGACCATCGTCTTCGGCCTGGGCTTCGCGTCGGTGCTGACCCTGGTCTTCGTGCCTACGCTGTATGCCACGTTCTTCAAAATTCAATCCGAACCGGACAGTTGACCGCCACGGATCGACATGTCGTTAACTATAACAGGAGCCCCCCCATGAAACGCCGACTTGCACTTGCTTTGGGATTGATCGGCCTGACCCTGATTTTCTCTTCCTTTGTCCAGGCGAAAACCGTTCGCATCGGTATGGTCTATGACGGTGATTCCGAACAGTTCTCGGCGGTGAGAGACCTTTTTTTCAATGAGATCCAGAGTATGACCCGTGGTGTACACACCGTGACCTTCCCTGCCGAAGCGCAAATCAGCGGCGACTGGAATGTGAAGCAAATCAATCAGGCCCTGGATCGGCTGATAGCGTCCAGCAAAGTGGATATGGTGCTGACCCTGGGAGAGGTTTCCACCCATGAGGTTTGCCGGCGCAGAAGTTTTAGCAAACCGGTTTTCGCCGTCTATGTGGTGGATGCCAAGCTTCAGGGAATCCCTGCCAAAGCAGGCACCAGCGGCATTCGGAACCTGAACTATATCAACTTCTTTTCAGACTTCGACCGAGCGCTCCAAGTGTTTCGGGACATCGCCCCGTTTTCCCGGGTCGCCCTGGTCGAGGACGGCTTCATGCGGGACGCCATTCCCCAACTCAACACCATCGCCCGCCGGATGTCCTACGAATTCACACTGGAGATAACGGTGGTCCCCGTGGACAATTCCGGGGAGCAGGCCCTGGCGAGTATACCCGCGGACACCGACGCGGTGCTTTTGTTACTGCTTCCAAGGCTGCCCGAAGAGGAATTTCAAAAACTGGTAGCCGGCCTCATTGAGCGCCGGATTCCCAGCTTCTCGTTCAGGGGGCGTACCGATGTTGAAAGTGGGATCCTCGTGAGCACCATTCCCGAAGACACTTTGCTTCACCTGGCCCGCAGCGTCGCCATCAACGTACAGGAAACTCTAGACGGCACCAATGCCGGCGATCTCTCCACCACTTTTGCCGTGGGAGAAAAGCTTGCCATCAACATGGCCACCGCCCGGGCCATCCACGTCTACCCCGGATGGGGTCTGCTCACTGAGGCCGACCTGCTCAATGACGAAGCCATCGGCACTGAAAGACGGCTGAACATCAACCTGGCCATGAAAGAGGCGCTAGCGGCCAACCTGGACCTGGCCGCCGCCAACCGGTCGGTAGAAGCCGGAATGGCCCAGGTGCAGGAAGCGCGGTCCCCGCTGCTGCCCCAGGTGGGTGTTAACACTCAGGCCTCGATGATCGATGACGACCGGGCCCGGGCATCCTTCGGTATCCAGCCCGAACGCTTGTGGACCGGGTCGCTGCAGGCCACCCAGCTGATCTATTCGGACAAGGCCTGGGCCGGCTATACCATCGAACAATACCTGCAGACCTCCCGCGAGCAAGGGCGCGATGCCGTTCGACTGGACATCCTTCAGGCCGCCGCCAGCGCCTATCTCAACGTACTGCGCGCCAAAAGCATCGAACGGATTCAAAAAGAGAACCTGAAGCTGACCCGTGAGAACCTCGAACGGGCACGCATCCGGGTAGAGATCGGAGCCGGCGGACCGGAGGAGGTCTACCGCTGGGAGAGCCAGATTGCTGATAGCCGTCGCACCGTGCTCAAAGCCCAGTCCGTAACGCTGGACACCATTAGCACGATGAACAACATTCTCAACCGACCCCTCAGGGAGATGTTTGCCCCCGAGGAGGCCGACTACCAGGAGCCCATGAATATCCTTCCCGATCGTCGGCTGACGAATTATATGGGCAACCCCATGGAACTTGGCATCCTGCGGGATTTTCTTGTGGCGGAGGGGCTCGACGCGTCGCCGGAACTTCAGCAGATCGAAGCGGCCATCGCTGCCCAGGAGCGCAGCATCACCCTGGCCAAAAGGGAGTTCTGGGTGCCGACCGTGTCCCTTTTTGGTGATGTCACCGAGACCTTTTCCAAAAGTGGAGAGGGATCCGGATCGCCATCCATCGGTGCGATCAACCTGCCTGAAAAGGATGATACGGACTGGACCGCCGGGGTTCAAGCCACCCTGCCCCTGTATACCGGCGGTAGCAGAAGCGCCACCCTCAAACGATCCCAGGAGGAGCTGTCACAACTGCGCTATGACCGGGGCAACATCGCGAACCGGATCGAGGCGCGCATCCTCAATGCGGTTCACCTGATCCGCGCCTCCTACCCCAGCATCCAGCTGTCCACAGATGCCGCCGATTCGGCCCTGCGCAACCTAACCCTGGTGACCGATTCCTATGTCCGCGGCATTAAATCCATCATCGATCTCATCGACGCCCAGAACCAGGCCTTGGTGGCCAACCAGCAGGCCGCCAATGCCGTTTACGATTTCCTCATCGATCTCATGGCCATACAGCGCAGCACCGGCAGTTTTTTCCTCTTCGCCCCGGAAGAAGAGCGGGATGCCTGGATGGAAAGACTGAATCAATATATGATGGATGAGGAAAGCCTGGTCAGACAGGGTTGAGACCACATCTCCATCCTGCCGAATCCAGAAAAACCGCCGAACAGGCGGAAACCGGCCCCGTTCATAGTCCTGGCATCCAGCCACCTTTAGTAATTCCATGCTGAACCGGGGCGATGGCGTTTACCCTATCGTTGCAAAAGCCGGAGCGTTACAGAGCCGCGGCGAAAAGGGTGAAGCCGTAATACTTCTACTGCGAACCCTTGACAACGATAGGGTTTAATCAACGCCGCTTTCCGCCGCCTCTGCCCGCGCCCCCTCGACTGGGCTGACTCTGGCGGGATCGCTGATATTGCTGGGTGCGCTGCTGCCCCCGGCTTCGGGAATTGGCATCACGCTGCAGATTGCGCTGGCGGTTATCCCATGAACTGCCTGCCGGCTGCCGGCTGGATTGTTGGGCAGGCTTCGCTGTCGGCCGCTGGGCAGGTTGCTGAGCGGGTTGCTGAGCAGGTTGCACTGCCGGCCGCCGGTCAGGCCCCGAGGGTTTCGTTGTCGGTGGTTGCGGTTTTGTGGCCGGGCGAGCAGCCGGGCCGGAAGCATTGTCTCCACCAGGCGGCGTCCATTTGTTTCCCTGGCGCTGTTCCCAACCGTTGTCGGTTCGACGGTACACGTTGCCGTCCCTGTCGGTATATACGTTGTTGGGCAGGTTAGCCGGCTGACCTGCAGGACGGGCATCCTTCACCTCCCCGGTAGCCGGGCGGGTTTTGTCCCCACTCTCACGGCCGGGCAGCCGGTCATACAGGCTACCATCGCTGGGAAGCTGTGTGGGGCGCCCGTTCGACGGCCCGCCACCACCGGGAGGACGATCGCCCGGTGGTTTGGCCGGTGGTGCGGTGGCCGATAATAGGGCGGACGGTATCTCGGCGGCCCCCACCAGCCGCGATAATATGGGGACCCCCAGCCGGACCCGAAATAAACCGTAAACGGCCCGTTGGAAAAGGATATGCCGAAACTCCAGCCGTAATAGGAACTGTAGCGCACACTGTAGCCCCACGTCACCGGCCGCGGGTAGTAGTAATGGTGATGCCAGGGATGATAATGGTAGCCGGTGCCGTATACCACGACCCCGTGATGGACGTAACAGCCGGTGTAGCCCGGCGTGTAGCCCACATAGACCACTTCGGGGGTGGCATCATACACATAGACATATTTAATGTTGTATACGGGGCTGGACGGTGGGATGTCCTGAACCGAATCCGGGACGCTATCTGAAACCACCCAGGGACCCTTGGGTTTGGTGGCGACAAACCAGACCCCATTATCCACTGCGTAGTATTTCCCTTCCACCCGGATCACCGATGTGGCCGTATTCACAGCATAGTCGAGAGTTGTCCCTGCAATGCGTTCGAATTTGGGTTCACCATCGTAGATCACCTCGAGGGTTGCTTCGGACCGTTTGATGGCTGCGGTTTCCGGCACCTGGGCATCGAGCACAGCTTCCTTGGCTTCGACAGTGCCAGGAACGCTGGCACGAAGATCCGCTTTCTTCGAATCTGGTGGAATCGTCGCAAAACTTTTCGGCAGCTGGGTTGGCAGAACATGGGACCAGGGGCCGGTCAGCTTCTTGGCCTGATACCAGCGCCCTGATATCATCATGAAATAGCGGCCGGTATCCACCTCGTACAAAATATCGCTGTCGGTATTTTCCACAAACATCAGGTCATTGCCGGGAAACGGAGTAAGCCGGGGTGGCCCGTCTGTGGATATGAGCTCTGTGGGTTCCGTGGCGCCAATGATCTCCAGATTTGTGACAATTTCGGACGTCTCACCTGTATCCGGGCTCTCCGGCCGGATCTTTGCCACCTCTGCCGGCGGCGAGGCGATCTCCTCCCACGTGCCGGTGACCTCTTTTGCCCGGTACCAGGTATCATTTCCCATGAGGTAATAAGCTTTTCCCGCCTTGTGGAAGACCATGGGGAAGGGCGTATTGACCACCGCCATGAGGGTTGAATTGTCGATGGGCTGGAGAATCGGCTGCCCGTCCAGCATGACGAGGATCGCCGGATGTTCAACATAGATGATTTTCGGCGGCTTGTTTTCCAGTTCCCCTTCCACGGTCTGGCGCTGCTCCACCACCTCGAGGCCGGCAAGAAGCTGGTCCAGCGACAGGGGCATGTCCCACTGTGGCACATGCGTTTTCAGTATCGCGGCAAACGCCTCCTCCTCTTCGGGAGTGGCATTGGGAAATCGCGAACGGACGGTTTCCAGGGACACCAGCCTGACGATGCGTTCATCCCGGTCGGTCGCCGCGAACCGCGATTCCAAGATGTTGCCTTCGAATTTTTCCAGCTGGGGTTGATAAATGATGATCGTCCCCTCGGGCACCCTGATCTCCCGGGGCCATGTTGACTCGGTCGGCAAATCAAGGTCAGCCGACCGGGCAGGCGCGGGAATAAAGGTAAAAATAAGGGTTAAAACGATCAGCGGGAATGTGATCCACTGCGTGTTTGTCATGGTTATCCTACCGTTAGATTTTCCCCCGATTTCAGAACTATTCGCATGGTAACAGGGCCGGATTACGAAACTACTCGACACTGAAACACCCCCTTTTCAGAGAGCCTTTACTATACATGCCATGCTCAGGATCGTCCACTGAAATATCGGATAACATTCGGTAACAAGGCGTTTCAGGATGTTTATGATCATGCCGGACGCACCCGCGCTACCATACATGTTTCATTCCCGCCATGGGCGGGACTGGCCTACAAGCAAGATCAAAAAACAACCCTGAACGGTAAACTCAGAACCCGTGAACGCCTATCTTTTTTCTTGTAAGGATACCCGCCCCGTGACGACGAATGGACATAAAGAGAAAATAAGATCTGCAACAACAGAAGGTTTTTCTCTTAAACCCAAAAATACGGTTTCACCGGACAGGCGGTCGACACCATCTGCCGGTAGAGACGAGGAGGCAGCTATGAATACGCAACGTGCAATTCGACTCATTTCCATGAGCATGATCGGGATTTTCTTT
>JABZFO010000069.1 GCA_014237405.1 Desulfosarcina sp. | reverse complement strand
GATTGGAGAATCCGGCGTATCCCAGGCAAGCAGGCGTGTTATGGATAAACTAAGAAATGACAAAAAGCTTGAAAGAAAAATCGCAAAGATTGAGAAAAAGTTAAATGTGTCAAGAATGAAGACCCGTTGTTTTACTTGAAAAAGATGTGGAACCCGAAGTTCCTTTCTGAGTCGTGCCCAAAGGGCTGCATAACCAGTCACTGGTGCGGACGCAAAAAGCCGCGCCGCATCAGTTCACTCGGCGTCATGAAAACAAGATTGTACTTTGGAGAGAATGACAGATTAAATAAAAGGTTGTCTCATTGGGCATCTGCTTGAGAGAAAAGGCATGAAAAAACAATCAGATAGTGATTTTGGAATAATTATTTGGGTAATCCTATTAATTGGAACCACTGGATGTGCACTTCATGTACAAGTTCAAAAATCGTTGGTCGCAGAAGATCATTTGCTGCCACAATTGAACATGAAAACGCCGGTTGCAATAGTTGCTTTGCCACACAATTTAACTGGGAAAGTAAATTTTTGCAAAAAGGGGCTAGGCCCGATGACACTGGTTTATGCTGATTTAACAGATTATGCGGTCCAGAGCATGGTCGATATCTTCACAAGAAACAACGTTCAAATAATGAGCGGAGCTGAGAAAGCATTGACCATTTCAATCATTGAATCGTCCTGTATCCAAGAATTTAATGCCATGAAATATGTAGTAGATATTAATGTAGCAGCCGGTGATAAACCAGCAAAGCAATTTTCAGGCTATCAGCGTTTATGGTCGGGTCGCGCACTAAGTTTTACAGTAACCGCAGCCGTACTGAATGCGGTCCTGGAAATGTTTAAAGACGAAGAGATTAGGCATTATCTTGAAAGCAGCTGATGGTATTTGAAAAGTGAACGTTGACTAAGTTTTTAGCCGAACCAACTGCTGGTGGGAACGCGCTAAAACCCGTGCACCCCACAGCAGGACGTTGGGAAGGGAGATCAATATGAACGACATCAATATGCCAATTCAATGGCAGGAAGGCAGCGGCGAGTCCGTAGAAATTGGTTACTTCAATCCTAACAGCCAGCAGTGCTGCGGGCATTGTGGGGTTCCGGGGACCGATCATGGACAATATGCATACAAGACTGAATGTACCATATGCGGCTATGTGTATGGAACAAATGGATCCGATATGCATGAAAGGCGATGTCCCGAATGCCAGAAAGGGGCTGCGGGGATAAAGTACTGGAGGACTATCAACGGCTAAAGGCATGCGATCTCAGCAAATCAGCTATGCAAGATAAACAGAGCAATATCCATCATGGCAAAGCGCAAACGAAAACTCACTGCCGCTGAAAAAGCGGAAAAGAAGCGGCGACAAAAGGAATACATGACCATATTCATAAATGGAAAGCAGAAGCGGGTGAAGCGTTCGCCGACAATTGATGGAATGAATGTCGATGAATTCATCCGTAGAAATGCCGATCCGATAAGATCGAAGATATGGATTTATCTGGTCTGAATTTACATGCGTTAAAAGGGAATAGAAAAGGAACTTATGCCGTAAAAGTAAGCGGAAATTGGCGTGTTACTTTCAAAAGTATTCGGTCGCTCCCCGGAGGGCTGGCTCAAACTTCAACTGCAATTTGATTTGTGGAGAATACAGCAGAGCGTAGATCTAAAAAAAGCTCAAACGCCTTAAAGCTGCATAAATTTTCAATTTACACTTGCGGCGGCGTTTTAGGAATTCTCACCTTGAATACGGCACCTTTTCCCGGGGTGCTGGCCGCCGTAATGGTACCGTCGTGCTGACCGACGATTCGATTGGCGATGAAGAGCCCTAGACCGGTGCCCTTTCTTCCCTTGGTGGAATAAAACAGGGTGAAGACTTTTTCACAGGTATCGCTGTCCATGCCGATACCGTCGTCGGCAATGGTAAAGACAATCTCATCACCCTGATCGGCCATGGTAAAATCGATTTGGTGCGTCAGGATGCGGCGGTTTTTCAAACAGGCGTCAACCGCATTTTCCAGGATGTTGACCAGGGCCGCGTACAGGTAGTCGGCATCCACTTCCATGGTGCCTGCGGTCCTATCAAAATTACACGCCAGCCGGATACCGTATCCGTCGACCCTGGGCCGGATCGCCCCGACCAGCGACTCGGCAAAGTCTGCGGCCGGAACCGGTGTTCTTTGCAGCTCTCGTTCCTTGGCGTAGTAAAGGATATCCAGCACCATTTTGCGGATGCGCTCGGCCGTTTCCCTGGCGGCCCTGCATCCTTCTTTCATACGTTCCAGGTCATTTTTCTTCAAACCCGATGACACCAGGTAGAGTCCGCCGTCCAGGCTGGTGAGCAGTCCCTTCATGCCGTGGGAGATGGATCCGATCATCAGGCCCAGGGAGGCCAGGTGATCCTGGAGTTCCGTCTTCTCCCGCAACAGCTGCTCCAGGCTCCGGGTATAGTCCTGCAGCTTCTGACGCATGACGATTTTTTCCCGGGCCCGGCGCAGGGCAATTTCCAGTGCGTCCACATTGATGGGTTTGGTGATAAAATCGGTGGCTTCGTATTTCAGGCTCCGAATGGCCAGATTCATGTCACCGTGGCCGGTGATCATCACTACCTCGGTCTCCGGATTTTGGTGCTTGATTTTTCTCAGCAGTTCGATGCCGTCGCCCCCCGGCATTTTGATGTCGGTGAGCACGATCCGGGGGTTCTCATTCAAAAATACCTCGAAGGCCTGAGTTGCATTTTCCGCTTCCACGGTGCGGTAGCCCATATCCGTCAGGGTGATGGCCAGAACTTCGCGGATATCCGGCTCGTCGTCAACGATCAGGATGGTTTTGTCGTCGGTATCATCCATGGGAAGGCTCCGGTTTGGTGGCCTTGGAAGCGGTTTTGACAGCTGTTTCATCGGTCAGCGGAAATCGCAGGACGAAGCAAGTGCCATGGGGCGCGTTGGGCTCCGCCTCGATGGTGCCTCCGTACTCCTTGACGATGCCATAGCTGATGGAAAGTCCCAGTCCCGTGCCTTTGCCTACTTCCTTGGTGGTGAAAAAGGGCTCGAAGATCTTCTCCACCATATTGGACCGGATGCCCGTGCCCGTGTCGCAGACCCGGCAGACCACCCACGGGCCATCGGTGCCTGTCCACAGGCGGATGGCCTTTTCTCCAGAAGCATCACCACCGGGCTGGTCCCCCCACCTGGATTCGATGGCATCCCGGGCATTGAGCAGCAGATTGATGAACACCTGTT
Source organism: Desulfosarcina sp. (assembly GCA_014237405.1). Classification (GTDB taxonomy): domain Bacteria; phylum Desulfobacterota; class Desulfobacteria; order Desulfobacterales; family Desulfosarcinaceae; genus Desulfosarcina. The sequence goes on along the minus strand of JABZFO010000069.1, from coordinate 13,364 downwards.
CCAGCCGGCTGGGATCCGCCTTAATCCGGGGCAGCGGTTCTTGTATTTCCCATACCACCTGGATGCCCCGCACCTTGAGCTGCTGACTGAAAATTTCGAAGGCGCTTTTCAACACGTCATTCAGCTGAACCGTCACTATCTCCATGTCGGATTTTCTGGCAAACTGGCGCATGTGGTTGATGATCCTGGCGGCTCGGTCCACGTTGCTGTCCACCTTGGTGAGCATGGTGGAGAGTAGGTCAGGGGCGATGGATTCCGACGCGTTCAGCTTTTTTAAGAAGAAACTGCTCACCGTCTTGATGACGGACATGGGCTGGTTCAGCTCGTGAGCCACACCCGTGGCCATCTCCCCAAGGGTGGCCATCTTGCTGGCCTGGATCAGCTGCTGTTCGGCTTCCAGGCGCTTGGTGATGTCGCTGGTGGTGACCAGCAGCACTTTCTGGCCGGAGTATTCCGACAACGAGATGCGGATGTTGACGAAAAGCCCCTTGCCGTCACGATCCAGATGGCGGGCCTGGTTGATGACAGAACAGGTGACGACCTTGAAGGCGTAATGGTCCTGCTCGTCTTTGTGGAACAGCGTCATGAATGATTTGCCGACAATCTCTTCCACGGCATATCCGTAAACGGCGGTGGCGCTTTTGTTGCAGTCCAAGACCTGCAGGGTCTTCAGATCCAGCACGAATACCGGATTGGGGATGTTGCTGAAGATGGCGTGATACTTTTTCTCCGACTGTTGCAAGTCCATCTCCAGCTGCCGGTGCTGGGTGATGTCCAGGGAGATCTCCATGGCGGCCACGATGTCGCCGCTTGCATTTTTGATGGGCGATGTGCGCACCAGCCAGTGCTTGGTGGAGCCGTCCTTGTCCACTCCGCTCTCTTCGGCCTGGTGGGACAGACCGTCGGTAAATGTCTTTTCAACGGGACAGGAGACGCACTTCTCATTTCTGCCCTTGTAGGCGTGGTAGCAGTGGTCGCCCGGTTCGGGGGCAAAGCGCTGGGAGAACTCCCGGTTGAATCGCAAAAGGCGGTAGTTGCGATCCTGAACGGTGATGAGACAGGGCACCCGCTCGAACAGGTTCTGGTATTCGTCCCGCTGTTTGTTCAACTCTTCCTGACTGGAGGCGATGTCATCGCTCATCTGATTAATGGCTGAGGCCAGCTGGCCCAGTTCGTCCGTCTTTTTCACCTGGACCTTGCTGGTGTAGTCGCCCCGGGCGATGAGGCGAGTGCCGTCGATGAGCCGCTTGATGGGCTGGTTGACGAAGCGCAGCACAAAGACAAAGATGATGGCCGCAGTGACGAGAAAAACAAAGCCGGCCAAGCCGATGATTCCCCGCTCTTCCATCAGGATCTCGCGGTCAATGTTTTTCAGGGAGATCACCACGTCCAGGGCCCCGAGGATTTTCTTGCCCTCGGGATGCACGTGACAGTCGCCGGTGCTGCATCCGGGTTCGTTGCTGATGGGGCTGACGATGCCAAGGAGCCGGTAGCCCTCTTTGGACGAAAAAATGCGGGTTCTCTCTTCCAGCGGAACCGCCGATACGGGTGGATCGGTACGGTGGCAGATGTGGCAGGCCTCGGCCTTGATGTCGGTGGTCTGATCTACCTCGTCGGGGTTGTTGGAATATTTGATCTCCCCTTCCTTGTTGTAGATCCGGATGTTCTTGATCTCCGGCTGGCGGCTGATGTTGTTGATGATCTGGTTGATCTCGTCCCGGGCGTTGAGCATCATGGCGTAATGGGTGCCCAGGCGGATGGTGGTGGTGAGCCGGTCGGCGTCTGCCACCATGTTTTTCATCATCTTCTCTTTCTGGTACCGGTTGTTGAAAAAGGTCCAGGTGGCGATGGTGATCAGCAATACGATACCCACCGTGAGGATGAGTTTGGAGGCCAGGCTGTTGCGCAGATTGTTGATCAGCCGGATCATGGTGCCGGGTTCTCCTCCGGTTCTCTCCCCCTTGATGACCAGGGAAGATGGGGCAATTTACTCAAGCATAGAAAACCTGGTCCTCTGGGCCAGGATTATTTACTTTTTCCGAGGCCCTAAAGATGGGTTATCTTCTCACGGAAATCGCCCAGGACGGCCAGATTCAGATCGAGGCCCAGTTCATGACTCGCCAGTCCCATGGCCAGTCCCAGCAGCTGGGGCAGGTAGAGTACGGTGATGGACAGCTTCTCTCCGGCCATTCGGGACGCTCTGGCCTGCCAGGCATCAAGGTTCATCTGACACATGGGGCACACGGTGACGATTAGATCGGCGCCCTTTGCCGCCTTCAGGATAGCAAAAACCCGCTCAAGACCCACTTCCGGCTGGGTGCTTACCAGTGACGCCCCGCAGCACCGGGCGCCCATCTCCCAGGGGTGAACGGCGGCTCCGGTCGCCTCGATCAGGGGTTCCATGGAAACCGGTCGCTCCGGATCATCGAATTCCGGGTAGGGCCGGAGGCACTGGCACCCGTAGTAGGGGGCCACGGTCAAGCCTGACAGGGAACGGGTCACCAGCGGCGCCAGATGCCGTTCCCCCAGGTCTACGGCCAGCACATCCAGCAGATGGCGGACCCGGACGCTGCCGGTGGCCTTCAGGTTCACGGCCTCCAGCGCGTCGTTGATCGTCGCCCTACTCTCGGCATCGTTGCGCAACGCGTCGTGGGCCTTTTTCAGATTCAGGTAGCAGGCGCTGCACGGCACCAGGACTTGGCCGTCGGAGGCCGTCTGCTCGGCCAGGGCCAGGTTTCTGGCACTCAAGGAGAGGGAGAGCAGGTGGCTGATGGGAGCTGCCGCACTGGCACCGCAGCAGGTCCAGTCGTCAATTTCCGTCAGATTTACGCCGGCGGCGGCCATCACGGCCCGAGTGGCCAGGTCATATTCGCGGGCCGAAGAGGTGAGGCTGCATCCCGGGTAGTAGAGGTAGCTCATTGGTGGCCCTCCTTCCGAAAGGTTGCGGCCGGTGTCCGCTCCAGGTCCGCCACCTTCTCGAACAGGGCACCCAAAGGCGTGTCCCCTGATTTTCCGCCGCCCAACTCCACCTTTCCCTTGCCCATAAGTTTCAAGCCCAGCGGGGCGAAGCGAAAGGGCGCCACCGGGCTTTTCATGGCTATAAAGTAGCGGGTCATGAATTCCATCTCACGAATACGGCCGTGACGGCGCACCGTTTCCATGAACTTCTCATAAAACAGTCGGCTGCCACGATGCCGGGCTTCTTTCCGTGCAAAGGCGATCCCCTTGAGGGCCTCCATGGCTTCTGTCAGAGGAAGTCCGCGGGGACAGCGCAGGGTGCAGGTGTAGCAGTCCGAGCAGAGGATGAAGGTTTTGCTTTCCATGACCGCAGAGAGGCGCCCCAGGATCACCAGCCGCCACATTTTTCTCGGGGTCAGGTCCATTTCCAGCGCATTGGGGCACGAGCCGGTGCAGGTGCCGCATTGAATGCAGGCGCTGACCATGGCCCGGATTGGATCCAAGGACTCACTGCTTTCTTCAGCCGTTGGCAGTGTGGTAACGCTTTGTGGATTCATGGATGATTCCTTTGGGGTTAGACAATATTTAGGTTTAAGGAAAACCACTTGCATAAACCTAAGTAAAGGTTTTTTTAACATCGAACATCGAACGCTGAACATCGAATGAGGAGATCGCTTCGCTCCGCCAGTTTATAAAATTGGTAGAATTCCTTATTCAGAATTCGATGTTGGACGTTCGACGTTCATTTTTTTCAATTCCTTTACATCGCTACCAGCGCTCCTTCGATGGCGCCGAACATGCTCCGATGGGAGAAGCCCTCCACGATGGATGCGCTGTTGGGGCATGCCGTGGCACAGTCGCCGCACCCCTGGCACATGGCCGGGTTGACCTGGACCCGCTGCCCGGCGTCGTCCAGAAAACGGGCCCCATAGGGACAGGTGTCGACGCAGCGAAGGCACAGGGTGCAAAGGCTGTGGCGCACAATGGCCGTGGTCCGGGCGGCCGGCAGCCGTTCGACTGCCAATATGGTCAGGGCACGTCCGGCGGCGGCTTCGGCCGTGGCCACGGCTTCCGGGATGGACCGCGGTGACAGGGCGATTCCGCAGCCGAATACCCCGGCTTTCAGTGCCTCAACCGGGCGCCATTTGGAATCCGCCTCCTGAAAAAAGCCGTCTTGGTCCCGCTCGGCGCCGTAGGCCAGGGCCAGCGCCTCGGGCAACCGGGACTCGATACCGGTGGCCAGCACCAGCAGGTCGGCGGCGATTTCCACCGGCGCGTCCAGGATGGGGTCGTGGAGCCGCACCGAAACCGGCACCTTGTCGCCGGTGTTGATGCTTACTTCCGGCTTGCGGTCCGGTCGGTATTGGAAAAAGAGAATCCCCTGCTTGCGGGCCTCGGTGTACCAAGCCTCGGCCAGACCGCAGGTCATCATGTCCCGATAGAGGATGTAGATCTGGAGTTCGGGACTGCGGCTTTTCAGCCAAAGGGCCTGTTTCAGGGCTGTGGGGCAGCAGACGCGGCTGCAGTAGTTTCTCGGCGCTTCCCTGGAGCCCACGCACTGGATCATCACCACGGATTTCATTGCATCGGTGTCCAGACGGTTCTCATGGATCCGGGTCTCCAGTTCCCGCTGGGTGACCACCGCCTCGCTGGTGCCGTGCGCGTAGGCATCGGTGGGGGCTTCCCGGCCGCCGGTGGCCAGGATTACGGCCCCATGTTCCACGGTCGTGGTTGGTTCCCCGGCGGTCTCGATAGTGGAGAAAAAGTGCCCCGCCTGGCCGAAGGCGCCGACCACGCGGCTGTCGGTCATCACCAAAATTCCGGGATGCTTGTCTACCTGGCCGATGGTGTCGTCCAGAAAGGGGGCGATGGGGGCGCCGTCGATGGTCTGATGAAGCCAGGTGAGATTGCCGCCCAGTTGTTCGGATTCCTCCACCAGGGTTACGTCAACGCCGTGGTCGGCGATGGCCAGGGCCGCACTCATGCCGGCAATACCGCCGCCCACCACCAGAGCCCGGTTGGTTACGGCGATGCTGTTTTCTTCAATCGCCGAAACATTCTTCAATCGGGAGATGCCGGCCATGATTGCGGCGACGGTGGCAGGAGCGTCCGGACCCTGGCGGTCATCCATGGCCACCGATTCGATCAGTGACGGATCCAGGCCAAAGGACGCGGCCAGGCCATGGGCCTTTTTCCCGTAGGTGAAGGTGCGGCAGGCGCCCACCAGCACCCGGTTGACACCGGCGGTGTCCGTTTGCGTCAATGCGTTCCAGCCGTCGGCCGTGCAGATGTGCTCCAGGACCACCACCTGAGTGACTGCCGGATCCTGTTTTAATCGCGCCGACAAGGCGTCCAGGTCGCTATCCGTTTCTGCGCTGGTTTCACAGCGGCAGAGCACCACAAGGATTCGGGGCGGCTCCCGCGATACATCCCGGTAAGCATCGGGGACGGCGGTCTTTTCGACCAGGCCGCCTCCGGCCCGGTGGATGGTCCGGGAGGCGTTGACGGCTGCCGAGGAGGCGCGGATCACCGACTCGGCAATATCGGTGGGGCCGGTGAGGGTTCCTCCGGCAAAGACCCCGACCCGCTGGGTGCGGGTGTCGGAAAAGGGAACGGTCCTAACGAAACCGAATCCGTCGGTGTCAATACCCAGCTCCTCGGCTAACAATGCCGTCTGATCGTTGGCCCGCTGGCCGACGGAAAGTACCACCAGATCGAAAATTTCTTCCCGGGTTTCTCCTGACGCGGATGTCCAGCGGATGGCCACATCTTCACTGCCGGGGGTGGGGGCAATGGAGTGAACCCGGCCCCGTTCCAGCCGGACGCCATCCGTGGACCAGGTCTGCTGCCCATAGCGTTCGAAGGATTTGCCGAAGGTGCGCATGTCCATGTAGATGATGGTGGCCTGAAAATCGTCACCGGCCACCGTTCTGGCCACCGCCGCCTCCTTGAGGGCGAACATGCAGCAGATGGTGCTGCAGAAATCGGCGCCGGACTGAAGATCCCGCGATCCCACACATTGAATCCAGGCGGCCCTTTTCACCGGTCGCTTGTCCGAAGGGCGGCACAGGCGCCCGGCGTCTGGTCCGGTGCCGCTGAGCATCCGCTCGAACTCGAGACTGGTGACCACATTGGGCACAGTGCCGTACCCCATGGGATTTTTTCCCACGGAGGGGTCAAAGCAGGTGGTGCCGGTGGCCAGGACGATGGCTCCCACCGTCCGTTTCAGGTAACCGGTTTCCTGAAATGCGTCATATACGGCCGCGACTTTGGGAATCAGGGCGTCGGGCTCGAAGGGCTTGACCAGGTAGTCCATGGCCCCGATTTTCATGGCATCCACGGCGGTTTCCACGGTGGCGTAGGCGGTCATCATCACCACCTGAAGGGCCGGCTGAATGACCCTGGCCTTTTCCAGCACCTCCACGCCGTCCATGCCCGGCATCTTAATGTCCAGCAGCATGAGGTGAAAGGGGGCGGCCGAGAGCTTCTCCAGGGCCTCGGGGCCCGATGCCGCCATTTCAACGGTGTACCCTTCCTCGTCCCCCAGCCAGGCGTCCAGAGAATTTCTCACGATGGACTCGTCATCCACCACCAGGATACGAAAGGCCCGGCGGCCCATCGCTGAAAGACGGATAGCCCCGGTGGGACAGACGGGCTCGCAGGCCCCGCAGCGGGTGCAGGCCGCCTGGTCGATGGTGTAGGTGTTGGGAATGTTGTGGGGCACCGGCAGATAGACCGCTTTCCGGTGGGTGAGGCCGGCGTTGAAGGCGTCGGGGACCTCCACCGGGCAGACCTCGCTGCATTGGCCGCACCCGATGCAGCAGTCAGGATCGACGGGGCTGGGAGCCTGTTTCAGAGTGACCTGGAATTTATCCGGCTCCCCCTCCACCATGGGCAGCATCCGGCACATGCCGCAGCGGTCCGTGGGGAACTGGTAGTCCAGCTGGCTCAGGATGCCGCCCATATGCGGCGCCCGGTCGGCCAGGGTCACCCGGTATCCCATCTGGGCCAGGTCTATCGACGCCCGAATGCCGCTGATCCCGGCCCCCACCACGAGGGCGCTGCCGATTTTCTGATCCATAATTTTCCCCTTTACTGCCGCATTCGATGTTCAACGTTCGATGTTGGATGTTTAAAAAAATGCCTCACGCTGCCGCGATTGAGTATCTTCATTCTCGTCGGTACGATAAAACCTTTTCGGATCACTCAGGCCTAAACCGAGGTTAAATTAACTGCAATTAGATCTCCACCTGCCATTCTTTTCCGAACCCCAAACCCAGAACTAATTCAACCCCACCACCTCGCCGTACTCCTCTTTTTCAAAGCCGCACATGGGCTGCTGTTGGGACAGATCCAGGCCGGCCCCGTAGCCGAAGGCCCCCTGGGTGTGGTGGGCCACAAAACTGAACAGGTCGGACAGGGGGATGTCGTTGGGACAGGCATTGGTGCACTGGCCGCAGCCTACGCAGGCGGTACTGATGTGGGCCATGCGGGTCAGATGGAAAAAGAGCGTGTCCGTGGGCATCTTGACGCCGCCCTTGCGGCGGGCCCACTGAAGGTATTGAAACGGTTCGTGACAAAAGGTGTCGGTGGTGAAGACACATGTGGTGCAGTAGCACACCGGACAGGCCACGCGGCAGTTATAGCAGTTGACACAGTCGGCCAGATAGGTGGACAGCCCATGGATGCTTCCGGTGGCGTCCTCTACCGCTGTAAACATCTGCTTCCGGTATTGTTTTCGTTGTTTCAGCATGGCTGCAATGACTGTTTTTTGCTGCGGTGGCACTGCCTCTGCCGGCGGGAGGTCCAGGCCCGTGAGCACTGTTTCCCCCATTTCCGTGTGGGCTCTGGCCGTCAGCCCTTTGGTCGAGTCTGTGCCGAAAAGCGCCACTGCGATGTCTGCACCATCGGGAGTCGGGTGGTCGCAGGAACGGCAGGCGGAGGTGAGGGTCAAGTTCTCATGGATCGGGTCGCTGGAGAAGGCCGCCGCACAAAAGGCCCGGGTGGCTGCATCCGGCGTTTCGTGCTGATCCGCAAAGGTCCTGAAATCGGAATTGGAAAGGGCGCCCGGACAGTCGACGCCAAAGATCACAACATCGTCTCGTTTACCCTGGTTCAGCTTCACCAGTTCATTGAAAGCACGAATTTCACAGGGGCGCAGGACGGCGGCCATTTTGCCGCCTGCCGGCAGCCGGGTGAGCTTGGCCAGCTGTTGTGCTCCGTTCACCGGAAAGGCCGGCGACAGCGGATCGGCTTCTGCCAGTCGTGCCGGATCCGACACCAGCGTGGGCATGATCCGATTCTTCACGGAAAGGCGGGTGGGGATGAGTATGGCGTCGATTCCCGCTTTTTCCATGACCGTGGTAAAAAATGATCGAATACCTGAAAGCCAGTCTTCGTTTTTGATGTCGATGTGGATTGCCTGTGTCATAACCCCTCCGGATTCGCCATTTTATAATAGCGTTAGATGACCATCTTCAGGTCGGGAAGCGCCGGCCCCAGCTCACGGGTCTGTGCCACCAAATCCCCCATGATGCCGGCGAACTGGATGCCGTCGCTGGCGCCGATCCAGGTCAGCCGCAGCCGCCGGCTGTCGATGCCGAACCGGGGCAGGATTTCTTTTAGCAGCTTCACCCGGCGACGGGCCTTGTAGTTGCCGTTGATGTAGTGGCAGTCCCCCGGGTGGCACCCGCTGATCAGTACCCCGTCCGCCCCCTCCAAAAACGCCTTGATGACGTACTGGGGATCTACCATCCCCGTGCACATCACACGGATCAGCCGGATGTTCTTGGGGTAGGAGAGCCGGGAGGTACCGGCCAGGTCGGCGGCCGTGTAGGTGCACCAGTTGCAGACAAAGGCGATGATGGCAGGTTCGAATGGGTCCATTTTATCCTCCGGTGTACTATAGGCTTCAGTTTATCCATCGAAATCGCACAGCGATCCATTTTTTCGGCATTCGTGATTGGTCATTCTGCGGTTCGCTTTTTTTTGTTCACATAGTGTCCGTCCACAAATGGTAGATTTTGGTTCAGGCCAAGGCCGCAGCGATGTTGAAACCGCAGGCGTAGCAGCGCTACGTCGAGGATTTCGGCATTGCGAGAACACCGGCCTGGGCCTAAAGATGCCGTTTGTGGACGGACACTACCCGACGGCGGCCAGGGCCGTCATAATACCGTCCAGCTCGGCAAAAATCTGCTTTCCCTGAAAGTGCCGGACCTGGGCCGCGTTGGCCGGGCAGGCGGTGCTGCAGCTGCCGCATCCCTTGCACAGGGCGCCGTTGACCACACTCACCTGGCGCCGGGGATCGAACTCGATGGCGCCATAGGCGCACAGGTCGATGCAGGTTTGGCACCCTGAGCAGATCTCCGGATCGATCCAGCTGATGGCCGACGGCACCTCCACCACACCCCGGGTGGCCAGGGAGAGGGCCTTGGCCGCCGCTCCGGAGGCCTGGGCCACGGTGTCCGGGATGTCCTTGGGGCCCTGGCAGGCGCCGGCCAGAAAAACCCCATCCGTGGCCGTGTTCAAGGGCCCCAGCTTGGGATGCTCTTCCAGAAAGCCGCTCGCCGAGCAGGGTGTCTTCGGCGATGGCCACCAGCTTGCCGGATTCAGCTTCGGATTCGCCCTGGTCGGTGATCTCCGCCACTTTGCCACGGATGAAGATCGTGCCCTCTTCCTGGCAGCGGCGGTAGAACTCCTCGTAGCCTTTACCGAAGCAGCGCTGGTCGATGTAAAAATCGTAGACCCGGGCATGGTCACCCACCTTCTCCTTGACCAGGTGACTGTATTTGAGGGCGTACATGCAGCAGACCCGGGAGCAGTAGGGGTGGTAGTTGACATCCCGGCTGCCCACGCAGTGGACCAGGGCCACGCTCTGGGGTGGATCGGTGAAACGGCCGGCATCGTCGCGCATGAGAATGCGGCCGCCGGTGGGGCCGGTGGCATTGCTCAGGCGCTCGAACTCCAGGCTGGTGAATACATTGGGATAGCGGCCGTAGCCGAAGGGCTTTATGGGGGTGGGGTCCAGCAGGTCGTACCCGGTGGCCAGGATGATGCTGCCCACCTGGATGGTCTCCAGGTTGGCCGTCATGGTATGGTCGATGGCCTTTGACTCGCAGACCGACACACAGGCCATGCACTCGCTGCACACCCCGCAGTTCAGACAGCGTGACGCTTCCCGGCGGGCATCCTGCTCGCTCATGCCCGGATCCACCTCGTCAAAGGTGATCGCCCGGACAGCGTCCCGGGTGTGTCCGGGTTGCACCCGCGCTACCGGTGCGATGGTTTCGGGGATGTCGGCCCAGTCACTTCCCGGCGGGGGTTGGGCCGCCAGAATCCGGGCGAATTCGTCCAGGTCCTGTCCGTCGAGGAATTGCTGGATGGCAGCCGCGGCCTTGTGCCCGGCCGCCACCGCCTCGATGACCGTGGCCGGTCCACTGACCGCATCGCCGGCGGCAAACACGTTGGGGATGGATGTTTGCATGGTTTGCGGATTCACGGCAAAGGTGTTGCGGGCGGTCAGGTTCAGGGCGGGAACCTGCTCTGCCCAGGCCACGTCGGTCTTCTGGCCGATGGCCGGGATCACCGCATCGCAGTCGATGACGAATTCGGAACCTTCCACGGGCACCGGTCGCCGCCGGCCGGTGTTGTCCGGGGGGCCCAGTTCCGTGCGAAGGCATTCGAATCCGCTGACCTGACCATCCATGGCCAGGATTCGCACCGGTGCCGTAAGAAAGGTAAATTCAATGCCCTCATCCTTGGCGCCCTGGATCTCTTCGGCATAGGCCGGCATCTCCTGCTCGGACCGGCGGTAGACCACGATGACCTTCCGGGCGCCCAGCCGTTTGGCCACCCGGGCGGCGTCGATGGCCACGTTGCCGCCGCCCACCACCGCGATCCGGTCACCGGGCCGCTGCCGGTCGCCCTGGTTGACTTCCCGTAAAAAGTGCATGGCGTCGACGACGCCCCGGGGGGTCTCTTCACCGGGGATATGCAGCATCATGGCGTTTTGGGCACCGATGCCCAAAAAGACGGCGCCATATCCCTGGTCCGCCAGTTCCGCCAGATTGAAGTCCGCGCCGAAGCGCATGCCAGTGCGGGTTTCGATGCCGTGGCGCAGCAGATAATCGATTTCCCGATTCAGGAAACTCGGGGGCAGCCGATAGTCGGGGATGCCCACGCGAAGCATGCCGCCGAGCACGGGCAGGGCCTCGAAAAGGGTGATCCGATAGCCCTTGAGCCGAAGATAATAGGCCACCGTCAACCCGGCAGGGCCGGAGCCCACCACGGCCACTTTTTCGGGCCGGTCTTCAATGGTCGGGATGGGCAGGTCCTGTGGGCTGACCTGATCGGCGGCAAAGCGCTTCAAGTCTCGGATGGCCACCGGTGCGTCCACCTCCCGGCGCCGGCACACCGATTCGCAGGGATGCGGGCACACCCGCCCTAAAACCCCGGGCAGGGGCAGCCGCTGCAGGATCAGCTCCACGGCTTCCTTGTACTTGCCCTGGCCGATCAGCTGTACGTAGCCCTGGACGTTGATGCCGGCCGGGCAGGTGGTGGTGCAGGGCGCACGGTCCTTCTTGTCGATAGTGAAGGTGATGGGCACGGCCTGGGGAAACGCCCGGAAGATGGCCTTGCGGTCGGCCAGACCCTCGTCCCACTCGCTGGGCAGGGAGACCGGGCACACATTGGTGCACTCCCCGCAGCCGGTACATATCCCTTCTTTAATGTAGCGCGGTTTGCGGGTGACGGTGACTTCGTAGTTGCCGATGTAGCCGGAAACATCGGTCACTTCACTGTAGGTGAGCAGCCGGATCTTGGGATTCTGGGCCACCTCCACCATCTTCGGGGTGCCGATGCAGGCCGCGCAGTCCAGGGTGGGAAAGGTTTTGTCGAACTGGAGCATGTGGCCGCCCACGGTGGTCTGCCGCTCCACCAGGTAGACCGTGTGGCCGGCGTCGCCGATATCCAGAGCAGCCTGCATGCCGGCGATGCCGCCGCCCACCACCATGACGTCGGGGTGAACGTCAACAGTGCGTTTTTCCAGCATCTGGTGAAAGTTCACCCGATTGACGGCGCCGGCGGCCAGGGTCTTGGCCTTGCGGGTGGCCTCATCCTCATCGGTGGTGACCCAGGAAACCTGTTCGCGCACCGAGGCCATCTGGAACAGGTAGGGGTTCAATCCCGCCCGCTGACAGGCCCCCTGAAAGGTCTTTTCGTGGAGCCGGGGCGAGCAGGAGGCCACCACCACCCGGTTGAGGCCGTAGGTTCGGATGTCGTTTTCGATCATCTCCTGGCCGGGGTCGGAGCACATGAATTTGTAGTCGCGGGAGACGACGACGTTTTTCAGGCCCCGGGCAAAGTCGGCCACTTCCAGAACCCTTACCCGGTGGGCGATGTTGATCCCGCAGTGGCAGATGTAGAATCCGATCTTGATGGGCATCGATGCTCCCCCTGATAAGTGTCGAATTAAGGATCGTCGTTGTGCATGTGACGGTGTAGAGCCAGATTTAAATATAATATATTAAAATTACTGTCAATCTCTTTGATCTGTCGAACATATAGCGCAAAGCCGGTTGACGACGGAAAGCAGTTCATCCGCCTCCGGCGGTTTCTGCAGATAGGCTTCCGGCTCTGGAATGGGGCGGCCCGCAGGCGACCGTTTGGCCCCCGGGCATCGGTAAAAGGTGCTGCTGTCCAGTGTGGACAACATGACCACCGGAATATGGCACAGCCGGTCACTGGTTCGAATGCTCTGGTAAAGGCGGATTCCCGCTTCACCGGGCAGCATGGCGTTGATGATGATCAGATCGGGACGCTCGTCCATCGCTTTTTTCAGACCCTCGGCCAGGGTCATTGCACAGATCGGGCAGAAGCCGTTGGCAGTGAGCAGATTGGACAAAAAGATGCTCATGTCCGGTTCGTCTTCAACCACGAGAATGGTCTTGGCAGGATTCTCCGATGCCACCGATGCCTCCTAATCTGCTGTCATAGGGTCTCGGGAAAAATAAAATCCGCAGAAATGATGCAAGGATTTTTGTTCTTGTTCAAGGCGCGTCTAAGGGCGCAACCTTGTTGGTTGTAACCTTGACGGACTCGTAAAAAGTCCGATATCTGCGTTACGCTTCATCCCTCGTCACTGCGGAGTACACTAAGTACGCCTCATTCCTCGGGATTCGCAAGCCTTGATCTCGGACTTTTTACGAGTCCGTCTGAAACGGAACTTTTTACGAGTGTATCAACCTTAGATGCAACGCAGAACACGGGCAAAAAGACAAGTAAGATTGTGGATTTTATTCTAACATAGAAAACCATACCCTCTGGGTATGGTCAGAGTTCAACGGCTCTGCCAGTTGAACGGCAGATATGATACTCCGATGCTGAGTTGTCCCCACAACCTTTGCAAA
>JABZFO010000080.1 GCA_014237405.1 Desulfosarcina sp. | reverse complement strand
ACCTGAGCTTTGAGGACCGGTTTGCCATGCTGGTGGACCGGCAATGGACCTTTAAAGAGGACCGCCGCATGACCCGGCTGCTCAGAACTGCCAAGCTCAGGGACAGCGCCTGTATCGAGAATATCGACTTTAAGACACCCCGTACCCTGGATAAATCATTGGTTGTTAGACTGACCTGCAGCGACTGGATCAAGAAGGCCCAGAACGTAATCATCCTTGGCCCCACCGGTGTCGGCAAAACCTACCTGGCCTGTGCCATCGCCAACAGCGCCTGCCGGAACAGCTACTCGGCTATGTTCAAGCGGGCTCCGCGATTGTACCAGGAGATCGCTATTGCGCGAGCCGACGGGTCCTACCCCAAACTGATGAACAAGTTGTCAAAGATCAAGGTGTTGATCATCGATGACTTTTGTATTGCACCGATGAGTGATCCGGAACGACGGGACTTGCTGGAGGTACTGGAAGACCGTCAGTCGATCTCTTCCACAATCATTGCCACTCAGGTTCCTATTGAAAATTGGATTGAGCACATCGGTGATCCGACCCTGGCCGATGCCATCTTGGATCGCCTGGTTCACAACGCCCACAAGATAAAATTGAAAGGAGAGTCCATGAGAAAAATCCATTCGTCCTTGACGAAATCAGACAACTCTGGGAAGTAGGAAACGTATTGACTGTACGGTGGTCGAGTCCAACATCCATAAGCCTTTCGATTCGGTGCAGTTGTTCGACGCTGTGAGGGTACTCACCCGCCTGTTGCAAAGTGCCCGGGATTACTTCGGCATCAGCATTATCTTTTCCGACCATCTCCGCCGTGCAAAGCGCAGAATGGTTGCTATCCAATATGCCAAGTCAGATAAGCAACGTCTGCCCTTTTATAAAGATCTGCTCAAGATCACCGGCAAAACCATCGGCTATGCCATAAGAGCTGAGGAAATCTTGGGGGAACTGTGCTCAGCAGATCTCCAATTATTAGGATTGCTTTGTGAAATCAAACACTATGGCGATTTAGCAAGGCAGGTATACGACCAGGCCTACCGGCGTGTCATCCAAGGCGAAACCGTACCCGCCGATCAAAAGGTGGTCTCGATCTTCGAACTGGCGGCGCTTCAAACCTGATCCTGGACTGTGTGATCCTTAAAGGCAATCCCGCCGACACAGATCTGGTTGAGCAAATGCTTGATCGTCAGCAACAGATCTACGGTCGCTATCCGCTCAAGGTTGCCTTTGACGGTGGTTTCGCCTCCAAAGACAACTTGGCGAAAGCCAAAGAACGAGATATCAAAGATGTCTGCTTTGCCAAAAAACGCGGCCTGGATGAAGCGGACATGTGCCGCAGCGAATACGTTTACAAGAAACTCAGACGGTTTCGTGCCGGCATCGAATCCGGAATATCCTGGCTCAAGCGTAGCTTCGGTTTGACCCGTTGCACCTGGAAAGGGTTTCGTTCGTTTAAATGCTATGTTTTGTCATCGGTGGTAGCTGCCAATTTGCTGACGATGGCCAGAAAGAAACTGGCGGCTGTCTAAAAGAGACCCGTTGTTTGCCAGCTTATAAATCCAGTTTTATGGGCATATATCCATATAAAATTAAATCTAATGCCGAATCTACTTCTCACGGAAGTACTACCTTTTTTTTGTTTTGCGGGGAGCACCTAAATCAACTGTTTCTGGATGGACACTAACTATTTGGTCTTCGAACGAGTTTGCACCTTTTGCAAATGAAAGCTGTGTGATTTTTTGAGGATCTTTAATTGGAAGTGATTGGGCTCCATGCCTTTGATAAACGGTCCCATCAGAAGTTTTATGAACTTCAGAACTTTTTTCTATTAATACTCGTAAAGTATAGCCGGGTTTGCCTTCGCACTTTAATATTTCATATTTCAGGTCTAATGAAGGTGTTATTTCAAAAACGGCCTGCAAATGACTATTTAAATCCTCAATTTTGGAGGCACCTTTCCACCTTTTAGATGGGTCAGATTCCTCTTTTTCATCGGCAATGCCGATAACAAACTCTCCACCATCTGCATTCGCAAAAGCCACTGCAACTTTTTGAACTTTTGCACCTTTTATGAGGAATGATTTTCTGTCAAAAAAGTGAGACTCTTCCCTTTTTGACAAATCATCAGCTTCATTCAGTCCAATTGTTTTCGTGTTCATGACTTTCCTCGTGCTAACGTCGTGAATGCACTCGATTCCTGAAAGGCGCGCCTTTCAGGAATCGAGTGCATTCAATTGTTGGATGTCTTTTTCTTCTTTCTGTTTCAAGGAAATACCTTTTGAGTCTTTCCACGATGTCAGTCCGTTTGCCTGACCTCCATGAATTACGGCTGCCGCAGCACTGGGACTTGAAAACTCATAATCTGAGGCGAACAACAAGCGATCATTCTTTTCTTCAACAATGTTTTCATCGCGTAGAGTTTTTCGTAAATTTTTTGCATACTGATACTTCTGAGTTGAAGGCCGTTCTTCTAGAACGGCTTCTGAATCTTTCAAGACGACAAAACCGTTATCGGTTTGTCGTCCTACTGCTTTGACATTCTTTATCTCGCAATACAACAGATTAGTTTTCTTCTTGCTGGCTTCATGTTTTACAACGGGTTTCAAAAATTCTTGCCCCAAAATAGGGAGTAACTGTTCCATCTTGAAAAGGAAAATATCCATGTCCGCAGCATCTGATTCAGGGAGGTGCGAACCGCTCGATTGAGCGTTCTCAAGTTCAAAGCGGCCAACAGATTTTGCTGTTTCAATCAGTTTTCCTTCCAAATACTTTATGTGGGCTTTTGTAAGGTTTTCATCTTTGCTCACAAAAAAGACGATGGTTTTCCAGAAGTCTTTCGCCATGTGTCCTTTGATTCGGTTCCTAATTACTTCCGCTTCACCAATATAGACCTTGTCTCTTCCTGTTTCTGGGTTGACTCCTGTCAAAAAATAGACTCCTGGCTTGTTGGCTTCTTCCCGTTTCAGGATCTCTTCGATTTGTGAACGAGGTCCGGCAACCGCTTTTCCTGTCCAGTTAGACAGTTCGGCAGTTCTGACTGACGTCGGACTGCCTTGGGCTAGGAATATTTTTACTGTGGCTGTATCTTTCATATTTCTTTCTCATCCAACATGGTCTCTTAAAGCGAGTTCAAAAGTGGCCTCTTGAAAAAAATAACCACTATAGTATCCGAACCGAACGGTCATATTCGGAATGGATCAAACGGTATATCTATTTTACCATAGAAAACCTGGTCCTTCCCCGCGTAGCGGGATCTTTGATGGGCCAGGTCAGCGGCGCCGCTGGCTTCTGGATTCCAGTGCTCAACTCTGGTGATGTTCCATAGTCCTTTCCAAGGGTAAATCAAAGCCTGTTCCTCTGGACCGAGCGCCTTACATGTTTCAGTAGCCCTGATACCCGTGAAAGGCGTCGGTCAATCCAAAGGCCCTTTAGCCCGGGGTTCATTGTCTTTCCAATCCCGATAGCGGTAAAGATCCTTTTCCAAAAAATAGAGGCAGGCCAGGAAAAAGGCCGCATCGTCCAGCTGCCCCAGACCGGGGATAAAGTCGCTGATCAGATCGGTGGGAACCAGCAGGTAGGCCACAGCCAGGATAAAGATGATGCCTGAAACCGGGGAGACGTTCCGGTAGCGTCCCTTTCCGTAATCGCGGATTAACAGCATCAGCAGGCGCAGGTCCTCACCGAGGCGTTTGAGCAGGTTCATGTTGGAGGGCGTGGGGTTGGGCATGTGGGCACCTAATTCGTATCAATCCAGTTGAAAATTGTGGTCAAATGCTACCGCGCTGTAACTTTTCAGAACTTTGGGGCTCTATAATCCCGGAAGATGAAAACATACTCAGCTTCCATTCTTACCTCCTCTCACTCCTAGAGCCCCCAACGATCCCCAATGTGTTCGGGGGCTCACTCTTTTGCGCGAACCCTTAGGCCGGATTTGAAACCATTTTCCATGAACGGGTTTTATCGGATTCAATGGGATAAGGCAATATCCGGTTGTGCCCCGGCACAGGAAACCATCATGGATCTGGCGCCTGTCACAATGACACCGGTGGTTACCGCGGCCCTTAGCTTCATGACCAATCCATCAATTCCATATTCCGGCAATCACCCATTCAACCCGGATTCTCTTTTTCATTTTGACAACCGGCCGACTTTACCCTTAAATAAGAGCTTCTATTTCCAATACCTTTCAGGAGATCGATGAGATGAACACACAGACGCTGATACTGACCGTTATGGTTTTCTGGCTGATCATGGGCCTGGCCTTTTTGTCCGCCTACTCTGAAGTGAAGCGTACCGGGGGAACCCTGGTGGATGCCATGCGCAACAATGAAACCTTTTACTTTATTATCACCATCGTGGTGGGCCTGGTGGTCGTGGCCTTCAAGCTGGCATGATCATTTTTGTTCTTTGGGCCTGTCCAAAAATAGCTGGGACCACCTTGCACAACTTATTTTCGGACAGACCCTTACCATTTTCATTTTTTTCCAGACAGCTTTTTCCGTTCCCCCTCGATCCAGTCAATCCGGCTCCACAATCCCTGAAGGATCCGCACCTCCCGGTCGTTGAGTCCGGTGCGGCCGAACAGCCGCCGAAAAGCCCGCAGGATATGGTCCGGATTTTGGGGATCCAGGTACCCGGCCTCCAGCAGTGTCCGGCGCATGTGCTGGAACATGTTTTCCACATCACCGGCCGGTGCCGGCACCTGGCTGTCATCGGAGCCCATTTCGGTATTCATCGCCCCTTTGCGAAGTTCATAGAGAAAAAGGGTGACTGCATGGGACAGGTTCATGGAGGGATAGGTGCTGTCGGTTGGGATGGTGACAAAAAGTTGGCACAGGTCCAGTTCGCTGGTGTGAAGCCCCCGGTCCTCACGGCCGAATACAAAAGCCACCCGGCTGTTGGGCGACTGAGACTGCGCATGGGCGACTGACTGTTCCGGGCTTAAACAATCCTCGCGGTATTTGCCGAACCGGCGGGTGGTGCCGAAGGCCAGGTGACAATTGGCCAAAGCCTGTTCAAGGGTGGGGAAAACCGGTGCATTGTTTAAAATCGATTCGGCCTTGAGGGCCATGCGTCGGGCGTCCAGTGACCGGTATTCAGAGCAGGGGTTTACCAGACGAAGGTCGGAAAACCCGAAATTCATCATGGAACGGCACACCGACCCCACGTTGATCGGTCCCTGGGGCTCTACGAGAACAATGCAGATGTTATCCATTCAATACGCTTTCATACACGCGGGTCACAGGAAGCCCCCCCAAATGGGCGAGTTGTGGGGTTATGACTCTTTCAGGATAATAAAACTGCTGATGAAAATGACACAATTGGCCGTGACGTGTCAACGGCACACGCCACGGGCGAAACGATAGGAAAATGCTGCTCGGGAGGATTTTAACTGATTCCCTGCAGGTTGCTGTTCGGTGTAGATTACCTAATCGACCAACAAAGCCTTTAACCATGGGTGGTTTTAAGGTAAGGATAACTAATGAAGGCAGCTAAAGATGTTATCGTGTTCCCCCTTGATGTGCCCAGTCCCGAGGCGGCCAAGTCGCTGGTCAAGCTTTTGGCAAACGACGTGGGCATGTTCAAGGTTGGTCTCGAACTGTTCATTCGGTCGGGGCCGGAACTGGTCCGGTGGATTCATCAGGCGGGCACCGCAAAGGTGTTTCTGGATCTGAAGCTTCACGATATCCCGGTGACCGTCAAACGGGCCATGGCCCAGGTGGCCGAACTGGGCGTTTTTTTCACCACGGTTCACTGCGGCGAGAGCCGGGCCATGCTGGAGGCAGCCGTGGAAGGGTCCGGTGGGCGGGTAAATGTGCTCGGAGTCACCGTGCTTACCAGTGTCTCTCCCGCTGAAGTGGCCGAGGCAGGATACCGGGAGCCGTATTCAAGGGATCTGAAGCAGTTGGTGATGAAAAAGGCGGCGATGGCAAGGGATGCCGGCTGTGCCGGAATTGTCTGCTCCGGCCAGGAAGTCCAGGGCATCAAGGACGCCTTTGGCGATGGCTTCCTGGCGGTGACGCCCGGCATCCGGCCGTATGGCGACGGGGTGACTGAGGATGACCAGTCCCGGATCGTCACACCGGCCATGGCCATCCAGCGAGGTTCTGATTATCTGGTCATCGGCAGGCCCATCCGGGATGCCGCCGATCCCCAGGCTGCCGCACGGGCCATAGCCGCAGAGATCAAAGGGGTATTGGGTGAATAGCGGATACAGGTGGACCCTTGACGCCTCGATCCCTTGGTTCCTTTTTTTTATCAGCGCGCTTGGATATACCGCCACAAGGCCAAGGTCAGCACCACGGCGCAGACCATGAGAACAAAACGGATTTGATCGGGTGAGAAACGCTTCATACAACTCCTACGGTTCCGGTTCCAGATGGTTCGGCTTAATCTTCTCTGTCCAGCCCGAAAGCCGTGTGAAGCACCCTGACGGCCAGCTCGGTGTACTTCTCTTCGATGACGCAGGAGATGCGAATTTCGGAGGTGCTGATCATAATGATGTTGATGTTTTCCCGGGCCAGCGTGTTGAACATCACGGAGGCCACACCGGAATGGTTTTTCATTCCCACGCCGATGACCGACACCTTGGCGATGCTGGGGTCGCCAAACACATCCTCGGCCCCGATTTTTTCTGCCACCTGCCGCTGGATTTCCATGGCCCGCTTGTAATCCGCCTTGGGCACGGTGAAGGTGAGGTCCGTCTGCCCGGTGGCCCGGGTGTTTTGGATGATCATATCCACCAGAATGCCGGCTTCGGAGATGGGTGAGAATATCTTTGCCGCGATTCCCGGCTGATCCGGGACTTTCTTCAGGGTAATGCGGGCTTCGTCGAGATTATGGGTCACACCGGAAACAACCAGCTGTTCCATTACGGAGTCTTCCTGGACAACCATGGTGCCCTCCTCCTCTGAAAATGATGAGCGGACGTGGACGGGAATGTTGTACTTCTTGGCGAATCCCACTGAGCGGATCTGCAGAACCTTGGCCCCGAGGCTGGCCATGTTCAGCATTTCGTCATAGGAGATCTCCTTAATTTTTCTCGCCCGCGGGCAGATGTTCGGATCCGCCGTATAGATGCCGTCCACATCCGTATAGATTTCACAAACGTCGGCGTTCAAGGCTGCGGCGATGGCCACCGCCGAGGTGTCCGACCCGCCGCGGCCCAATGTGGTGATGTTG
Source organism: Desulfosarcina sp. (assembly GCA_014237405.1). Classification (GTDB taxonomy): domain Bacteria; phylum Desulfobacterota; class Desulfobacteria; order Desulfobacterales; family Desulfosarcinaceae; genus Desulfosarcina. Next base: position 19,178 of record JABZFO010000080.1, on the reverse strand, counting down.
CCTTTGATGTCTACTCCCTGAAAACCGGCTACCACGACAATGCTCCGGTCTGCCAGCAGGCGCTTGATCCGGTCGGTCCCGATCTCAAGGATGCGGGCGTTGCCGTATTCGCAGTCGGTGACCACTTCTGCCTGGTGCCCCAGCAGTGACTGGGCCTTGTATCCCATGTCTTTGAGCATCATAGCCAACAACGCAGCGGTGGTCTGCTCACCGGTGGCCAGCAGCACATCCAGTTCACGCGGGTCCGGGGTTTTCGTGGCCTCGTTGGCCAAACCGATGAGGCGGTCGGTTATCCCGGCCATGGCGGACAGGATCACCACCACATCGTTTCCCTGGTCATGGGCTTTCAGCACACGGTTGGCGACGTTTCGGATTCGCTGGTTGTCGGCTACCGACGTGCCGCCGAATTTTTGAACGATCAATGCCATAATCTTCCACTTTCCCCGGTTAACAATCTGTATCGAAATTACGCCTCCATGGGGGGTGATCAAACGTCGATGTCGTTTAGCAGATCCGATGGGTCAAGTCCATATGCAATTATGCGGATCGACCGGGCGGTGTCGCCGGTAACGGTAAAGAGCAGATCCAGCCGGCGGGAGGGCCGGTCTGCGGGATGAAGCCGCTGGGCCCATTCCACAGCGACGATACCATCTTCGTCGAAAAGGTCCAGCAGGCCGATCTCATCCGGATCCACAGGCTTCGGCAACCGGTAGAGATCCACATGATAAAAAGGCAATCTGCCGGGGTATTCGTTGACGAGGGTATAGGTGGGGCTGGTCACGGTGAAGGACGCCGGAACGTCCAACCCGCGGGCAAGTCCCTGGGCAAAGGCGGTTTTTCCGCTGCTCAGATCGCCGAACAGCAAAAGGACGAGGCCTTGGTTCAGCCGCTGGCCCAAGACACGGCCCAACGCGACGGTCTGGTTGTGCGCATGGGTCTCAAATTCACGGGCGTTTCCGTCATGTTGACAGGATGGTCCGGCGTTCATTGTCAGATAGGGTCCGTCGAGTAGGACAGCTGGTCAAGCCTGGGCCATGGGAGATTGTCGCCACCGCTGAGAAGTTCATTCATCGCCTCGGGAGTGGTATCCATGACTTCTGTGGCCAGATAGCCAACCGGCGCTTTTTTTCGAGCTATCCGATCTGCGGCTGATCCATGGAGATACGCCCCGGCCCGGGCGGCAGCGCTGGTCTCCATGCCCTGGGTGATCAGGCCGGCAATGAGACCGGTGAGTACATCTCCCATACCGCCGGCAGCCATACCCGGGTTACCGGTGGCGTTGACGAAAACAGTCCCGTCCGGCTGGGCGATGATCGTGGCCGCCCCTTTGAGCAACAGGTGAACCTGATACCGTTCGGCAAAGGATCGCGCATGGCCGATGCGGTCGCTTTGGATTTCAGCGGTTGAATGGCCGCTGAGCCTGGCCATTTCCCCGGGGTGGGGAGTGAGCACAATGGGTGATTGACGTTTGGACAGCACGGATGGTTTCGATGCAATCAGGTTAAGGCCGTCCGCATCGATGACCATGGGAACGGGGCTTTTTTCGATCAATCGGCCTAACAATTTGCCAGTCGGCTTGGCGGTTCCTATCCCCGGCCCCATGGCCAGGCAGCGTTTGTCCTTGATCAGAGACATGACGGCTTCGTAAGCGGATTCATCCATGGCACCTTCCGCCGTCTCAGACAACCCAACGGTCATGACTTCCGTGACCAGGGTCTCCAGCACAAGGTTCAGTGATTTCGGTATCCCCAGCGTCACCAATCCAACTCCTGCACGCATGGCTGTTGTGGCGGTCATGGCGGCGGCCCCGGTTTTCCCGGGAGAACCGGCTAGGACCAACAGATGGCCGGTGTGGCCTTTGTGGGCCGCTGCCGATCGTTCAGGAATATCGTTTTTCAGGGCGCCGGGTGTGATGAGGTGCTGCCGGCAGCCCACGCCAGCGGCAACGGATGGAGGAATGCCGATTTCGATGACCTTCAATTGACCGGTGAGGGCTCGTCCCGGATAGGAGAGGTGGCCGACTTTGGCAAAGCCGAAGGTGGCCGTGGCAGCGGCCTGGATACAGACACCGCAGATCTGCCCGGTGTCGGCGTTGAGGCCGGATGCGATATCCACGGCAAAAACAGGCCGGTCCTGTTCGTTAATGAAATCGATTGCCGTCCTGAAATATCCCCGGACATCCGATGAGAGGCCCGTACCCAGGATAGCATCGATCCAGGTATGCTGATGGCGCATCAGCGGTTTTCGGGCTTCGAAAGCCGCGGCATCGGCCATCTCAACCACCGGTACGCCCATGGTCTCCAGCAGTTTCAGGTTGGCGGCGGCGTCACCCTTGATTCGGTTCCGTTCCGAGAGCAGAAACACCGTCGCCGGGATGCCTTTCTGGTGAAGATACCGGGCCATGACAAAGCCGTCTCCGCCGTTGTTGCCGCGGCCTGCGGCAATGCCTACGGCACCGGGATGATGCCGGTATATCGCTTCCAGAAAAAAAGCGGTTGCCCCGCGGCCGGCATTTTCCATGAGTACCCGGCCCGGAATGCCGAACGATTCGATGGTCGCTCGATCCATCCGCTGCATTTCATCTGCCGTCACCAGATACATCTTTTTCTCCTTAAAGGGCGTTGATCAGGTCGCGCATTTCCTTTACCGCCCGGTCCATCCCCACCAGGGCGGCTCTGGAAACAATGCTGTGGCCGATGCTGTACTCATCGATTTCCGACAATCCTTTGAAGGTCTTGATGGTGGTGTAGCAGAGCCCGTGGCCGGCATTGACGCCCAGTTTGAGCTTTTTGGCCAGTTTGGCGGCGTCCACGATCTTTGCATAGGCCTGCTTGCGTTTGGCGTTGCCGATGGCTTCACAGAAGACGCCGGTATGGATTTCAATCATGTTTGCACCGGCCTGGTGTGCCAGCTTGATCTGCTCCGGTTCCGGATCGATAAAAATGCTCACGGGAATACCGTTGTTCTGCAGGGCGCCGATGGTCTCGCTCAGGGATTTGTTGTGAACAATCAGGTCCAGCCCCCCTTCGGTGGTGACCTCCTCGCGGCTTTCGGGAACCAGGGTGACCAACTCCGGCCTCACGTCCAGGGCAATGCCCACCATTTCCGAGGTGGCCGCCATCTCCAGGATCAGCTTGGTTTGGACCACCTTGCGGAGCAGCCGGACATCGCGATCCTGAACATGCCGCCGGTCTTCGCGCAAATGGCAGACGATGCCGTCTGCCCCGGCTAGTTCAGCCAGCACGGCGGCTGTAACCGGATCCGGATAGTTCACTTTCCGGGCTTCCCTCAAGGTGGCGATATGATCGATATTTACTGCCAGACCTGCCATGTTCAATCCTCCTTGCGAATCAGTTCCATTAGTTCATTGCTTTTTTGGTTCATGAATATCGCCTCTTCTTCCGAATTTACGTGATCGTAGCCTACCAGATGAAGAATCCCATGAATCAGCAGCTGGTTGAAACGTTCGTTCATTTCTATGCCGGCGTCAACGGCTTCCCGATGGGCCGTGTCGGCGGATATCACCACATCGCCTATAAGGTCCGGCGTGATGTCGGAGAACTGCCCCTCCTGCATGGGAAATGCAATGACGTTGGTCGGGCCCGCGTGGTTCAGGTAGGCCAGGTTGAGTTCGGCAATCTGGTCGTCATCCACGATCAGAATGGACAGTTGGGCATCAGGATAGCCCAAGGCGCTTAATATGCGCCTGGCGATCGTCTGGATTTTTTGCTTTGGCAGCCTGTGGCGGCTTTGCCGGTTTTCGATCAGCACTTCCATTTTTTGCCTTTCGGGAGGTTGCATTGGCGCTGTCCGGGTATTCGATCCGGTGGTGGTGGATGCCGTTCAAGATTTTGTTGAAGCTTCTGGCGATCAGGTGAAGGTCTTTCACCAGGGTGCGTGAGGCCGCCTCCACCACATCAGCCAGCATTACCAGGCCGGCCTCCCGGGTTTGGGGCCGTGGGCCCGGATACCTGAAATCATCGATGTTGACCGTATCCTTCCCCTTAACGGTTTTCGCTTTCCCATAAAAATAGCTGATCAGACTGGTGCCGTGGTGCTGCTGGATAGTGTCGATAATCACCTGTCCAAGTTTGTGTTCCCTGGCGATTTCAACGCCGTTTTTTACGTGGGCGATCAGGATCAGTGCAGACATGGAGGGCGCCAGCTTGTCGTGCCTGTTCCTGCCGTTCGATTGATTCTCGATAAAATAGAGGGGCTTTTTCAACTTGCCGATGTCGTGATAGTACCCGCATACCTTGGCCAGGATGGGGTTGGCACCAATTTCCGCGGCTGCCGCCTCAACCAGCGATCCGACGACAACACAGTGGTGATAGGTGCCCGGGGCCTCCAGCATCAGCCGGCGCAGGATGGGCCGGTCCAGGTTGGCCAGTTCCAGCAGGGTAATGTCGGTTGTGTAGCCGAACACCATCTCCACCACCGGTGCCATGCCCGCGGTGACGATTCCGGCACCGATCCCCCCTAAAAAGGCCACGGTCACGTCAAAGGGAAGCGTCGCCCACGAGGCGGTACCCATGTAAATATCAATGAAAACGGCAAGAAAGGCATTGAGCAACCCCAGCTTGGCGCCAGCTTTGATGATGATTTTTCTTTCACGGCAATCCTGGAGCCACCAGGATGCCATGGTGCAGCTTAAGATGAAATAGATGAACGTTTCCAAGCCTCCCTGAAGCAGCATGGATGTGCAAAGGGCCAGAGCCAGGGCAAAGATCAGAGCCGTTTCCCTGCCCATGAACAGGCAGACGATCATGGCGCCGGCGGCCAGGGGGATGCCGAATCCCACCGGAGAAACCGGGCGGGATAGGGGAAGACCGAGAAACCAGGAGTCAGGCAGGGTGGTGGATATTTTCACCACGATGATAAAGGCAACCATGATGCACGAGAGAAATAGCAGATCCTTGTTGTCGTAATTGGCGGATTCCATCCGGCGTTTGAGCCGGACGTGGTATTGAATGATCAATATGGCGGTCAGCAGCGCCACGGCGCCGAAACCGGCAAGGGGCACCCGGTGGGCATCGGCCTGGTCTTCCACCGCGTTGAGTTTGCGAAGCTGCAGCGGTGTAACCCGCTCGCCTTCCCGGAGCAGCATCTCCCCCTTTTTAATCATGTAGAGGACCGGCTTGATCTGTTCTGCCGCCACTTTTTTCCGCGCTTCCGTTTCATGGGTGTTCAAGGTGACGTTAGGCTGGATCAACCGCTGGGAAAAATCCACAATGAGGTTGAGCAGGGCATAATTCGTTTCTTTGAGCAGCGGGTCGCCGACAATCCGGACCATGGTCTTGGCCTGATCCGGTCCGTAAAACTGCTTCAGGTTCAATACATGGGCTTCTGTCAGGGTCTCCACGTTACGCAGGGTGATGCCCTTGTCCGATTCCTTCAGCAGAATCTCTTTATTGGCGACCACACCGGTGGAGAGCACTTGGGTGATGACGGTGGTCAACAGCCGGGGGATCTCCTTTGAGAATCCATGTTCGGTGAAAGTGGAAAACGCCCCGGTACTGATTTCAATACCGATGATGTTTTCGAATAGGCTTTTATTGGCCAACATCCGCTCTTCAAGCGGTACCTGTGGAAGATCTGGGACATCGGCAGGTTCCACAGGCGCCTCGCCTGTGGTGGAAAGGGGGGCAGGCAACGTATGCGATTCCGTTTCCATTTTTCTGGTTTCATGCTCGTATATTAATCGCAGCTGATCGAAGGCATCGTTCAGGCGGGTGACCGTGCCTTTAAGGATCTTCGGATTGAGGTCATAGACGGTGACCACGCTGTCCGCTGCCTGGCGGCGGTTGGCTTCGGTGGCGGCCTTGTCTTCAATGAAAAAATCTTCTGACGCCTTGATATCGGCTTTAACGACATCACCGATATCATATCGGTGTTTTTTGATGACGAGGCTCGGGTACAGACCGGTTGCGAAAATGGCAACGATGAGCAGAAGCAATCCCCAACGGATATGGGGGCTTAGGGTGAAAAAGCGGTCGATTGATTTTTTTTTCCTATCACGAATCATTTTCTGGCCACATTGCGGTGCCGGTTAACCAATTGGCGGATCTGCCTATGAAACCGTCGACGGGATCGTCCGGCTCGTTTATTTCTTGCAGCGGCTGGCTTCGAGTAACTCATAGGCATTGATGATGTCTTGGACCAGCCGGTGCCGAACAACATCCTGCCTGGTAAAGTGGATGAACTGTATGCCTGTGATGGGCGTTAAGATATCCTTGGCCTCTACAAGCCCTGAAGACTTGTCCGTCGGCAGGTCGATCTGGGTGATATCTCCGGTAACCACGGCCTTGGAGTTAAATCCGATCCGGGTTAAAAACATCTTCATCTGTTCCGTCGTGGTGTTTTGGGCTTCATCCAAGATGATAAACGCCTCGTTGAGGGTTCTTCCCCGCATAAAGGCCAGTGGCGCCACTTCGATCACCCCGTTTTGCATCAGTGCGGCCACCTTTTCAAAACGCATCATGTCGTGAAGTGCATCATACAGCGGTCTGAGATAGGGATCGACCTTGTCTGCCAGATCACCCGGCAAAAAACCTAATGATTCACCGGCTTCAACGGCAGGCCGGGTCAGGATGATCCGGTTGACCGTCCCTTTGGAGAGCGCGGATACGGCCATGGCCATGGCCAGGTAAGTTTTTCCCGTACCGGCAGGGCCGATGCCAAAGACGATGTCATAGTTGCGGATCGCTTCAATGTAAGCCTTCTGGCCCTGGTTTCTGGGCGTGATGGCCCGTTTCTTGGCGGTGATATAAACGGTGTCCAGAAAAATCTTCTTCAGGTCTGCGGTGTGGTTCTCTTTCAAAATGCGCAAGGCATAGTCAACATCATTGGGATAGACGGGGTACTTTTCCTTCAACAGGCCATAGAGCTGTTCTAACACCCGTCGCGAAAGATCCACGGCCATATCTTCCCCTTTAAGATGTACCGTGTTGCCCCGGGCATGAACATGGATTCCTAAAAGATCCGAAAGGCGCTTGAGGTGACCGTCCTGCTCACCAAAAAGCTGCCGGGACAGTTCAATGTCAGAAAAGGTCAGGCGGGTCTGCTTGCTTTCCGTACAGGCGTTCATAAAAAGTGATGTGTTTTCCAAGGGTTTGTGATATTCGTTGCCAATCAGTATGAATCGACCCCGTTGATTTGTCAAATCGCCAGCCAGGCCGGTTCAGACCTTATTGTTGTCGGCATTGGCATATCCGACTTTTCGGGTGAATGCAAACGCCAAATTCTCCTTCATGATCCCAGTGGAAATGCTTGACGGGGAAAAACCGCTCTGTTAACGTAACCCACTTAAAATTTAGAAACATTCTGTATTCTGACTCCTGGATTCCTTTTCGGACTGATTCCGGCAGAGCCTATTATCTCTGACCTGGCCCAAAGGACCAAGTCTTCTATGGCACAACAAACAGTATTGCTGCTTTCAAGGGGCCATCATGAATCCTTTTGATATTCTGATTATCACTATTCTGGCCTATGGATTGATTCGTGGTATTTTCAGAGGACTGGTCAGAGAGATTTCTTCGATCGTCGGTGTCCTGGGCGGATTTTTTGCCGCCTATACCTATTATCCCCATGTGGCTAGGCTGATCTCTCCTTGGATTTCCAATCCAGCTTATCTCAATATTTTAAGCTACATGTCGATTTTTTCAGTTGTGGTGATCGTTGTTGGGATTCTTGCCGTTGTCATCAAGTACCTCATCAATATCGCCTACCTGGGATGGGTGGACCGGGTCAGCGGTGCCCTGTTCGGGGTGATCAAGGGCGGGTTGGTCATTTGTGTGTTGTTTATTGTCTTCACCGCCTTTTTACCCAAAGGTGCGCCGTTTATTAAAAACGCGACCCTATCTCCGTATGTGGCAACGGTATCAGAGGTGATGGCAACGGTGGTTTCAAAGGATATGAAAGAAAATTTCGTATTAAAAATAAAGGAGTTGAGGAAGTCTTGGCAGACCCGGTAAGACCAACCCGATCAATGCTCATCGAGCGCCTCGATGCGTTGATCGTAACCCTGAGAGGTGAGAACGGCTGTCCGTGGGATAAAAAACAGACGCCGGACACCATGACCCGTTACCTCATTGAAGAGGTATATGAACTGACGGATGCCATCATTTCCAAAGATGCAGACGCCGTTTGTGAAGAGGCCGGTGATGTATTATTTCAGCTTCTTTTTGTCATCAATCTGTTCATGGAATCGGGACACTTTTGCCTTCAGGATGTGGTTGAAAGAAATGTGGAAAAGATGGTTCGCAGACACCCCCATGTCTTTGGCGATGTTACCGCAAAAACCCCTGAAAAGGTCAGTGAAAACTGGGAAAAGATCAAGCTGAAAGAAAAGGGTGGTACCGGGTCTCATTCGGTTCTCAGTTCCATCCCCAGGAGCCTGCCCGCCTTGCTCAGGGCTTCGATGGTTTCTGAACGTGCCGCCAAAACCGGATTTGACTGGGATGATATCTCCGGTGTGATGGCCAAAACCATGGAAGAGTGGATGGAATTCTCAACAGAGGTCAATAAACCTGAGGGCGCTACCGGAAGTGACAAGGCGGCCATGGAATTCGGGGATATCCTGTTTACGATGGTCAACGTAGCCCGATTTGCCAGCATTCATCCGGAAACCGCGTTGATTCGGTCTATTCAGAAATTTGAAAAGCGGTTCAACTATATGGAAGAAAAAGCAATTGAAGCGGGCCGGGATATGGACAGCCTTACCTTTCAGGAGATGCACGATCTCTGGGATGAGGCCAAAGGTGGAATTGGCTGATAGCGTTGCAGATCTTCCTGTCTATGGGAAAAAACAGTGGTGGCTGCCAGCACTGAAAGCCGGCTATTTAACCGGCTTTTAATCTTTCTGAGGGAATATGCAATCTATGCGTGTTCGTCTATGGGCTTTTGTTCCGGTGGCAATCGGTAAACGACATTCCCATTTTTATCGTATTTTTCAAAGAAAATGTCCCCATTATCCACATTGTAGCCACCGGTTTTTTCCCCCGCATCGGATTCAGGCTTTGCACTTTCTTGAGAACTTTCGATGGGTCGCTCTTCAACGGCCTTTTCGACCTTTTTAAGGGCGACATCCTTATTATCCACAGCTATGTTGCTTTCTGTACGAGTCGTCATTCTGACGGCTGATTCGCCAATTGTATCTAACATGGCAATTTCTCCTTTGCTTTCTACAAACGTGTTTGCCGATTCTGGTGATTTCGTCCTTTCAGCGGTACCAGTTTCCGGCAGGTCCTTTAAACCGATTATTCAGATTTACGGTTAACGGCCGCCTTGGCCAGTTCATCAAGCCGATTCATCAATCCCTGTGAGTTGTCAACGGCGATGGATCGGGTCTCTTTTTCATTGTTTCCAACGATTGTGTTAAAAATAAATGCATTATCTTTTTGGACCGTATGCAGATCCTTTTCTGTGTTTTGAGCCTGCTTGATCATCTCCTGGCCAAACGAAGATCCAGGCTCAATGTTGGTAATCTTTTTGAGTACACTGGCAGCCACTTTTTCCATGATCGACTGGTTCTTTCCTTCTGCTGAAATCGTTATCGAGTCCGATTTGGTGTTGTGGCTGCCTGCATGCTGGGGATGATCCGATTTGCTATGGCTCAACTGTCTGCGGTAGACATTTAAGACATTATGGACCTGATAGCTTTGAATATACATATGGGTTCCTCCGATTACCTTATCGGCAGGCCCTAAGAAATCTTTAGGAAAAAAGAAAAAAAGTTTTTTCCGGTGTCGACCAGAAAGACGCGATGGTGTGCCGGGTTGGGAGATGATGCGATTTTAGATTAGGGTCGCGGAAATAAATAAATATACAAAGATTGCGCCGGATTTGGGGTTGTCTTCAAGGCGCGCCAAAGGGAGCGTATTTGTTATACGTGACTTTTGGTGCAACGCCGAAGACGGGCCAAAAGACAAGCAAGACTGTGGATTTATTTCCGAGGCCCTTATGGGGCAAGTGTTGAATGATAAAGGCGAATAAAGGACCAGTGACTCTCAAATGCGATATCGGGCAAATGGTCGTTGTCAAAAAAATCCACGTCAGAGGCATCGTCGCCGGCCATAGGTGATCCTGAAAAGCAGGTGATCAGGTAGCCGATCATCAAGATGGATTCATAGAGGGTGCCGGGACTGGTGGTGACGCCGATGAGGGTATTTATTCGACCCGTTAGACCGGTCTCCTCTTGAAGTTCACGAACGGCTGCCCGTTCCGGTGTTTCACCGGTTTCCACAAACCCCCCCGGCAGGCACCACATCCCCTGTTTGGGCGCCACGCGCCGCTTTACGAGCAGGAGCCGATTCTGGTCATCGATGAGCACCACACAGGCTGCCGGCACCGGGTTTTCATATATGGGCGTATGGCAATCGGGACAGTACAGACGCATCCTTCCTTCAACATGTCTGTTTTCGAGGGGTGAGGCGCAAAAATGGCAGAATTGTTTTGGTCGTTTTTCCATGGAAGTATAATTTTTCAATTGTTCAGGGGTGGGGCCGAGATGAACAATCCACTGCCGCGTGTAGCACAAGCGTCAGTGGATTGTTTGTTGAATGGGGTCGCATGATTCCGCTACACAATCATTGTGCACAACGTCAATCAGTCATCAAAGTCCCCCTCGGGACTTTCGTTGCTTTCAATTGAAGCGGCCCGTTGGGTTATTTTTTCCGGCGTCCATTCCGACGGGTCTTCAATCCGCTGGGCTTTGGGGCCCGGATCAAAGCTGTTGGCTTCCAGAATCGTCTCGATGGCGAGATCGGCAGTGTCCTGAGCATTGAATACGTTGACTAGCATGTTGTAAACGAACGATTCCACCCGCTTTTCCATTCTTGCCCTGATTTCCTGGGGAAGTCCCAGCAGCTTGTTTTCGAAAGGCAGGTTCAGCTTTTTGTAGTTGCCGCCTTTCCATCCATTATCATTGGCATGGGCCACCATTTTTGCCCATATGGCTTCGGTGACACCTTGATTGCTGACTTTGATAAAATCGCCGTTGTCATCCAAAGCGGCATTGCCATCATCATTGACATCGAGCCCCCACGAGATCATTTGCAGGGCGGTGGCAACGTTGGCCTTGGTGGTGTTGGTTCGGTTGGCGATTTCCCGAAGCCGCTGTGAACTGTTGCCTGAGGTGCCATGCTGTGCGCCCGACACATGGTAAACCACCAGTGCATCGTGGATCTTTTGGGTCAGGTCCACCTGGATTCCCTGGCCGCTGGCTTCGATGCCGTGGACGGTACCGTTGTTTAAGGCGATCCAATTGGGGAAGATGCCGTGGGCGTTGAGCCCCTGGATCAGGAAAAGGGCTTCGGCCTTGGTTGATAGTCCTAGTTTCCCTTTGATTTCACCGATTTCTGTCTCCACACCGGACCAGTCGGGAATAAAAGGCTTCAGTTCCAGATTGGTTAACAGGTTCTGATCGTCTGGGAGATGGGAGGCGTCAATGGCAATGGAGGTCATGCCTGCTTCGAACATCGTGGGAATTTCTATCTTGGCCTCCGGGATATCGTCCTTGCTTTTTATGCCGTAGTGATCCGCATGCAGGGCCACGGGAATGGTAATGCCCAGTTCATTGCATGCGGCATCCACAACACGGGCCATATTCCAGTAATTGACCGCACAATAGGCACTGGCCCCCCCTTCGGAACGGGCAATCTCAATGATCAGTGCAGAATTTGCCCGCTGGGCGGCTTTCAGCGCGCCGCGGATCACAAAGGCATTTCTGCCGTTGGCTGCCATGCAGATGGCCTTTTTCTTTTTGATCATGGCCAGGTCGATGAATTTTCCGCTGACCAGCAGCGCCTTTGAATTGGGAAACAGTTTCTGGATATTGGGGGGGCGGCCCACTGAGATCGCTTTGGTAAAGTCACTGGATGATGTTGTCATGGTTTTCCTCCTTACGTGCATTTTTCATGATATAATAGTTAGTGTCCGTCCAGAAACGAGGATTTTCGTTCAAGATCAAGGCATGCGAAAAATTTTACCACAGGCATATAGTTGATATTCCGAGGATAAAATTTTGAGCATAACGCAGAGATTGGGCGAAAAGACCGTTTCTGGATGGGCAATAGTTATGATTGGGTTCAATTTGTTTTTTCCGCGCCCCTTATCTTTTGGTTATAAGCGCTTATTTTCTCGTTGAATGCGTTCAATTGTGTTTCGTACTGTTCCGTTTTGCTGTTGTATGCGGAAATCCTCGCATTCAGTTCTGCCCGAGTGCTGGCGCTAACCGCTTCGGGTTTTATCTGTTCGAGCTGTTTTCTTTCTTCCAGCAGCTGCTGGTACTGGGTGTCCAAATCTGCCTTCTCCTTTTCAAGGGCTTCTCGGCTCAGTCCAGCAGTTTCGCTTGGTTCATCAGTATCCGGAACCTCTGTTTCGGTCTCAAGCGGGGATTCCGGTGGGGCCTGTTCCGTTTGATCGGCAACCGCATCCGCCGGCATCTCTTCGGCACTCTCAAAACGTTGGACCGAGGTCCGCTGTTCCTTTGGCACCTGGCTCAAGTCGTCTGTCCAGCGCTTTTGACCATTTTCGTCAATGTATTTGTAAATTTCAGCGCAAACCGGTGCTGCCAGCACTAGGGTAACGATCAGGAAAAATGCCAGGGTGGGTTTTTTCATAAAAAAAAGCCTTTGTTGTGAGATGAAGGTGGAACATATCAAAAGTGAATGGTAACCATCTGAATGCCCTACTATAATGTCGTTGCCTGAGAGATGTCAAGCACCGACCACGGCCTCAAAAACAATCCATCGGCAATCTTATACGGGGTGAACTATTGTTTGACAATGAAATTAGCTTGTGTAGATTGAGCGATGCCGTTTTGCGGCCTAAGGGTTCGCGCAAAAATAACTTCGCAGAATTGGCGCTCAGATTTGGTTCAGATTTGGCTGATCCGAGAGAGCAAAACCACAGGAATAGTGAGCTATTTCGCGGATTTTGCGAGTGAGGTATCAGCCAAAGATGGGCTGAGGCTGAGATGTAAAAATGTGAAGTTATTTTTAAGTGAGCCCTAGGGACCGCGGCAAAAATTACTTCACATTACAGGAAGATTAGGCAAATGGTTTCGATCATTCGAACGGTCATTCTAATTTTTATTGTGGTGTCTGCGGGTTGTGCGCCAACGCCGTTTCCCGTGGCCATCCCCAGGCCGGTTCCCGAAATGCCGGGCTATTCGGCTTTCCAGAACGCCGAGCGAGCCTTCGATAATGGTCTATACACTGAGGCGCTGGATGGTTACAACGCTTTTTTGCGTGAAGCCTATGACGACCAATTCGTGGATGCCGCCATGTTCAAAATAGGAAAGATATACAGGCTTACCGGCCGCGATGGCGATGCCATGGCCGTGTTTTCCCGGCTGAACCATGAATTCCCGGAAAGCGCGCTGGCTCCTGACGCCGTGCTTGAAATTTTGAATATCCTATATGCCGGTGGTCATTTTGAATCGGTTATCACGCACGGCCTCGCTTTTACCGAATCCACGGACCCCACCCTTCGGCGGATGCCGTTTCTTCTTGTTATTGGGGATGCATATGCGGCGCTGGGTGCGCATCTGGATGCCGCACGGTTCTACTACCGGACGTGGAACACGGCGTCCGGTGCGGATTCGGAGATCGCCTGGAATAAATTAAAAGATACAGCCGAGCAACTCAGTACCGATGACATCCAGCAACTGATTGCCCAGGTGACGGATCGACACGTCATGGGCCTTTTGCTGTACCGACTCAGCATGGCGTTCATTCTGGATGAAAATTATGACGGAACGCGCCCGCTTTACCCCCTTTACGGTCGGCTGCGTACTACCCCTTTCCGGTTCCTATGCCATATACGGCCAGCGGGCGTTAAACGGCATCGAACTGGCGCTGAGCCAGTCCGGTGAGATGGGTAACGGCATTCCCTTTCAAATCATCATCAAGGATTCCCGGTCCGATCCCGGTGCGACCGTGAAGGCTATGGATGAACTGGATCAGCAAAAGGTCGGGGCCATCCTGGGGCCCATGTCCGCATCCAAAGCCGCCGCCGCAAGCGCACAGGCCAGAGGGATCCCCATTCTCGTCTTTACCCAGCGGGAGGGGGTTCCGGATATTGGCACATACGTGTTCAGGAATTTCATCACCCCGCAAATGCAGGTGCGTTCGCTGGTATCTTTTGCCGTGGAAGAATTGGGTGTCAGGCGATTTGCCATTTTGTACCCCGATGAAAATTATGGTTGGCGCTACATGAATCTGTTCTGGGATCAGGTGGTTGAACATGGGGGTGTGGTTAACGGCGTTGAGGCGTACGATCCCGAGGGTATGGATTTTGCCAAACCCATAAAAAAAATGGCCGGCATTTTCTATGATGTTCCCAAGGATTTAAGGGCAACAAGCATACCCAGGCCTTGCCTCCCGCTGCTAATCGCCATAGACGATCTTGGGCGGCGCAACCCGGACAGGGATGATCAATGGCACCCCATTGTGGATTTCGATGCGGTATTTATTCCCGATGCGCCGAAAAAAGCAGGGCTGGTCATACCGCAACTCGCCTATTACGATATCCGCGATGTATATCTGCTTGGCACCAATCTCTGGAACTCCAAGGCACTTTTAGATATGTCCGGCGAATACATGAAAGGCACGCTGATCGCTGACGGCTTTTTTGCCGAAAGCCAGTCTGAGAGGGTTAAAAAATTTGTGGCGGTTTTCCAGAGCGCCTACGGCAGGGTTCCGGGCATTATCGAGGCGGTGGCCTACGATAGCGCTATGATGGTGTTTCAGACCATGCGGCAGACTGCTACCGACTCAAGGCGAGACTTGAAGCAGGCCCTGTTGCAGATCAATGATTTCGAAGGGGTTTCCGGCCGGACCGTCTTTGCGAAAAACGGTGAAGCGGATAAGACCTTGCAGATGCTCTGGATTAATCAAGGACGGTTCGTCCAGGTCCAGCGAACCCCTGAACCCGAACCCGTCATTGAAAGTCAGTAAATTCTAATTCTCGTTCTGCCTGTGGCCATGAATATTTTCCATTTCGCGTATAATTTTTTGGGATCCGGGCTTGCCCTGATCGCCCTTCCTGCGATCTGGTGCCACGAGAAGAAAGACCCGGAGCGAAGGGCGGCACTGGCTCAGCGACTGGGATACGATCCACAAAACCAGGACCAGGCGCTACCAGGACACCCGAGAATCTGGATCCATGCCGTTTCCGTGGGGGAAGTGAAGGCAGCCAAAGCCATCGTTCACGCCCTGGATACCTCATGCACGAATGCATCAATTCTTCTTACCACCACAACGATGACCGGCCAGCGATACGCCTGCAGGCAGTTCGACAGCCGGGTAACCGTGCGGTATGCACCGGTGGATCTATGGGGGCCCACCGGGCGGTTTCTCTCTGTTTACCGGCCTGATCTGCTGGTTTGTATGGAGACGGAAATCTGGCCCAACTGGATCGCGAGAGCCCATGGGGCCGGGGTTAAAACCGTGTTTCTCAATGGTCGCATTTCCCCCCGATCGATCCGTTCTTACATGAATATCCGGCCGCTGATAAAGCCTGTTCTGGAGAAGGTGGATGCCTTCAGCATGATCTCCGAACCGGACGCCCGGCGGATCATCTCCCTGGGCGCCCCGGCCCATCGGGTCCGAATTAACGGCAATGTGAAGATGGACGTCCAGGATTCGGATCAGGACGACGCAGTGATTAAAGATTTAAAGCGGCTTTATGGCGTGGATGACCACACACCGGTATTTATTGCGGGGAGCATCCGCGGGGCGGAAGCGGATATTCTGATGGAGGTCTATGCCCGACTGGCAGCGCAGGTCCCGGGCGTGGTTTTTATTATTGCGCCGCGGCATATCGAAAAGTCGTCACGGATCGCAGAACTTGCCCGCGCAAAAGGGATCGAATGGCAATATCGGACCGAACTGGGAAAAGCGGGAGCCGGACGGTATGCACCCGTGGTGATCCTGGACACCATCGGCGAATTGCGGACCGTCTACTCAATGGCCTCGGTGGTGTTTTGTGGGGCGAGCCTCGTGCCCCTTGGCGGACAGAATGTGCTGGAGGCCGCCGTGTGGGCCAAACCGGTACTCTTCGGCCCCTCCATGGAAGATTTCGAAGAGGCGAGAACCCTGCTTGAGACATTCTGCGGCGGGATGTGTGTGAAAGACGGAATGGAACTGGCCGACCGGGCCATCCAATTGCTGGCGCATCCCAGTGAGGCCCGACGGTTGGGCCGTTTGGCAAAAAGGGCGGTGCTCTCCAATCAGGGGGCGGCCCGCCGCCACGCACGGGTGATCACCGAATTGTTGCCCAATCCTTAGATGGTCAGGATGGATCATTTTCAAGCGATGACTGGCCAGTGGATTCCAGTACCGTTGTCCACAGCTTTCCGTTGGGCCTGATCTGTTTTCTTTTTCCCGCCGTGGCCTCCATGGGCAAATGCACGAAATGGTTGTTCCAGTGGCCGATGACCAGCTTGGTCTTTCCCGCCATTCCCGCATGCACCGCATCCCTTCCCAAAAAGCCGCAGAATACGCTGTCATTGGCATTGGCCGGAAGGCTGCGGATCATGTAGCTGGGATCTATATATTTGATGTTCACCGGAATGTCCTTTTCAGCAAAGTGAGCCTTGATGGCATCCTTTAAAAATGGACCGATGTCATTGAGCCGGACATTACCGGATGCGTCCCGACGCTCATCCATATTTTCAAAAAATTTCTGCCCGGCCCCTTCGGCCACCACGATGACCGCATGCCCCCGGCTGGTCACCCTTGCCACTAAGGCGGCCATCAATCCTTTTGGACCGTCAAGGTCGAAATCCACCTCAGGAATCAATACGAAATTGGCATCCTGCTGGGCCAGGGCTGCCGTGGCGGCAATGAAACCGGAGTGCCGCCCCATGAGTTTGATGAGGCCCACGCCGTTGGGGTAGGCGATGGCCTCGTTATGGGCACCCTGGATGGCCATCCGGGAGACATCCACCGCAGTGTCGAATCCAAAGGAGCGGGAGACCATGTGAATGTCGTTGTCGATGGTTTTGGGGATGCCCACCACGCTGATTTTCAGTTTCCGTTGGGAAATGGTATCCGCAATCTTGGATGCGGCCATGAGGGTGCCGTCACCGCCCACCATGAACAGGATGCCGATGTTGTTTACCTCCAGACAATCCACAACACGGTCGATGTCCTGGGCCCCCCGCGACGATCCGAGAATGGAACCGCCCATGTTCATGATGGTGGTAACCCGGGCCGGCGTCAGGTCCAGAAAATCGTGGTTGTGCTCGGGGATAAACCCCTCCAGTCCGTAGCGTACACCATAGATGATCTTTACGCTGTAGCGGTAGTAAAGCTCCAGCACGACGGCCCGGATGATGTCGTTCAGCCCCGGGCACAGACCACCGCAGGTTACAATGGCGCACCTGAGTTTGGAAGCGTCGAAATAGACTTTTCGCCGCGGACCGGCCAGTTCGAAGGCCGGTGGGGTTACGCCTTTTACGATCATCGCTTCGATATCCGCCCGCTTGATATTGATTATCACATGGTCTTCATCGGAAACGAACAGATGGTTGATCCCTCCGTGCTCTTCCTTCAACATCGGAGATGGAATCTTTGCTTCACCCAATGTCTGGATGCGGGTTTCGATGGTTTCTTGATTCATAACCTCTCCTTGCTATCCCCTTCTTTCGGGATCGAGCCCGTTGAATTTGAATTCGCCTTTCCCGAGGATGTCATGCAGGTGCAGGATTCCCAGTACCCGGTGGTCGTTGTCGATGATCGGCAGAATGGTGATTTCATGCTGCTCCATGATGTTGAGGGCATCAAAGGCAGGTGTTTGCAAATATGCATGCAGAGGCGATGGGGTCATCACCGCAGTCAGGGATTGTTCGAAAACCGGCTTCTTCTGGGCAATCATTCGCCTGAGATCTCCGTCGGTGATAATTCCCGCCAGCTTTTTGTCTTCGTCAACGATAATCAGGGCGCCCAGCCCGTGGCGGTCCATCTCCTCCACGGCTTCCTGCATGGATACGGATGTGGTGGCGGTGGGAACGGCCTCACCGGTGAGCATGATGTCCTTTACCTGGCTGGACAGCCGGTGGCCCAATGCGCCGCCGGGATGAAACCGCTTAAAGTCGCTTGTTTTGAATTGTTTCTTGTTGATCAGCACAACGGACAGTGCATCCCCCATGGCCAGCAAGGCCGTGGTGCTGGCCGTCGGTGCCAATCCCAGGGGGCAGGCCTCTTTTTCCACACCCACATCGATGACGATGTCGCTGTGCTTGGCCAGGGTGGATGCCGGGTTCCCCGTCATGGAAATAACCGTGCACCCGATGTTGCGGATGCTGGGCATCAGTATGTTCAGTTCATCGGTTTCTCCGCTGTAGGACATGGCCAGAAAGACGTCGTCCGGGCAAACCATCCCCAGATCGCCGTGCATGGCTTCCACTGGATGCAGAAACAGCGACCGTGTACCGGTACTGTTCAATGTTGCGCTGATTTTTCTGCCAATAATTCCGGACTTGCCGATGCCGCTGACGATGACCCGGCCGGTTGCCTTCAAGATGACCTCCACCATCTGGTCGAACCGGAGGTCGAGGCGATCGATCAGTTTCAAAATGCCGTCTGCTTCAATCTGCAGAACCTGGCGCGCTTCATCTAAGATCATGACTATGGGTTCCTGTTCGATGATGTCGATGGTTTGATAGATGGGTGCGGCCGTCGCCATGACGAGTTGGGTCGGTAGACCCATGTAAAGGGTTTAAGTGCTGTCCAACAATAGTCCATTTGCCTGAAAAGTCAATTTCTCCAACTAAATTGGAGAAGAACCTCATTATTTTAAATCAGCGCTGGATTTTTTTTGAAGGCGATTATCTTGGTACTTATATGGTTTAAGTGTTCATCCGGAAACGGTCTTTTCGCCCAATCTCTGCGTTATGCTCAAAATTTTATCCTCGGAATATCAACTATATGCCTGTGGTAAAATTTTTCGACCTGTGCGATTAGCTTTTAGCCATTAGCGGTTAGCTTTTGGATAAAACGGTTCTATAGACCTGTTGTGTAAAATAATAAGCTTTCTCCCATACTTTAAGTTTTCCTGATTATAACGGATTTTGGGGAGGACAGCGATACCCTCCCAAGGAAGCCGAAATGCAAAGATTATGTAGCCAGTTATCATGATACTTAAATTGATTTAACCGTTCAGCCGGGCTT
>JABZFO010000081.1 GCA_014237405.1 Desulfosarcina sp. | reverse complement strand
CAGTAAATTGTTTTAAAAGGGACAACTCAACCTTTGCCTCCTCAGGGGGAAAAGGCAATTTATCCCCTTTTAGGGGTTATTTCAAAACCACCTCCTCTGGAGGTGGATCCTTTATTTTTATAGTGTCGCCCCCCATGTGGGGGCGTGGATTGAAACATTAACAATAATTATTAGGCCCGAAAGATCGCCCCCTGCATTGGGGGCGTGGATCATTTTTTCCAAATGACAAGGAGCAAAAAGAAAACAGGATGACATCTTACGAAAACCATTCATTTTGGAAAACAAGCTGGTAAGGTTTGGTTTTAATGCTTGAGAAAGGAGCTTCTTGATGAATAGTGAATTCATAGCTCACCGTCGCGAATCCGATCAAAAAGAGCAGACTGTTTGTAGCCATTTAGAGGAAGTTTCTGCCATCTGTAGCAGACTTGCTGGTAAAATTTGTGTATCAGAAGCAGGGGGCATTCTTGGATTATTGCATGATTTTGGCAAATATAGCCATGCGTTTCAGGCCTATATCAAGTCATCCACTGGCATGTTTAACCCGGATATTGATGATGAATATGTGGATTCTAAGTCTTTGAAAGGCAAGATCGACCACTCGACTGCTGGAGCCCAATGGGTGTGGGAGCGATTTCGTCGATATGGGGTTCAGGGTGGATTGGTGGGGCAGATATTGGCGGTGAGCCTTGCCTCTCACCATGGCGGTTTGCTTGATTGTCTGAAACCAGATGGCAATAATGGCTTTCTGGACAGGATCAAGAAAGAGGATGAGAAAACCCACCTGCAGGAATGTTTGGCAGTTGCTGATGAAGCAGTACAAAAAAAACTGGATGAACTATCCTCAGAGTCATTCCTGCATGATTTCTGCAGCCAGCTCCTAAAAGTTGTTGCTCCCCTGAAAAAAGAGTCTGAGATAATCAAACAATTCAGACTTGGTTTTTTTACTCGCTTCCTTTTTAGCTGTTTGATAGATGCCGACCGAATCAACAGCGCAGATTTTGAAAAACCTGAAAATGTCAAATTCCGCACAACTGCACCAATGGATTGGCAAATTGCCATTAATCGACTGGAAGAAAAACTGGCAAGTTTTTCGCCTGATAATGAAATAGATAAGGTTTACGAAATAAATAAGGCCCGTCAGGAGATTTCCGCCCAATGCAAAAAACGTGCTACTGATGCCCAGGGGATTTACACTCTTACTGTACCGACAGGAGGCGGTAAAACCTTTGCCAGCATGCGTTATGCCCTCCGCCATGCAAAGAAGCACAAACTTGATCACATCATTTATATTATCCCCTACACCTCCATTATTGAACAGAACGCCGAGGAGATTCGCAAGGCTCTTGAACATGAAAACGATGAATTTCCATGGGTTTTGGAGCATCATTCTAATCTGGAACCTGAGACCCAGACCTGGCATTCAAAACTGGTGACGGAAAATTGGGATGCGCCCATTATATTCACTACCATGGTTCAGTTTCTGGAAGTTCTGTTTGGTGGTGGCACCCGTGGTGCCAGGCGAATGCATAATATTGCCAATTCGGTTTTGATCTTTGATGAAATTCAAAGCCTTCCCATTAATTGTGTCCATCTCTTTTGCAATGGTATCCAGTTCTTCGTTGACCATGCCAGAAGTACGGCGATCCTTTGTACTGCCACTCAGCCGCTTCTGGATGATTTGAAGTTACCGAACAAAGGCCAGCTAACTCTTCCGGACAACCATGAACTGGTTGCCAATATGGCAGATGTATTTGAAGAGTTCAAAAGGGTGGAAATTTGTAACCTAGTTAGAGTGGAGGGATGGACTGAACGTGAGCTTGCGGAATTGATGATTTCCGAGCTTGTGGAGAAAGGAAATTGTCTGGTAATTGTCAACACTAAAAAATGGGCTCGTAAACTCTATGGTTTTTGCTTGGGCAAAGTAGAGGGTGATTCTATTTTTCATCTTAGCACCAGCCTCTGCCCTGCACATCGTAAGAAAATTTTTAATATTGTTAAACAGCGGCTTGATGATCAATTACCCGTGCTTTGTATCAGCACCCAGCTTATAGAGGCTGGGGTTAATATAGATTTCAATTCAGTTATCCGGTTTCTGGCAGGACTCGATTCCATTGCCCAGGCAGCCGGTCGCTGTAACCGAAACGGTAATCTGCCAATGGCACAAGTCTATGTGGTGAACCCGCAGGATGAAGCAATTGATATGCTCCCTGATATTAAAGAAGGACGTGATAAGGCCTTGCGGATTTTTTCGGAAAATAAAGATGCTGAACTTCTAAATCCGGATGTAATGAGTCAGTATTTTTTCTATTATTTCTACGATCGGGCTAATCTTATGGCCTATCCCCTGACGGAAAAACAGGCAGGAAGAGATAATACTTTGCTCAGTCTGCTCAGTGATAATCATCTGAATATAGGCCGAACACAACCATTACAGCTCCGGCAATCGTTTAAGACGGCAGGTAAGGCCTTCAAGGCTATTGATGCCCCGACCCAGGCGGTGATAGTACCCTATGGAGAGGGTAAGGAGATTATTGCCGGGCTCTGTGCTGATTTTGAACCTGCCAAGGCATATCAACTTCTGCAACGGGCCCAGAAGTACAGTGTCAATGTGTTTCCCAATGTCTGGCAAAAATTGAAAGAGGTCAAGGCGGTGATGCCGGTTCAGGAAGGTGAAGAAATTTATTATCTGGATGAACGCTATTACAGCAAAGATTTCGGGTTGTCTACTGAGGAAGTAAGCCCTTTAGAATTTCAAATGATCTAAGGAGGGAATAACACAATGAAAAACAGCATCAGTTTTCGGGTCTGGGGGCGTTATGCCTTGTTTACTGATCCGGTAACGAAAACAGGTGGGGAAAAATGCTCCTATCATGTTCCGACCTATGAGGCCATTAAAGGGGTTTTGAAATCCATCTACTGGAAACCCACCATCATCTGGCATGTTGATAAGATTCGGGTGATAAAGCCCCTCAGAACCCAAACTAAGGGGACAAAACCTCTGGTCTGGGGCGGAGGAAATTCCCTGGCCATTTATACCTTTCTACATGATGTGGAATACCAGGTACAGGCCCATTTTGAGTGGAATGAATATCGCCCGAAACTTGTCAGGGATCGTATTGACGGCAAGCATTTCAATATCGCTAAACGCATTTTGGAGAAAGGAGGAAGGCAGGATATTTTTTTGGGTGTCCGTGATTGTCAGGCCTATGTGGAGCCGTGTCGGTTCGGGGATGGGGAAGGGGCCTATGATGACATCGATGAACTCGGTTTTGGTCTTATGTTCCATGGTTTTGATTATCCGGATGAAACAGGGAAGGATGAGTTTGTCAGCCGTTTTTGGCACGCCACTATGCGTGACGGGGTATTGGATTTTCCCCGACCGGAAGAATGTGAGATCAAACGTTTTATCCGCAAGATGACCGCAAAGGATTTTGATCTTGGTGAAAACATCCTCCCTGTTGAAAAAGAGGAGGCATTACTATGAGCTGGATGGCAAAACTGTATGAAACCTATGAGGTGGGTGTGGCATTGGATTTGCCTGATGAGGATACGCTCATGCCAATCAGCCATACCTTGCAAAATGCCCATATCAATATCGTCATTGATGGGGAAGGCAAGTTCAAGCGGGCTTCGGTGCTTGAAAAAACGCAAATTGTTTTGCCTGCCACAGAAAAATCGGCAGGTAGAAGCAGTGGTGAAGCGCCTCACCCGTTAGCAGATAAGATTCAATATGTTGCGAGAGATTACGCCAGTTATGGGGGGAAGAAAAAGCCCTATTTTGAGGGGTATAGAAATCAACTCGCCAACTGGTGTTATTCGCCTTTTTCCCACCCAAAGGCTCTCGCCGTTTACAACTACATAATGCAGGAACGAATGGTTACCGATTTGGTTGACACCCTCGTCCTGCATGTTGACGAGAATGGCCAGCTTCGTTCAAATTGGCCATTTGAGCCTTCTGAAGAAAATCCAGTCCCCCCAATTTTTAAGGTACTCCCCAAAGTGAAGGGTAAGGTTGATCAGGGTTCCGCCCTCGTGTGCTGGACAGTGGAAAAAGAGGGGGACGAAAGCAGCCAGACGTGGACAGATCAAAGTTTGCAGCAGAGCTGGATTGATTTTGATGCCATGGTTGAAGGTGTGAAGGGGCTTTGTTTCATTTCTGGTCAGGAGCAGACATTGGCCGCCAATCATCCTGCTAAATTACGCCATACAGGCGATAAGGCCAAACTCATTTCAGCCAATGACCTGACGGGCTTTACCTTCCGAGGTCGTTTTAGCGACACAAAAAAAAGCATAGCTGTTAACGGGAGCCAGTCGGTTGCTATAAGTTTGGAAGTAACTCAGAAAGCTCATAATGCCCTGCGCTGGCTTATCTCCCGCCAGGGTTATCGAAATGGTGACCAAGTCTATGTCGCCTGGGCTGTTTCCGGCAAAGCCATCCCTGAACCATTATCGGATTCCTGGGCCATGTTGGGTGATGAAATTTCCTTGAAACCGGAAATTGAACAGGAGCCGCAGCACCAGATAGATTATGCTGTGGATTTAGGTGCGTCCTTTGCCCATAGCTTCAAAAAATATCTAGCAGGCTATCGGGCAAAGCTGGAGCCAAATGAGCAAATCGTGGTAATGGGCCTGGATTCAGCAACACCTGGAAGAATGGGCGTTATCTATTATCGGGAACTTCTCGCCAGTGAATTTCTGGACCGTATTCATGACTGGCACATTCAGTTCGCTTGGCCCCAGCGCCATACCAAGGACTATCCAAATCCGAAAAACAAGAAAAAGCCCATCAGAAAAACAATCTGGCCGGTTAACAGCCCGGTTCCCCGGGTTATTGCCGAAGCGGCCTACGGTGATATTTTGAAGAGTAATGGCACTCTGAAAAAAAGTTTGCTGGAGCGGTTACTGCCATGCATTGTTGATGGCCGTCCTTTTCCTCGGGATGTAATGATTGCAGCGGTGCGTCGAGCCAGCAATCGCAATAATTGCGACAACTGGGAATGGGAGAGAAATCTTGGGGTTGCCTGTGCCTTGTTCAAGGGGTTTTACATGCGTCACCCTGATGAAATAAAAAGGAGAAAATATGCCATGTCATTAGAAGAAGATAGAAAAACACGAGATTATTTATATGGTCGCCTGCTGGCTATAGCCGCACGTATTGAAGAGGTTGCCTTGAATGTTGGAGGAGAGAGCAGACCAACAACTGCCGCCAGATTAATGCAGCGTTTTGCGGATCGCCCCTTTTCTACCTGGCGTAATATTGAGCTGGGTTTGCAGCCTTATATGCAGAGATTACAGGGGACACGAGCTGGCTTTTTAACCAACCGTCAGAAAGAGCTCGATGCTGTGTATGCAGCTTTTTTACCGAATGATTTTACTAGTGAAAAGTCGCTCTCCGGCGAATTCCTGCTGGGGTATCATTGCCAGAAACAATACTGGCGAAATACAAAGTCAGACAATAATGAAAACGAATAAAGGAGATAGATCATGAGCCTGGAAAACAAAATTGATTTTGCCATTATCTTCAGTGTTAAAAATGCTAATCCAAACGGCGATCCATTAAACGGCAATCGGCCCCGTATAGATTATGACGGGTATGGAGAGGTTACCGATGTCTGCCTGAAAAGAAAAATTCGAGATCGTTTGCAGGAAGGTGGCCATGCCATCTTTGTCCAGTCTGATGAAAAGAAAAGTGATGGTATGCCGAGCTTAAAGGCCCGGGCAGAGTCAGAGGTATATGGGCTTGGTAAAGAGGCCTTTAATCGCAGGCAAACAAGTCCGGAAGAAGCGGCCAACCTCGCCTGTAAGAAATGGCTGGATGTTCGCACCTTTGGTCAACTCTTTGCCTTTAAGGGTGATAAAGATGGCGTATCCATTCCCATTCGCGGTCCGGTTTCGGTCCAGTCTGCCTTCAGTGTGGAGCCAGTCAGTGTCACCAGTACGCAAATAACCAAGAGTGTTAGTGGAGAGGGGGACGGGACCAAGAAGAGTTCTGACACCATGGGCATGAAACACCGGGTGGATCAGGCAATTTATGTCACCTTCGGCAGCATGAATCCGCAACTTTCGGAACGTACAGGTTTTAATAACGAAGATGCAGAGGTTATCAAATCAGTGTTGCCGAAACTTTTTGAAGGGGACGCCTCCTCCGCCAGGCCAGAGGGGAGCATGGCAGTTGAGAAGGTGATCTGGTGGCAGCACAACAGCCAGTCCGGCCAATATTCCTCCGCAAAGGTGCATCGTACCTTGCAGGTGGCTGATGATGGCAGTTTCGAGCTTGATAACTTGGACGGTCTGGAGCCGAAGATTATTGATGGATTCTAATCTTTGGTGTAACCAAATGCTCACTTTCCTCAACGGCCTGGACAAAGACCTCCGAAAGGCCCTGCTAATCCAACTACGGAACCTGTGGACCCACACCTCCACTGCCATTGAAGGCAACACCCTCACCCTTGGTGAGACTGCCTTTGTTCTGCAGGAAGGATTGACCATATCCGGCAAGCCTCTCAAGGACCATGAGGAGGTAGTCGGTCATGCCCGGGCCATTGATCTGATATATGATTGCCTTCAAGAGGGGAGGGAGTTCACTAAAGCGGATCTGTTTGCCCTGCACAAGGCGGTGCAGACCGAGGTGGTTGTTGATGTGTATAAGCCTGTCGGCGGCTGGAAAAAGGAGCCGAATTCCACTGCCGGCGTCATTGACGGCAAGCAGGTGATTTTTGAGTATGGCAGACCTGCCGATATTCACCGGCTGATGGAGAACTGGTTTGAGCTGTATCGTGAACTGGGACAGGATATAAAACCGGGAGATACACAGCAGGCCCTGACAGCTTACGTACAACTGCACATCAGTTTTGTCCGCATTCATCCCTTTTGGGATGGGAATGGCCGTCTGGCCAGGCTGGTTGCCAATATCCCGGTTCTCAAGGCCGGCCTGCCGCCAATCATCATCCCCAGGGAACAGCGCAAGGCGTATATCGACGCATTATCGGCATATTATTTTGCCGTGGGACAGATACGAGCCGGTGATGAATTGCTGTCGGAACCGGACAAGTTGCAGCCATTCGCAACATTTTGCAGACAGGCTTGGCAGGCGTCGATGGCTTTGGTCGATGAAGCTCGAAAAAAACAACAGGCCAGACAGGAGTGAGAGGTGCCGGCATTGCCGGTCAGGCGCAATATTCTAAGGATATGAAAACATCAATCAACCAATTGGCTAGTTTCAATTTTCATCGCCATGGCCAGTTTTTCCAATGTGGCCGTTCGGTGGTTGATCTCCATACGTTCCATTTGGGACAGGGCCGATTGGGTGATCCCGGCCCTTCCGGCGATTTCTTTTTGAGTCAGTCCAAGATATTTGCGCCACGCTTTTAATAGGTTGAACTCTTTTTCGATGACCCGTTCGACTACTTCATGGGGAATTAAAGTGGTGTTATCCTCGGCCTTATCGAGAAGGTGTAGATACTCAATATATGGAACCACGGCGTATTCCGGTTTTCCATCTCGGCTGATCACCTGGACATTGTTAAGTGTATGTGTGTTCATCTCGTTTTTTCACCTCCTTGATGAGGATGATTTCAAGTTGTTCCGTAAAGATGACTCGCCACCGGTCGACGCGCAATCGATAGTCGACACGGTGCTTCAGTTTTTTAACACCCGGGCAGTCCGGAAAGGTTTCCAACTCGCGAACAGCATTCTTAATTTTGATACGCTCTGGCTTCGACTTGATTTTGCGTAGTTGCCGGAGCGCCCTGTTTCGCCACTGGATTCGTTTCATATTTCTAATATAAACTAATTTTATCAGTCTATCAAATGGGAATATAAGTTTTGTACGCTGAATCCGACCTTTTGCCGCTCTCCGCCCTTCAGCATATCTGTTTCTGTGAGCGGCAGTGTGCCCTGATCCATGTGGAGCAGGTGTGGCTGGAAAACCGGTTCACTGCCGAAGGGCGAATCATGCATGACCGGGTTGATTCGGGAAAAAGCGAAACGCGGCGGGATGTGCGCATTTCCTTTGCCGTGTCGCTGCGGTCCCTTCGGCTGGGTCTGGTGGGAAAGGCCGATGCGGTGGAGTTTCACCGGGAAAAAGGGTCGGACGGAAAAACCATCTGGCGGCCTTTCCCCGTGGAATACAAGCGAGGGCGCCCTAAGAAAAACAACTGCGACAAGATTCAGCTTTGCGCCCAGGCCCTCTGCCTGGAGGAGATGCTGAGGCACCGCATCGACGGTGGTGCGCTTTTTTACGGAAAGACCCGGCGGCGGCAGGATGTAGCCTTGGATGATGAACTGCGCATGGAGACGGAAGAGATGTCACGGCGGCTGCATGCGCTGTTCAATGCGCGGAAGACGCCCAAGCCGGTATTCGACCAGCGCTGCCCGAACTGCTCCTTCATCTCCTACTGTCTGCCGGAAACGCTGGATGGAAAAAAGTCAGCCGGCCGATACCTTAAAGCGATCCGAGAGGGAAAATGAAAAAGCACCTCAACACCCTGTTCGTCACCACCCAGGGCGCGTACCTGAACAAGGAAGGGGAAACTGTTGTCATCTCCGTTGAGGGCGAGAAGAAGCTCCAGCTCCCCGTGCACACCCTGGACGGCATCGTCTGCTTCGGGCGGGTCATGTGCAGCCCCTATCTCATGGGCTTTTGCGCGGAACGAGATGTGGCGATAAGCTTTTTGACGGAGTACGGCCGCTTTCTGGCGCGGGTTCAGGGGCCGGTGTCCGGCAACGTGCTGTTGCGGCGGGAGCAGTATCGGCAGGCGGACAGCGACGATGCGTCGGCTCGAATAGCCCATGGCGTGCTGGTGGGTAAACTGGCCAATACCCGCACGGTGCTTCAGCGGGTGGTCAGGGATCACGGCGACAAGGTTGATGCGGCCGGTATCAATGCCGCGTCGGACCACATTTCGGCCCTGCTCAAGAGTATCAGATCGAACATGCCGCTGGATTCCCTGCGGGGGATGGAAGGGGATGCCGCCAGGGTCTATTTCAGTGTTTTCGATCACCTCATTGTCAACAAGGGCAACGGCTTTACTTTCAATGGCCGAAACCGGCGGCCCCCGCTGGATCCGGTCAACTGCCTGCTGTCGTTCATCTATACCCTGCTGTTGCACGACGTGCGTTCCGCACTGGAATCTGTGGGATTGGATTCGGCCGTGGGGTATCTGCATCGGGATCGGCCTGGCCGGCCCGGACTCGCGTTGGATATGATGGAGGAATTCCGGCCCGTCATCGCGGACCGGTTGGTGCTTTCGCTGATCAACCGGGGTCAGGCTGCGAAAAAGGATTTCATCATTCAGGAAACCGGTGCGGTAATGATGAGCGACGATCTGCGCAAAACGGTGCTGATGGCCTATCAGAAGCGCAAGCAGGACGAGATCTTTCATCCGTTTCTGGAGGAGAAGGTGGCCGTCGGGCTGTTGTTTCACACTCAGGCCCTGCTGCTGGCCCGTTATCTGCGCGATGACTTGGACGCGTACCCGCCCTTTGTCTGGAGGTAAACGCCATGATGGTGCTGGTGAGCTACGATGTATCGACAACGGATGCAGAAGGCCCCGGACGCCTGCGGCGGGTGGCCAAAATCTGCAAGAACTACGGCCAGCGGGTGCAATATTCGGTGTTCGAATGCATCGTGGATCCGGCCCAGTGGGCTGTTTTCAAACAGAAGCTAATTGACCAGATCGAGACTGAAACCGACAGCCTGCGGTTTTACTTTCTTGGCGCCAACTGGCGGAAACGAGTCGAGCATGTGGGTGCGAAAGAAAGCATAGACCAAGAGGGGCCGCTGATTGTTTGAAGCTAGTCCTAAAATAAGCGTAATTTAAATGGTGGAGCAAATTTCAAGATTTTTTTTGTCAAACCACAAAGCGTACAAATAGAACCTCCTTTTGTTGCGCTTTCAGGCTCACCAGCGCCCAATGCCCTGGCTACCGTAAAATGTTGTCTATGTAAAGCCGGCGGCTCTGATCGCCTGAGGAAAATTGATGACATGTTTCAGGCGCGTATTATACCCAACGAATCGGTAGAAAATCCGTCTGCCGGTTTTAATAATCAGGCACGGTATCTTGATAAATGTATTGATGAACCGCTTAAATTCCATGCGTAAGACTTGCAATCCAAGATGACGGTAGGGAAGTAGCATGCCAAACCAGGCTTTCAAATCCCAGGCCAGCGAGGCAATCACCATGTAGGCCCAGTTGGAAAGTAGACTGTCAGAAAGTGCCTGAAGAGCGCGGACACCGTTTTTCAATTGCTCGATGTCATTTTCATGATCTGCGCGGCCGCGGTAAAACTCGATCAAAGCCTCTGATGACATTTTCATGTCGTTGGTGATGTAAAAAAAGTAACGGATGTCATCAAAGAGCTTCAGTTCGCCTTTGGTTACTTTAATCGTTTTTCTCAGGACAATCATCCGATAGGTTTTTTTGCATTTGCCGGGTTTATATGCAAATTCGGCGATATGTTCCGCTTCGGTCTGCACGTTTTTAAACCCTCTTGTTTTTACCACTTGCTCTTTTACATTTCCCGGTCTTTTGCGATTTCGAGTTTTGACCTCATATTTGGGTTTCTTTTGAAGTAGTTGCCAATCTGACGAATCAATACCATTAGCGATCTTAACCAGATTTGGCATGGCATCCATACCGAAAACAAACATGCAGCGCCGGTCCCATTTATCAAAATGTTCCGTAAGGCTAAAATCGGTATCCCCACGCAATCGCACTTTCCCGAATATGTCGCAGACAAGATCAAGGCTTTTATCGATCCACTTGGCCGAATCTAAATGGGATGGCGCATTAGCTGACCGATTGACGATGTATAGCGGTTCACGTGTGCTGGATAATGAAACAACCAACGGATGATAGCCCCACTGGCCGTCATAGGAAATGTCCATCCCTTGTTTGCATTGGCCATCGGTTGGGCAGATGGTTCCATCAACATTGACAACGGCCTGTCTAAGAAAAGTCTTGGGCTGTTGCTGCCAGATTTTCTTACGAATGGTGTTTTTAATTTCCATCAACTCGGTAATGGTGTCTTCATCGAATCGTCTTAAAAAATCGCCCGCGGTAGTGGGGTCGGGAATAATTTCGGCACCCAGTGCATTAAGCCAGGCTTCATCATTTCTCAACAACTCGATGTCCTCCAGACAATGACCGCCGGCAATGATGTTGTAGGCAATATTTAGCACGTGGTCTGATTCGTGATACGGTAAATGGCGTTTCAGCAGTTGCAAACGAGCATCTATCTCTTTGACCAAACCGGATTTGGATGCCAGTTGATGAATAATCCCAATGCCACCGTTGGCTATACCCTTGTTACGGCCGTCAATATCGTAGTGGATATTGGTGCCTGCAAACATCGGTTGAGGTTGGTTTTGCCAATTTCTTTTTTTCAATTTTTTTGCTATTTTCTTCTTGCGTTTTGCCAGCTTTTTAGCGATATTTCGTTTCACTCGAGGTGCTCCTTTCAAGGTATTATTGTTTGTTCTCTACTTTCTATAATACACTGTTTTTTGGAGCATTTCGAGTACTTTTTTACTTCTTTTGCATTTTAATTACGCTTGTATTGGGGCTAGTGCGAACCCCAAGCACACATGATTTCCCCGGGATGTTCGCAAAATTATTTATCTGCCTGTTTTAATAATGGATAAGGAGGTTATGGAATTTAACGATGAGAACTTTAACGCCACTTTTTAGATTGATCGCGACAGTCCGGCAATTTCCGGTTGAAAAAACAGGGCGTTAAAGAGCAGCAGTCGCCCCCCGCGCGGGGGCGTGGATTGAAACTTGCAAAAAATGGCTACCTCCTTTGCCAAGACAAGTCGCCCCCCGCGCGGGGGCGTGGATTGAAACAGCCATTTGGCGGCATCAACTGCCGCCCTTATTGCGTCGCCCCCCGCGCGGGGGCGTGGATTGAAACATGTATGGCAAAGATACGCTTCTCCGGTTTGGTGTCGCCCCCCGCGCGGGGGCGTGGATTGAAACAAGAGGTCGTCTTGTTAGAGGGGAAATAAAAAGGTCGCCCCCCGCGCGGGGGCGTGGATTGAAACTTGCAGGCGACAAAGCACAGACGTTCGAGTTCACGTCGCCCCCCGCGCGGGGGCGTGGATTGAAACTAAATTAGTTTTGGCCGGGCTTGACTCCCCCGCCGTCGCCCCCCGCGCGGGGGCGTGGATTGAAACCCTCGGCGGTCGCCTTGACAGCTGTAGCTTTTTGTCGCCCCCCGCGCGGGGGCGTGGATTGAAACTGGAAGGACTTCGGCAACCACGACCGGCGCGGGTTGTCGCCCCCCGCGCGGGGGCGTGGATTGAAACCCATGCGCTCGTCGTTCATGGCCTCTGTGCAAAGTCGCCCCCCGCGCGGGGGCGTGGATTGAAACCAGTACTTGTGTGCGACAACCTCGAATATCAAAAGTCGCCCCCCGCGCGGGGGCGTGGATTGAAACGTCGGCGCCATGGACGCCCATGTCCAGGAGTATGGTGTTGATTTTCACAATAAATGGAACCGTATTTCCTCATTAAATTGAAAAGGTTGTCTGATTTTCAAGATAGTTGGAAGATGGCGTTTTGCTTTGAATAATCCTATGGATTCTTAAAGAA
>JABZFO010000124.1 GCA_014237405.1 Desulfosarcina sp. | reverse complement strand
GTGTTCTCAAAACTGAGATTGGGTTGGCCGGCGGCATCCAGGGTAAGGAAAACGCGGCATCCACTGCCGCCGGAAAGTACCGGCCATCGGCTTCTCAGTTGCTGAAAATCGAAAGCCTGAAGTGCCTGCTGAAGCAGCGCAAGTTCCTTTTCAAGGTCGGTTTTGTCCGAATCCGCCTTGAAGTAACGGGAAATGGCGGCATTATAGCGTCGCTTCATTTCCGTTTCGATGCAGTGGCGCTTGAGATCGAGTTCGATGTTCATCGTCTCCCAGCTTAATAGCTCCTATCATGCTATTGAACCACCCAGACGGTGCATTTGCGGGCATGGCTGACAATCTGTTTGGACACGGAACCAAAAAGGAACTCCTCTTTTCGGGACAATCCCTGCCGGCCCACCACGATGGTACCGGCTTTAAGGGATGTCATCTCGGCAAGGATCAGTTGGGCCAGGGAAGGGCCGTCCCGTTCTACCGTGCGGATGGACACATCACCGGCCTCAATGCCGTCTGCAATCAGCATGTCCCGGTAATCGGCCAACCATCTTTCGACCTTCTTCCGGCCGGAATTGATCCACCGTTCACGTTCCTGGGGCGATGAGAAAAAATCCTCTTCCGGTGCGTGAATGACGTGCAGAAGCGTTACCGTGAATCCTGCCAGTCCGCCCAGAAGCCTACCCACATAAGCCACGGTACGCCAGGAATTTTCCGATCCGTCAACAGCAATGACAATATGGTTATCCATTAAACGGTTCATTTGGCGCTCCGACAAATGGTTTGAAAAGGTCAGTGGTTGACCAGTGCCAAATCCTCCAGAAGCTGATCCACATTCTCGTAGAACCAGTTGGCACCCACCGAGAAATGCAGCAGGATGAGATTCAGCGATTCCGGGATATACGGGTATATCTTCTTCAGGTTTGCCACCCGGTGATGAAAGACAATGTTCCGGTCCTGTGGCTCGAGCATGCCGATGGACGGATGGGCTTGTCGAAAGAGGTCCTGCATGAGCAGATCCCCTTTGCCGGTCAGATAGATCAGGATGTTGCCGATGCCGAAAAGGTCATATCCGAAGATGTTCTCACGGTGGCGGTAGTTGAAATCGAAATCGATCCATCGGTAGTTGCCGCTTTCACGGTCGATAATTATATGATCCCGCCTGATGTCGCCGTGTTTCTCTCCCTGGTGGTGAAGAAATCCGATAGCTTCGATGCAGGTTTTGAAGTGGTCAAGAATTCCCGGAAAAACATCAAAAAAATAGTTCTCATGGCTGCCGGTCAGATCCTCGATGGTGTCGTAGAGTGATTTCCCGTAAATGAAATCCAGTACCCGGATGATATTTCCCTTGCTATCGGAGGTGGCGAACCCGTGCATGAAATGGGGATGGCCTGCCACCCGTTCCAGAATCCGTGCCTCCTTGCGGGGACTTCGAAAACAATCGAAGGCGGTGTTGCCGATGTGGGCGGTGAATTTTTCGAAAAACACCAGTTTAATGATTTTCCGCTGGCCGCTTTCCAGGTCCACGGCGCGCTTCACCCA
>JABZFO010000183.1 GCA_014237405.1 Desulfosarcina sp. | reverse complement strand
AAACGCCTGTTTGTTTTGACCTGTCAACCTGAAGAGGAGTGGGAGCAGAAAGAGCGCTATAATTATATCCAGGGAGAGGCACCATGAAGAAGCTGGTCGAGGAAATTGCAAAGGCACTTGTGGACGTTCCGGAACAGGTATCGGTACATGAAATTGTAAGCCAGCAGAGCATCGTCATCGAGCTATCCGTGGCCAAGCAGGACCTGGGGAAAATCATCGGAAGAAAAGGCCAGAACGTTCAGGCCATCCGCACCATCCTGAACGCCGCTTCAGGGAAGAGTAAAAAGCGGATCATTCTTGAACTGCTTGAATAGTGACACGGATATTTAAAGTCCACCCTTTATTGCCTTATATCCCACCTTACATCGCCCCTTGACGACAGAACCCCGGGTGAGGGTTATTGCTGTCCAGTCAATGGGGTTCACCGCCGTTTTCCGGCTTTTAGGATTTACATGACCGGTGATATCACCATATCCATCTGGCTTTTTGTCATGCTGATTGCCGTGGCCGTGATCGCGGTGCTGGATCGGGTGCTGATCCCCAGCAGCCGGTGGTTTTTGCGCCGGCGCATCAACCGGGTCATCGAGGAGATCGGCACCCGGCTGGATATCGAAATCAGGCCCTTCCAGCTAACCAAGCGTCAGGTGCTGGTGGACCGTCTGGTGTACGATCCCGGGGTGATCGAAGCCGTGAGAAATTATGCCCGCGAGCACGACATGCCCCTGGAGGTGGTCCAAAACAAGGTATCGGTCTACGCCAAGGAAATAGTCCCCTCCTTCAACGCCTATTTTTACTTTCGGATCGGCTATTGGATCGCCAAGAAGATCGCCCGCATGCTTTACCGCGTACGGGTGGGGCTGCTGCAGGATGAGCAGTACCGGGCCATCGACCCGGACTCAACGGTGGTGTTTGTGATGAACCACCGGTCCAACATGGACTACGTGCTGGTGGCCTTTCTGGCCGCCGAGCGCACTACCTTATCCTACGCCGTGGGCGAATGGGCCAAAATCTGGCCCCTGCACATGCTCTTTAGGTTCATGGGCGCCTTTTTCGTGCGGCGCAACTCCGGCAAGGCCTGAGCCGGGACGGCCGTCTGCGGGAGCCCAGGCTGGGATTGATGGACTATATGCTCCGCGGGTTTGATCCCCAAAAAGATCGGGACATCGTGTTCATCCCCGTTGGCATCAACTACGATCGAACCATCGAGGACCGCAGCCTGGTGCGCAGCCTTAACCCTGAGACCACACGCCGCAGCCTGTGGTTCGTCTGCAGAACCACCACC
Source organism: Desulfosarcina sp. (assembly GCA_014237405.1). Classification (GTDB taxonomy): domain Bacteria; phylum Desulfobacterota; class Desulfobacteria; order Desulfobacterales; family Desulfosarcinaceae; genus Desulfosarcina. The sequence continues at coordinate 15,988 of JABZFO010000183.1, read as the reverse complement.
GGATTCATCCTGCGCAATTTGGTGTTGATGGTTCTCAGCCGGTGGAGACGTTACGGCTACGCCTGCGTCAACTTTGGCACACCGTTGTCGGTAAAGGCATACTGCCGGGAGACACAAACGGTATTCAACGAATTGGATCGGGAAACGCGGTTCCCGGAAATTAAAAGGCTGTGCCGCCGTCTCATGGGCGGCATCTCCGACGTTATCCCCGTGCTGCCTGTCTCATTGGTGTCGGCGGTGTTTCTGGATGCCTCGGAGGCGGAATTGGATATACTGGCGGTTGAAGCGCGGAGCAACCAACTGATCAGCGATCTTCAGCAACACGGCGCGCCTGTTCTTCACACATCGCGCAGCACCCGATCGGCAGCCATTGCCGATGCGGTGGCTCTGATGCGCCTGCGTGGCCTCATTTGTGAATCCAACGGCAGGTTCATGCGTGCTGAACAGGAGGAACCCATCTTGAGATATTATGCCAATGCCATCGGCCACTGGCTTCCTGATCGGAAATGGGGGTAAAGCAAGAATCGAATAATCCATCTGTGAGGAGAGAAATGAGAGTACTGTTCTGGTATTGCGACACATTCGCCTGGATTCCGGCCATGAAAACGCTGGCGGATGCCCCGGATGCTGCACCCAGCGCCCATGAACAAGCCGTTGTCGCCTTCATCCATGTGGAACCGAAGGATGCGGAAAACGGCGGTTCGGCTGAGACCAAGCTGGTGAAGAATGCAAAATGGCTGGCCAGAAAATGGGCAACAAAGCTGATCATTCTGCACTCGTTCACCCACCTGGGAGAAGAAAAAGCCGATCCGGAACATGCCAAGGCAATGATTGACCGTGTGCAGGAAAGACTGGAAAATGCGACATATCATGCCGTTCAAACGCCTTACGGCTACTTCAATGATCTGTCCATCCAAGCCCAGGGACATCCCCTGGCGAGAATTTTCAAGGAATTTTAGCGGGGAGTTTTTTCGATTCCATCGCTCCATGAATCATCAGCGACTCCATCGTGCAAACTCATTTATAAGCTATGAACTATCTATGGCCTTCCCAACCTGCCCCAGAAACAATTTTCTCGGGACTTCCCGGGCACCGAAACGAATGAGATGATCGGTTTTCACCTGGCAGTCGATGAGATCGAACTTCAGGCGCCTAAGATTCTTAACAAGGGTGACGAACGCCACCTTGGAGGCATTGCTGACCCGGCTGAACATGGATTCCCCGAAAAAGGCACGGCCGATGGAAATACCGTAAAGCCCGCCAACGAGTTTTTCGTCCCGCCATGCCTCCACCGAATGGGCATACCCTTGCCGATGGAGCTCACAATAGGCATCTTTCATCTCATCGGTGATCCAGGTCCCCTCTCCATAGGGTCTTTTTGCTTCGGCGCATGCTTGAATCACGGCTTCAAAGGCCTTGTCAAAGGTAATGTGAAATAATCTTTTCATTATGACCTTGCGAAGCGATTTTGAAATTCGCAATTCATCAGGATACAAAACCAGCCTCGGGTCGGGCGACCACCAGAGGATGGGTTCACCTTCGGAATACCAGGGAAATATGCCGTTTCGATAAGCGAGAAGAAGCCGTTCAGGGCTCAGATCGCCGCCGACGGCCAGCAGGCCTTCTTTTATGGCGAGGTACGGTGGGGGAAAGGAGAGTTGCTTTGAGAGGGTGAAGACGGGCATAAATTAGCTGATAGAGAAAAGCTCATAGCTGAGAGATTATGGAAGACAGCTCATAGCTCAAAGCTGAAGGCTCAAAGTATGTGGTTAAGAAAAAATTAATCACTTTAGTATTTGAAGAACTGAACGCATGCCGACGAACGATTTAATCCAGAACTGATTTTATTGATGCTGGTGAGCAATTCTCTTATTCCTCACACTCATGGGCATTGAATAGCCACTATCCTTTTTAAACTTCCAGCTATGAGCTATGAGCTATTTCTATCAGCTATGAGCTGTCAGCTATATTCGAACACCAGTCCCTCCCCATCCATATCCAGTTCAACGCACCCTCCCTTCTCCAGCCTGCCGAAGAGGATTTCATCGGTCAGCACATCTTTGATCTCGGTCTGGATGATACGGGCCAGGGGCCGGGCACCGTATCGGGGGTCATAGCCTTTATTGGCCAGCCATTTTCTCACGTTGTCCGAGTATTCCATTGAGACTTTCTTGACCGCCAGCTGAGCGGCAAACTCTTTCATGAACTTGTCGACGATCATCTCCATGATCTCACGGTCGAGGGCGTTGAAGGTGATAATGCCGTCCAGGCGGTTTCTGAACTCCGGGCTGAAAATCTTCTCGATGGCCTTTTTCCCCTTGCCGGTGGAATCATCTTTGGGGTCGCCGAAGCCGATGGTGGCAGAGCTCATCTCCCGCGATCCGGCGTTGGAGGTCATCATGATGATGACATTACGAAAGTCCGCCTTCTTGCCGTTGTTGTCCGTCAGGGTGGCGTGATCCAGCACCTGGAGCAGGATGTTGAACAGATCTTCATGGGCCTTTTCGATTTCGTCCAGCAGCAGAACACAGTAGGGGTGTTTGCGGACGCCGTCGGTGAGCAGCCCGCCCTGATCGAATCCAATGTAACCGGGAGGCGCGCCGATGAGCCGGGCCACGGCGTGTTTTTCCATGTACTCGCTCATGTCGTAGCGCATGAATTCCACATCCAACTGCCGGGCCACCTGTTGAGCCACTTCGGTCTTGCCAACACCGGTTGGACCGGTGAACAGAAATGAACCAACGGGTTTCTCCGGCTGGCCCAGGCCCGCCCGTGAGCGCTTGATAGCGGTCACCAGGGCATCGATGGCATCGTCCTGGCCAAACACGACACGACGCAGCTGGCTGCCTAGATTTTCCAGCTTGGCCTTGTCCGGCGTGGAGACGTTGACCGCTGGAATTCGGGCAATCTTGGCCACGATCTTTTCGATATCCGACGGATGAATCTTCTTGCGATGGGTGGCACCGGATAGCCGGATGGCAGCGCCGGCTTCATCGATCACGTCGATGGCTTTGTCCGGCAGGAATCGGTCGTTGATGTATTTTGCCGACAGCTCACAGGCCGCCTTCAAGGCCGCATCCGTGTATTCAATCTCGTGGTGTTCCTCGTAACGGGAGCGCAGTCCCTTGAGGATCTTGATGGATTCCTTGACCGGCGGTTCCAGGATATCGATCTTTTCGAATCTTCTGGACAGGGCGCGGTCCTTCTCGAAATGGTTCTTATATTCTTCATAGGTCGTGGACCCGATGCATCTCAGTTCACCGGTGGACAGAAACGGTTTAAGGATATTGCTGGCATCCATGGACCCGCTGCTGGTGGCGCCGGCCCCCACGATGGTGTGAATCTCGTCGATGAACAGGATGGCGTTTTTCCGTTTTTTCAGTTCAGCCACTACACCCTTGAGGCGCTGCTCAAAATCGCCCCTGAACTTCGACCCGGCCAGCATGCCGCCCAGATCCAAAGAATAGATCCTGACCTCTTTGAGCAGGTCCGGCACCTCGCTGTCCCATATCTTCTGGGCCAGCCCTTCGGCCATGGCCGTCTTTCCCACACCCGGATCGCCCACGAAAACGGGGTTGTTTTTCCGGCGACGGCAGAGCACCTGCATGGTGCGCGTCAGCTCCAGTTCACGGCCGATCATCGGGTCCAGCTTGCCTTTGGCCGCCTGGTCGATGAGGTTCACCGTGTAGGCTTCCAGAGGGCTGGCCTTTTTCTTGACAGTTTTTTGTTGAGCCGGTGCGTCAGTTTCGGACTCATTGTTAGAAACGTCCGTTGGAGGTTCGTTGGAGATCACCCGGAGTACGTCCAGCCGTGATATACCCTCTTCGTTCAGGAAAAATACGGCGTGTGAGTCCTTTTCCATGAAAATGGAGGCCAATATATCGCTGACGGCCACCTCTTTCTTTTCGGCAGAGCGCACATGGTTGACGGCCCGCTGGATCACCCGCTGAAAGCCGATGGTCTGCTGGAGCACGTATTCGCTCTCTTCGGGAATCATCTCCATGTTTTCATTGAAGAACATTTCCAGATTGGCTTTAATGTCTTCCACATTGCCGCCGCACTTTTCCACGATTTCGAGCCCTGAACTGTCGTGCAAAATGGCAAAGAGCACGTGTTCAACGCTCACATATTCATGCCTCCGTTTTTTGGCCTCGCGAACGGCAAAGCCCAACGTGGCGCTGAGTTCCTTACTGATCATATTCTATTCCTGTTCCATGCTGCAGCGCAGCGGATAACCGCTTTCACGGGCAAGATTGTGAACCGTGTCGACCTTGGTTTCTGCAATTTCATGGGTGTAGACCCCGCAGACCCCGATGCCCTTTTGATGGACATTCATCATGATTTTTGCCGCCGATTCGGGGGCCTTGTTGAACACGTACATCAGTATCTCGACGACAAACTCCATGGTGGTAGTGGTATAGTCATCATTATGCAACAGCACCCGGTACATGGGGGGTTCCCTGGTTTCATCCCGGGTTTCTGAACTGACATGCTCTTCTGTCTGGTATCGGTCATGGGACATGGTTTATTGGGTTTATTGGGTTTATTGGGTTTATTGGGTTTATTGGGTTCATTGAGTTCATTGAGTTCATTGAGTTCATTGAGTTTGGGGTTATCGTATCGTAGGCGTTAACGGGTTCAGAGTTCACCGTTCAGGGTTACTTTTCCCTTTGATATTGTGCATGGATGACTCTGCTGCGCCCTGAATTTGTCCCCTCAAGCCGAAGTCGCGAGCAAAATTGGCCTTCTTTGTCAGGCCATAGACCTTGCAAGCTAACTCCCGGGCCAACTGTCATGCCTCAATATCCTCAAATCGATCTATTCTCACGTATTCTCCATTCTGGGTTGAACCTTTGAACCCAGAACCTCTGAACCCATGAACGGTTGTATCGTATCAATTGACTTTTAAACCATCAGCTTTTCTCTATCAGCTATCAGCTTCGAGCTATGAGCTACCAGCTCCAACCTATATTCTATATATAAGCACCGCTATTATGGATTGTAAAGTGCATTTCTTGACATGAATCATCGTGGGAAAGGAGGGATTTCGGGAAGCCTCATCTTCCATTTATAACCCGTCAGCCCATTGTAATCCGGGTCAATCGTGCTCAATCGTGCTGGTCACAGGTCGATTTCAACGATCCTGGCTGACATTTTCCCGTTTATACTATCGATCATACCGATGGATACCGGATAGTTGAGCCGTCGGTGGCCGGCACTACCCGGATTGAGGTAGGTGACGCCATCTTTTTGAAAAATTTCAGGCTGGTGGGTATGCCCTGTGACGACCACATGGATTCCGGCAGCCGACGGATCCAGGTCCAGGTGGTACAGGTCATGGAGAATGTAAAAAAAGACCCCTCCAATCTCCACCATCTCGTTGACCGGCAGCGAATTCGACCACGAACCGGTGTCCATGTTTCCCCGAACGGCCACCACGGGAGCAATACGTTCCAGCCGGTCCAACACATCTTGATCCCCGACGTCTCCGGCGTGAAGGATATGGTCACAACCCGAAAGGGCCTTCTCGACTTCCGGTCGAAGCAATCCATGGGTGTCGGAAAGGATACCGATGTTCATTTTATAGCTCATAGCTGTTTTCGTGGTGTTTCCATTTGCTCAACAGCATCAATCACATCCGTGCTGAATTCAATCGCCCGCTGGTATACGTTTAGTTCTTCAAATGCAAAGGTCATCGAATTATTTTCCAAACGTCAAGTGCTATCAGCTTTGAGCTACCTCCCACAGCACTTCTTGTATTTCTTCCCGCTGCCACAGGGGCAGGGGGCGTTGCGGCCGACTTTTTCCGATTCGCGCTTCACCGGCTTTTTGGCCGCCGGGGCATCCCCGCTGCCGGAAAAGATCAGTTTCTGTTCCTTTGGCTTTTGGAGGTCATCGATATGGTCCGGTTCGGCCAGTTGTATCCGGAACAGGATTCCCAGGGTCTCCGACTTGATGCGGTCGATGGTATCCTGGAACATCTCGAAGCCTTCCTTTTTATAGATCAGGAGCGGGTTCTGCTGGGCGTAGCCACGAAGCCCGATGCCCTCCTTCAGGTGATCCATGGACAACAGATGATCCTTCCACAAATTATCCACGGTCTGGAGCATAATCATCCGCTCAAGCTGCCGGAAATCATCCCTCCCGCCCAGCATGCCGGCCTTTTCTTCGTAGACCACGTGGGCCTGTTCGTAAATGGCCTGGGACAGGCCTTCGTCGTTGAGGCCGTCCAGAGTGTTTTCATCCATTTTCGCCAGCCGGAAATTGAACTGCTGAAAAACGGCATCTGAAATGGCCCCCCACTCCCAATCCTCGGGAAGCGCCCGCTCATCGGCAAACTTGGCGGCGATCTCCTCGGCCGACTCCATCATGATATCATCGATGGTGGATTCCAGGTCCACACCGGTGAGCAGGTCCCGACGCTGCTTGTAGATCACTTCGCGCTGCTGGTTCATGACATCGTCGTACTCCAGCAGATGCTTGCGGATATCGAAGTTGTGCGCCTCCACCTTGGACTGGGCATTCTCAATGGCCCGGCTGATCAGGTTGTGCTCAATGGGTTCGCCCTCTTCCATGCCCAACCGCTCCATGATGCCGGTAATGCGCTCACCGCCGAAGATCCGCAGCAGGTCATCCTCCAGTGCCAGATAAAAACGGGAAGATCCCGGATCGCCCTGGCGACCGGATCGACCGCGCAGCTGGTTGTCAATTCGCCGGCTCTCATGGCGTTCGGTACCCAGGATATGCAGTCCGCCCAGTTCAGTCACGCCCTCACCGAGAACAATATCCGTCCCGCGGCCAGCCATATTGGTGGAGATGGTCACCGCCCCCTTCTGACCGGCCATGGAGATGATCTCCGCCTCCTTTTCGTGGTTCTTGGCGTTGAGCACCTCGTGGGGGATGCCGTGCTTTTTCAGTTTCTTGGCCAGCTGCTCGGAGATATCTATGGAGACGGTGCCCACCAGCACCGGCTGGCCCTTTTCGTGAAGCGCTTCAATTTCCTCGATGGCGGCATTGAACTTTTCCGTCCGGGTCTTGTAGATCACATCGGGAAAGTCTTTTCGGATCATGGGCATATTGGTGGGAATCACCGACACATCCAGGTTGTAGGTCTTCTTGAATTCCGCCGCCTCGGTGTCCGCCGTTCCGGTCATGCCCGCCAGCTTGTCGTACATCCTGAAGTAGTTCTGGAAGGTAACGGTGGCCAGGGTCTGGTTCTCGTTTTCGATCTTGACGTTTTCCTTGGCCTCCAACGCCTGGTGAAGCCCATCACTGTAACGGCGGCCGGGCATGAGCCGCCCGGTGAACTCGTCAACGATGATCACCTCGCCATCTTTGACGATGTAATCCACATCACGCTTGAACAGCGTGTGGGCCTTCAGAGCCTGGTTGGTGTGGTGGAGCAGCTCGATGTTGCCGGGATCGTAGAGGTTTTCCACATTCAGCATTCGCTCGGCATGGGCCACCCCCTCCTCGGTAAGGGTCGCGCTTCTGGCCTTTTCGTCAATCTTGTGATCCACATCTGCCTTGAGCTTGGGAATGATGCCGTTGACCTGGTAGTAGAGCTGGGTCGATTTTTCAGCCGGACCGGAAATGATCAGCGGGGTACGGGACTCATCGATAAGGATGGAGTCCACCTCGTCCACAATGGCAAAATGAAGATCCCGCTGAACCAACGACTGCGCATCGAATTTCATATTATCCCTAAGGTAGTCGAAACCGAATTCGTTGTTGGTCCCGTACGTGATGTCCGAACCATAGGATGCTTTTCGCTGCCGGTCGTCGAGCCCGTGCTGGATGGTTCCCACGGTCATACCCAGAAAAGTGTAAATTTGCCCCATCCACTCCGTATCGCGCCGGGCCAGGTAGTCGTTGACCGTAATCACGTGCACGCCGCGACCGGTCAGGGCGTTGAGGTAGGCGGGCAGCGTGGCCACCAGGGTTTTGCCTTCACCGGTTTTCATCTCGGTAATTTGACCGCCGTGGAGCACCATACCACCGATGAGCTGAACGTCGTAGTGGCGCATGCCCAGGGTTCTCACCGAGGCCTCACGAACGGTGGCAAAGGCTTCCGGCAACAGGTCATCCAGGGCTTCTCCGTTAGCAAACCGCTCCTTCAGCCGTGCCGTCTGCCCCTTGAGCTGATCATCGTTCATCGCCTTCATGTCCGGTTCCAAGGCATTGATGGCCTCAACAAAGGGTTGAAGCTTTTTCAGTTCGCGTTCATTTTTACTGCCAAATATCTGGGTCAACAATTTGCCGATCATCTTTATATGTTCTCCACTTTCGTCGAAAAGGTGGCGTGCAGGAACTGGATCATTTTAGCAATTATCCCGATGCCAACGCGCCGGTATCCTAACCCATTTTACCGGGTCACTCAAGCGCAAAGGAGGAATTTGTTATGGGATTCGGGAATTGGGGGATTGCTATGCAGCCATTTTGTGAACGGGTACGAATGATCAGTTCAGGATATACTTGGCCGGATTTACGGGAACGCCGTTGAGGTGGACCTCGTAGTGCAGGTGGGGGCCGGTACTCCGACCGCTGTCGCCCATTTGGGCGACAATGTCGCCTCGCTTCACTTTTTCCCCACGATTCTTCAACGATTTGTTGAGGTGAGCATACCGGGTGATCATGCCATGGCCATGATCAATGACAAGCACATTTCCCATCGTTCCTTTCTTGCCCGCATAGGAAACGATGCCGTTTGCTGTGGCCAGGATAGCGGTTCCTTTTCGGTTGGCGATGTCCACCCCTTTGTGAAACTCTTTTCTGCCGGTGAACGGGGAGACCCGGTAACCAAAACGGGAGGTCATCCAACCGCTGGTGGGGCGGATGGCCGGTGTCGAAGCCAGCAGATTGCGCTGCCCTTCCAGTTTGTCCAGCAGGGCACCAAAGCTGTTCTCCTGGCGGTGGGAAGCCATATCCAGTTCATCCACCTGCTGGTGCATTTCACGCATCAGCCCTTCATGCCGCTGAGTCAGCTCCAGTTGGGGATTCAAGTCTTCAGGAGCGGCCCCCCCCACACCGAAAAGGTTGTCGTCGGCTTCACTGGGCTCCAGATTGGCAATGACGCGAACCTTCTCTTTAAACTGGTCCAACTTGACCAGCTTCTCTTTGAGTGCATTGATTTCATGGGCGAACGATTGGATCTGCAGCCGCTGTTGGCCGATCTCTTCCCGTTGTTCGTCAACGGTTTTGGCTATCTGGTGGTTGCCGGCAAGGGATTTTCGAAGGGCCTGGTAATCGTGGAGGGAAATGCCGATAAACGCTGCACCGAAGGAGACAACCAGCGCCAGGGCCACCAGCAGGGCAACGGGGACTGCAAACTGTTTGACCGTTGTTCCGGAGTTGTTCAAAATGATGAACGATATTTTTTTAGCCATTATCCTTCCACGCCAGTAGCGGATAGAAAAGTGTTTTTTCAATAGATTTCAGGTAGTTATTATCACATTTTAAAACAAACAAAAAAAGGCTACCATGATAAAGACATCATGTCAATACCATGGTAGCCTTTGTTTCTTTTTAACTCCCCATTTTAATTGGCAAATAGACACAGCCCGATCAGGGGGAAGTGCTTCTTTGACCGCCTATGCGATGCCCAGTTTAAACTTGAGGGACTTCAGGGTGTTGAACATAAGCATGGTGATGGTCATGGGGCCCACGCCGCCGGGAACCGGGGTGATGTAGCCGGCAACCTCCTTGGCGGCATCGAAATCCACATCGCCCTTCAAAATAGCAATTTTCTTCCCGGTTTTTTCGCTGATCTTCTCACCCACGCGGTTAACGCCGACATCGATGACACATGCACCGGGTTTAATCCACTCGGGCTTCACCAGATCCGGCACGCCGGCGGCAACGATGAGGATGTCGGCCCGTTTGCAGTGGAAGGCCAAGTCTTTGGTCCGGGTGTGGACGACGGTGACCGTCGAGTTGGCACCGGGGCCTTTTTGCACCATCATATTGGCAATGGGTTTGCCCACGATGTTGGAGCGGCCCACTACCACAACCTCGGCACCGCTGGTCTCGACACCGGCGCGCACGATCATCTCCTGGATACCGGCAGGGGTGCACGGGGGAAACTTGACTTCTGGGCCGCCGATCATCAGCCGGCCCACGTTGACCGGATGGAATCCGTCAACATCCTTGTCCGGATTGATGGCGTTGAGAACTTTTTTCTCATCGATGTGCTTGGGCAGGGGGAGCTGGACCAGAATGCCGTTGATGCTTTCATCCTTGTTGTACTTGTCGATCAGCGCCAGCAGATCCGCTTCGGAGATGTCCGCCGACGGGCTGTCCTGAATCTCTTTGAATCCAACGCGATGAGCGGTCTTGATCTTCAGTGTTACGTAGGAAATGGATGCCGGATTCTCACCCACGAGGATGGTGACCAGCCCCGGAACCACGCCGTGCTTTTCCTTGATCTGTTTCACTTCGGCGGTAATTTCCTCGAGAATCTCCTCCCGAATTTCGGTGCCCTTGATAAGCGTTGCTGTCATTTCCACTCTCCTTTCACATTGATTGGTTTCGGTGCGAAATATCCCTAATGAAAAGTCTTTGGCGTTTTTAAAAAGCGATTGCAGGTAAATATAAAAATTGTAAGGCTGCTGGTTTTGCTCATGATGAAATCGCCCCTTGTTTAGTCCAAAACAGTGCGGATGTCAACAAAGCGATCTTGTTGAAAATGTTCGCCGCGGCTACAGCGGATAGGGAACACCGCTCAAGCCAACGGTTTCATCGAATCCGAACATCAGGTTCATATTCTGGACAGCCTGCCCGGCGGCCCCTTTAACCAGATTGTCGATGGCAGACAGCAAGATCAGTCGGCCGCTGCCGGGATCCACCTGCCAGCCGATATCGCAGAAGTTGGTCCCTTTTACATGCAGGGTGTCCGGAAAGCGACCGTCGGGCAACAGTCGGACAAAAGGCTTGTTCCGATAAAACGACTCCAGGCACTGCCGGACCTGTGTGGTGTCCGTCCCCGAAGCAGGCGTGACATAGACGGTGCTTTCCATCCCGCGGGTCATGGGCACCAAGTGGGGCACGAAGGTGATTTTCACCGGCGTGCCGGCACACAGCGAGAGATTCTCTTCCATTTCCGGGGTGTGGCGGTGCCCCCCGACCTTATAGGCCTTGAAAGATTCATGGGCGTGACAGAAATGCGTGGTCTGGTTGGCACCGCGACCGGCGCCGCTGACACCGGACTTGCAGTCGGCGATGACGGTTGCCGGGTCCACGAGTTTCTCTTTGACCAGGGGCAGCAGCGGCAGCAGCACGCTGGTGGGGTAGCAGCCGGGGTTGCCGATCAGATCCGCCGACACCACCTGCTCTCCATAGATTTCACAGAGCCCGTATACCGCCGTTTCCATCAGATGGACGCAGGTGTGGGGCTGGTAGTGGGCCTCGTACGCTTCTCGATTCTTAAACCTGAAATCGGCGGATAGGTCCACCACCCGCTTACCCGCGTCCAAAAGCGCGGGGACCATATCCATGGAGACCTTGTGTGGCAACGCCAGAAACACCACATCCGCATCCTTGCAGATAGCCACCGGTTCGTTTTCAATGCAATCCATCTGAACAAACCCGCTCAATGCCGGGTAAATGGTGTCGTAGGCGACCCCGGCATATTGACGGGAGGTAATGACGGAAAGGGAGACATCCGGGTGACCGGAAAGAATGCGGACCAGTTCGGCACCGGCGTACCCGGTAGCGCCGACCACAGCTGCGCGGATCATGATAACTCCTTTTTAAAATCAGGTTTTATCCTTTTTCCTTTGAACTATGAGCGATCAGCTAATAGCTATCATCCACCCAGGTAAGCCTTTTTCACCTGAGGATCATTGATCAGGGTATCGGAATCGCCCTCCAGCACCAAATTCCCGTTTTCCAAGACATATCCTTTTTGCGAAAACTTCAACGCCAGCCGGGCATTCTGCTCCACCAACAGGATGGCGGTGCCCTCCTGCCGGTTGATCTCCTTAAGGGCCTGGAACACATTCATCATGAGCAGCGGCGACAAACCCATGGAGGGCTCGTCCAGCAGCATCAGCCGGCGGCCGCTCATGAACGCACGGCCGACGGCCAGCATCTGCTGCTCGCCGCCGCTCATAGTGCCCGAGGCCTGGGACTTGCGCTCTTCGAGCCGGGGGAAGATCTGGAACACCCGGCGGATGTCCTTTTTCACATTGTCCAGGTCCTTGCGGGCAAAGGTGGCCAACTGAAGGTTCTCCATCACCGTCAGGTTGCCGAACAGGCGGCGGCCTTCGGGTACGTGGGTGATGCCCAACTCGCTGACCACTTTTTCGGGCGGAAACTTGAGCAGGTCCTTTCCCATGCAGGTCATGGCGCTACCGGATTCCACCGGCACCATTCTGGAAACCGCCCGTAGCGTGGTGCTTTTACCGGCCCCGTTGGCACCGATGATGGTGACGATTTCACCGGCGTCGATATTGAAGCTGACCCCGTGCAGTGCCTTGATCTTTCCGTATGACACCCGGAGGTTTTCCACATTGAGCAGCATCAGAATTCCACCTCCTGTTCGCCGATATAGGCTTCGATGACCTTGGGATGGTTCTGGACCTCATCCGATTTGCCTTCCACCAAGACCTGACCAAACACCAGGGCCTGCACATGTTGGCAAAGCTCGCGGACTACCTGCAGCCGGTGTTCAATAAGAAAAATGGCCAGATTGAAGCGCTCATGGGCCTTTCGGATCACCTCGATCATGGCCATCATCTCATCCGGTGTCATGCCCACCGTGGGTTCGTCCAGCAGCAACACCTTGGGCTCGATGACCAGGGCCCGGGCCATCTCCACCCGGCGCTGATCGCCGTATGGCAGATTCACCACCAGTTGATCGGCAACCTGGTCTACGGCGAACATCTTCAAGTATTCCATGGCCAGTTCCGTAACCTTCCGCTCCTCCCGCCGGCGCTTGGGCGTACCGAGAAAGGCCCCCATGAGGCCGTATGACAACTTGGAGTAGCGGGCCATCTTGATGTGCTCCAACACGGTCATGTGGCGCCAGAGCTTCATCTCCTGGAAGGTTCGGGCCAGGCCCATGGCGGCGGTCTCGTTGAGCTTTTTACCGACGAGTTCCTCACCGTCAAAGCGCACGGACCCTTTGGTCGGCCGGTAAAGGCCGGTAATCAGGTTAAAAATGGTGGTCTTTCCGGCACCGTTGGGGCCGATGAGACCGGTAATCTGACCGGGATCCAGACTGAGGTTGTATTCGGAAACAGCCTGCAGGCCGCCAAAATTATGGCTCATGTCAGTAACGTGAAGAAGCGGCATGTCAATCCACCTCCTTGGGTCCGAACACCTGGCGCACATCAAATTCCTTGAAGGCGATGAGCCCGGTGGGCCGGTAGATCATCACCAGGATGAGCAATAGCGGAATGACGATCCACTTGAGAATCTCCAGGGGCCGCAGAGCTTCCCCCAGCAGACTGATGGACACCGCACCGACGATGGATCCATAAACGGAATTCAGGCCCCCAAAATAAACCATGGCCAGCACTTCCGCGAGCTTCTGGACGCTGAACATGGCCGGGTTGACATACCGCAGCACGTGGGCCAGCATGCCGCCGGCCACACCGGCCCAGAAGGCGCCGAACAAGAAGGCGACCATCTTCGTCTTTCGGGTGTTCACGGTCATGGCTTCGGCCGCCGTCTCGTCGTCGCGTACCGCGTTGAGGGCCTTTCCCATGGTGGAGGTGACGAAGTTGTTGATGGTCCAGATGCCGAAGGCCATGGTGATGAAAATCACCGGCAGGGTGGCCCAGTCCGGCTGTCCGGCAATGCCCCGGGAACCGCCCAATACCTGCATGTTTTCGAAAAAGCTCTTCACGATGAAGAGAAACGCCAGGCTGATGATGGCCAGGTAGTCCCCCCGGGTTTTAAAAGAAGGAATGGCGACGATCAATGCGCCCAGGGCGGCCATCATCCCGCCGAAGATCAGCGCCAGGGGAAAGGAGAGGTAGGCGGCGGAAAAGGTGAACACCGCATCGCCCAACACCTTATCGCTGGTAAACAGCCCCACCGTAAACAGGCTGGACATATAGGCGCCGATGGCCATGAATCCAGGGTGTGAGCATGAAAATTCGCCCATGTACCCGTTGATGATGTTCAGGCTCAAGGTGAACAAGACGGCGATCAGTGTCAACTTGAGGGTAATCAACCGGTAGTCGCTCATATCGGCCCAGATATGCAGCACCGCATACATAAGTCCCAACTGAACCAGGGCGGTGATGATGAGGGGAAATCCCTGAAGGTAGCGGGCCAGTGCATTGGCCGGCTTTACGGAAGCCCGGGCGACGAGGGAAATCGGGATCAGGTAAATGACGGTCAGGTAGACCAGGGCCGTGGGGACATGCACCAGTGTGGCCCAATTGAAAGCATCCCCCTTGATGAGCAGATTGATAACCCCGGCCACCACTTTGAAGATGGTGAGAAGACCGAAAAGCACCGGCATCTTTGGCAGCCCCAGGAAGGCTGACAGCTGTTCGCCGGCCATCTGCTCCCAGAGCACACAAACCAAAACCCCGAGCAGATATCCTAACAATGGCACCGGTTTGAAAAATTGATCCAGGCGATAAAAGAGGCCGCCGATCTTTTTCGGTGCAGTAGCTTCGTCCATAGTAGCGAGTCCTTGTCCGCGATTGGAATCCAGGGTAACGATTAGAGTCTCAGCTTTGAACTGTATGCCTGTCCGAACAATCCGTGGGGCCGGAAGACGAGAATCACCAGGACAATGGAATAGGCGATGAGGTCACGCAGGTTGGAGCCGATATTGAGTGAAAAGAGCCGGTTCATGATCTGGATGGCCGGCACGGTCATGATCTCGATAAAACCGAGCATGAAGCCGGCGAGGCATGCCCCCATGATGGAGCCCCGACCGCCGAGAATGGCGGCCACGAAGGCCTTCCACCCGAAGCTGACCCCCATGTACGGGTCCAGCACCGGATAGGCGAGACCGAAGAGGATGCCGGCAGCGGCAGCCAGCGCCGAACCGATGGCGAAGGTCATGGCAGCGATGGTGTTCATGGGAACACCCACCAAGGGCACCACCACGTAATCGTAGGCCATGGCCCGCATGGCCATTCCCCACTTGGTGTGGGCAATAAACTGGTGCAGCTGGGGAAACTTGAACCGCTGGCCGCCCAGGAACAGGATGTTGCCGGTCTCGAGCATAATGCCGATCATTAACCCGGTGATGGCGGCGGATGCCCGAGGCGCCTCGCGAAGCGGACGATATCCCACCCGCTCCACGATGATGCCCACGAATGCCGTGAGAAACATCGAAATTAAAATGGTGAGCACCAGCAGCACCCAGCCGGGCAGAATAGCTGCAGCCCCGGTACCAAACAGAGACAACAGCCCAAGGGACACGCCCAGTCCGATGTAGGCCCCCACCATGAAAATATCTCCATGGGCGAAGTTGAACAGCATGAGGATGCTGTACACCATGGAGTACCCCATTGCGATCAGGGCGTAGAAGCTCCCCCACTGCAGGGCATTGATCAGGTTCTGCATGAGAAAAGTGAAGGTCATGGGCAACGGCTCCCGTAAAAAGGAAAGGGAAACAGGCGTGCCCGCTCCCTTTTCTGTTGGCCCGGCCGCCCCCCAAAAGGGAAGCGGCCGGTGCATCACAACAACAGCTTGTCTGTTTCAGAATTTATTTAGGGCAGACGGATTTGTGGAAAGCGAACTTTCCCTCGTCGTTGATCTTGACCACCACGGCGCATTTTTTCGGATCACCGTCCGGGGTGAAGGTCATGCCGCCGGTAATGCCGGGGTAGTTCTTGACGGCTGCCAGGGCGTTTTTAACCTTGGTGCGGTCGGCTTTGACATCACCGGAAAGTCCGCCGGTGTCTTTGATGGCCTGGATCATCAGCCCCAGGGAGTCCCAGGTCAGGGCAGCCACATCGTCAGGGGTTTTGCCGTAAGTGGCGGTGTATTCGTCGATAAAGGCCTTGGTTTCGCCTTT
>JABZFO010000064.1 GCA_014237405.1 Desulfosarcina sp. | reverse complement strand
AGTTTTCCGGGGTGGCGAATCGCTCCTCGAACTCCAGCAGAGACCTTGGGTAAATTTCTTTCTCCATAACGCTGGACACTATATGTAGTGGTCACTTGAGTCAAGTAGATACCCCAGTTTGTAATATTCAACACACTAAAAGGAGGTAACATCATGAAAAAGGCAAAATTGGTATTGTTCGTAATCGTCGGTGCATTCCTGGCAGCATGGGTGGCTTCTCCGGTTCCTGCCGCAAATGCTGAGGAAACGCTGAAATTCTACTGTTCCAACCAGGTATACAAAGCCTTCGGCCAGGAGCAGGTGGAAGCTTTCTCCCATGCCGCCAATATCAAAGTCGATGTTAAAACCGCTAGTTCAGGGTCTTGTCTAAACGCTTTAATGAACGGTTACTGTGATATTGCCGCTACGGCAAGAGCAATGTACCGCAGGCATCGGGATTACGGTTTTCTTCAGGTTCCGTTATGCCGGGATCCAATAGCGGTAATCATCAGCGATAAATGTGGCGTGGACAACCTCACTGAAGATCAGCTTCAGAATATTTTCAGCGGAGAAGTCAAGAACTGGAAACAAGTGGGAGGGCCCGATCTTGCGATTACCGTCATCGTTCCGTCCAAAAATACGGCAGCCAATAAGAACTTCCGTCGCCAGGTAATGAAGCACAAGGACATTGAGCATGATTTCATGGCCCATGACTCCACCATGGCCATTGCGGCGGTGGCACACTTTCCTTGCGGCGCCGTCTCATTCATCTCACAGGGCGCGGCGGCCCATGACAAAGGCCTTAAGGTTGTCCGTATCAACGGGAAGTCACCGGCGGACAAGGATTACCCCTACTTCCAAACCTTCTACTATGTAACCCGGGCGGAACCATCCGATGCGGTGAAGAAGTTTTTGGACTTCAGCTTTACCGATGAGGCGAAAAAACTGATCAAAAAATACGGGATGGTCCCCCTTGGAAAATGAGTGCTGCATGAATGGAGAGAAGGGATGAAATTATCCCTTCTCTCCGCCATCGGGTCCGCCCAAAGTTCGTAAACGTGGGGGACAAAAACGTTTACACCGTGTAAAAAACACCGACAGCCCCATTGCTTTTCAGCCATACCGGCATTCATCCAGTATAATTCGTAACATGCTGTAATAGAAATTGATCTCTCAATATCACGCGTCATACTAATCTGGCATCCCTCTTGCCATTCACCTTTCCAGTCCGTTACCTCCATCGCCAATTTTTTTGAAGGAGTTTATACCCTCATGGAAAAAAGCCACTACGCCGACATCAGACGATTTATCCTGATCAACATGATTCTGGTGCCGTCCATACCGTTTCTGATCGTCATCGGTATCGGCTATTATCAACTTTCCCGTTCCATTGAAAGCAGCACCATCGCTTCCATGGAACGTATCGTTGGCGATCATCGGCACATGATCGCCTCCTTCCTGGAGGAGCGGAAAAACGATCTCGAGATGATCGTCAACACGGTCAGCTTTGACGAACTGATCCGGCCGGAGCGCCTATCAAGCGTGTTCACCCAACTGCAGCTCACCTCAAGCGCATTTTCGGACCTCGGCATCTTCGATGAAAACGGCGTCCACGTGGCCTACCACGGCCCGTTCAACCTCACCGGCAAGCTATATCGGGATACACCCTGGTTTCAGGAGACCATCAAAAACGGGGTGTATATCAGCGATGTCTTCCTGGGTTTTCGCAATTTTCCCCATTTTATCATTGCCGTGGCCGGCATGGAAAACGACCGACCCTGGGTTATCCGCGCCACGGTGGACTCCCAGCGGTTCACCACCCTGGTGCGGCAAGTTAGGATAGGGAAAACCGGAGAGGCCTACCTGCTCAACAGCCAGGGTGTTCTTCAGACGAACCGGCGAAGCGGCGGTGAGCTGATGGAAAAGCCCTTGGACACCATTCCGACGCCCCCGAAAGGTGACGACATCCATACCCTGATTCACGGCCAGGAAGGGGAGGAGACATTCCTTTACGCCACGGCCTGGCTCAAGGACCGGCAATGGCTGCTGGTGGTGCGCCAGGAGAAATCGGATGCCTTTCACGCCCTGTACGACTCCTGGATCCCGGTGGCGCTGATCTCGCTGATCGGTGGAGCATGCATTGTGTGGGCGGCCTTCACGCTGACCGGCGCCATTGTTCGGAAAATGGAAAAAACCGACGCTGAAAAAGCGTTGTTGAGCCAGCAGCTCGTCGGTGCCTCCCGCCTGGCGGAACTGGGGGAGATGGCCGCCGGTTTTGCCCACGAGATCAATAATCCTTTGCAGGTAATCAATACCGAACTCTCCCTGATCCGCGTACTTGAGGAAGAGATGGTCGAAGCGGGCCACCTTCAGAAGGGGGAATCCTACGAAGAGATCATCGACAGCATAGACCAGATCAAGATACAGATCGAACGCTGCTCCAAGATCACACGCGCCATTTTAAAGTTCGGCCGGCAGGAAGATGGCCATTTCGAGTCATTGGCGTTGGACAAAGCGGTACCTGAAATCATCGACATGGTACAAAAAAAAGCGGAGGTCAACGGGATTCGGATTGAACGCCGACTGCCCGATACGACAATCAAGGTTCAGGTCGATCCGGCACGGCTTCAACAGGTATTGCTGAACCTGCTCAACAACGCCATGGACGCCATCATTGAAAAAAGCGGAAGCACCGGGGGATCCATCCAGGTATCCGTACGCGATGGTTCGGATGGAATGGCGGCCGTTGACGTGAGTGACAGCGGGGCTTGGGTTGTCCGTTTGCCATGGCATCATCGAGCAGATGGGCGGGAAAATGGTGGTATCCAGCAAGGTGGGGGTCGGCACCGAATTCACCGTGGAGCTGCCTACTACGCAACTGAAGCTATGAGCACCCACAAGACATGAAGAAACTGAGCCGACCGCACGTATGCGCCGGCCGGGTTGCCAAACCGGGCTGCTAAAAATAGATAAAAAGGAGATCATGAGATGGAAAAACTCAAATTAATGCTCGTGGATGATGAGGAGCGCTTTCTGACGACAACGGAAAAGCTGCTGAAAAAAAAGGGGGTCGATGTTGTGACCGCGTCCAGCGGGGGCGAGGCTCTGGAGAAGTTAAGGGCCCATGCCGTTAACGTGGTGATCCTCGACGTGAAAATGCCGGGTATGGATGGCGTGGCCACGCTCAAAGAGATCAAGCGGCAGTTTCCCATGGTGGAAGTGATCATGCTTACCGGCCACGCCACGGTGGATTCGGCTGTGGTGGGGCTCAAAAGCGGTGCGGTGGATTACCTGATGAAGCCGGCGGACCTGGACCAGATTCTTGAAAAAGCAAACGACGCATTCAGCCGGCGGATGGGCATCGAGGAGAGGATCCGGGTGGCCCGCATGCGGGGGTTGATGAAATCTCCTCGCGATATACTGAGAAACACCTGATGCCCGATCCTTGATTATGGCCCATCCGTTGGGCCATTAACTTCGGCGGATCCGAAGAGATGGCGCCCGAAACGAACCACTCCATCAAAAGGAACGACACTTTTGAGGTAGAGGAATCTGATACTCCTTCTCATACCCACGCCTTATGGCATGAAAGACGTGGGGACCGAATACCGCATCGGCCCCAAAGCGGTTATCGAGCACATCACCCAGGGGCTGTTCGGCACCCATCGGACCGACGCCCAGCAGTGGCAACTGCTGACCGCCCAGATCATGGAACAGAACATGAGAATGGGCTCGCTCCCCCGGGAGCGCTACCTCAAACGCGATCTCAAATGGTGCAAGCGCTATAAAATTCATGCGGATCAGGTCAATTTCGACAAGGCCCGCTCCTTCATCGACACCCAGGTGTCTGATGAAACGTTTTTGCAGTTGATGCAAAGCGCCTTGACCCTTCGAAAGGAGGGTCTGAAATACGAAGCGCTCTCCGACAAGGATAAAAAAGAGGCGGACAAAGGAGCCTGGCACATCAAGGTGGCCATCGCCATGACCGTATTCGTGGTGCTGTGCTTTCTCACCGAATGCATCCCCCTGCCCGGCGTCGCCTTCTGCATCGGTTTGATTTTGGTGTTTACCGGGGTGACCACCCGCAAACAGGTGGCCATGCTCTACTGGAGTGACGCCTGCTGGTTCATCATGGGCAGCCTCATGTTCGCCGCCGCCTTCGTAAAGACCGGCGTGGACAAACGGGTATGCCTGATGATGTTCCGCAAACTGGCGGTGCCCAATGTGCGCTGGATCACCCTCATTTTTTTCGTGATCATTGCCCCTTTGGCCGCCTTCATCTCCGACCACGCCCTGGCCGCCATGTTCCTGCCCATCGGCATGCTGCTCTACCAGAACAGCCTGACCAAAGAGGTCCCCAATGATCCGGAGCTGGCCAAAATGCTGATGATCGCCATCGCCATGGCCTGCAACATCGGCGGCCCCGGAGCACCCTCGGGCGGTGCCCGCAACGTCATCATGATGACCTACCTGTCGGACATGTTCGGCCAGGATATCGGCTACTTCCAGTGGATCACCTACTGCTTTCCATTCCTGCTGTTCATGATCCCGCTCTCCTGGCTGATGGTCAACTGGCGTTTCAAACCCGCCATCACCTCCCTGAAACCGGCCATGGCCCATCTGCAAAATGAAATCAGCCGCATGGGCGGATGGAACCGGAAGCAGGTCATCGCCCTGATCATATTCATCATCATGGTTTTCGGCTGGTTCACGGAAAAGGCATTCTACAACATGGGCATCTATCCGATCCGTCTGGGCATCGGCGTCATCGCCGTGGCCGGCGCCGTGGCCTACCTGCTGTCCGGTGTGGTCAACTGGCGTGACTACCAGGAAAAGGTGGACTGGGGGGTGGTCTGGCTCTATGCCGGCGCCATCATCTTCGGACGCACCCTGGACAGCACCGGTGCCGCATACTGGCTGGCCCGCAGCGCCCTGGATGCACTGGCGCCGCTGGGCATAAATGCAGGGCTGCCGCTGATGGCCGTCAGCAACGGGCTAACCTCCATCCTCACCAACCTGATGGCCGATGGCCCTGCCGCCGCCGCAGTCGGCCCCATTGCCCTGAACATGGCCGGCCTGGTGCACCCGGGCAGCACCTATCTGCCCTTCATAACCATGGCCACGGCCATGGCCTCGTCCTTTGCCTACTGCCTGATCATCGGCACCCCTCCCAATGCCATCGTGTACGCCAGCGGCTACCTGGAGCCCAAGGACTACCTGCGGGTCGGCCTGCCCATGTGGGTGATCGCCAATATCGTGCTGCTTGCGCTGTCGGGCCTTTACTGGAACTTCCGGGGCTTCGCTGGGTTACCCGGATTCTAAAAAAGGATGCTAAAAAGGATCGAATGAGGAGATGAGCCCCATGAAACAGATTGAAAACGATCACCATTCAAACAGTTCCCCGGTGTGTTTTCGCCGGGGAAGAATCTGGTACACCAAGGAGACCGAGCGGCGGGTATGCTTTGCCCTGACCCTGATCATGCTGGTTGCCGGCATCCTCTATAAAACAGGGGTGTGGTAATATGATGGCACATGCTTCCGGCAAAACCGGACCGTTCTTCAAAATGGGCTTCATGGGTACACTCTCAGGCTTGATCATCTCTCCCGTGCGCTGGTTTTCCGAGGCCTTTCCCCGGACCACCTCAAAAGAGGCGGGCGGTATGCTTCTCCTGTCCAGCCTGTTTTATGCTGCCGCCGGCGCTCTGCCTTTGTCAGGCACCGGTGCCCTTGTGCGTGCCGCGATTCTGATGGTGAACGCCCTGGGGATGACCGTGCTGTGTGCCGCCATCGCCTGGCTCGTCGGGGCCATCGGCAACGGATCACGCATCCGGTTTTCAAGCATCTGGAGGGTTTTTGCCATCGGAACCATTCCCACCCTGCTGATCGCATGGGTGCCCTCCTCCTTTTTTTTCACCGAACCCTGGAAATGGGTGCTGGTTGCCCTGGGAATGATCTACGGCCTGGGCATGGGCAAAGGACGGACCGTCTGGGTCCTGATGATCACCGCTTCGCTGACGGCCGTGCTCTTTTTGGCCATCCTGCGCTTGATGGTGGCGTCACCCACGCCACCGGCATTTTAACGAATTTCGGGGCAATCCCGATCAAAATAACATGATCTGACGGCTGACCAAAATGGAGATGATGATATGGACGCCGCCAATGGGGAGGAGGCATTGGCTCAGCTGGCCAATGATCCGGATGTGGTGGTCCTGGACATCCGCATGCCGGGAATGGACGGCAACGAAACCCTGGCGGAAATCAAGCGCCAAAAGCCGGAAATCCCGGTGATCATGCTTACCGGTCACGGTGAGGGGGAGGCCGCCAAAAGGTCCCTGGCGCAGGGTGCCTTCGATTTTCTTTCCAAACCCTGTGATATAGACACACTGGCATTGCGCATCGTGGATGCCTGCCAACAGCCGGCGGCGGACGAAACCGAAGAGGCCGAACGCAGAGTGCAAGATGTCATGATACCGGTGGAAGAATATACCAAACTGCTGGAAAGTCAGACCGTGGCAGAGGGCATAAAGGAACTCAAGCGGACTTTTTCTCCGCAACTGCACACCAGCAGCATCATGGAAACCGGCCACCGCAGTCTGCTGGTGTTCGATGCCGGTGGCAACCTCACGGGCATTTTGGCCATCACGGACCTGCTGGAGGCCGTCATGCCAAGCTACCTGTCCGCCCCCAAACCGTCCACGGCGGACAGCCTCCAGTATTCCCCCATGTTCTGGACCGGCATGTTCGTCCGCGAAGTGAGCCAAATGGCGGCCACGCCGGTGGGTGAATTGATGTCACCGACCCCCCCATCCATCGATGCCGACGCCAACCTGATGGAAGCGGCTTACCTGATGGTCACAAATCAATGTCGCCGCATGGTGGTCCTGGAGCAAGGCCGGGTTGTCGGCGTCATTCGTGAGCAGGATCTGTTCTTTGAAATGGAGCGGGTGTTGCGGTAATCTGCCCCACGGATGTGCACCCCCTCCTCCTGTGCCTGGAGACGGCGTTCACCCCATCGAGACCCGTCTCCAGGCCGCCTCACCACCCCTTCATTTTTTTTAGGGGGTCATGGGGACACGCCTTGAAAATCAGATGTCAGGTCGGACCTTCCTAACAGTCGCTTTCCTAAGCGAAAGGCGTCTGCAGATGTTGTACGGCATGCCATTTAAATCGGTCTCGGTTTTCTTTACAACTTGTAAAGAAACCGGACACTGCACCCATTGGCATAATCGTTGATTGGTGAATCGATGGTCATCACCGGCCAGATCCGACGATACGAAAAATGACGATGGGATTGTCCATTATTTTGATTTGCTAAGGAGGCTACATGTCGAATCACGAATATGACCCGCTTCTCGCAGCCGACCTTGAGGATCGCGCCTGGTCATGGAAAAGCAGGCCCGGATACAAGCCGATCCTGTTCACTTTTGCGGCCCTGGTATTTACCTTTCTGGTCCTGATGCCGCCGACCCGGGGTATGCTGGAGATGGTGAAAACGGAGAAGCCGGCCGGATACAGTATGCCGCGGGCGTGCACCACCATTACCGATGCCGTCAATAAAAAGCTGCGGCCTGAGGCGTTTAACGCCCAACAAAACGGCACCGAAACAGTGAAAAAGCACGGACGCGAGGCCAAGCCCCTGCTCACCACCTACCAGGTGGCCCAGATGGCCAAGGTGACCGTGGCCATCCTTTTTTTGGCCGCTTTTCTGTGGGGCACCGAAGCGCTTCCTCTGGGTGCAACGGATATCATGGTGGGGGTCATGATTTACCTGTTCGCCATCCTTCCCATCAATGAAATTTCACAGGCCTATATGAAAGATGCGGTGTTTTTCATCTTCGGCATCCTGGCCGTGGCCGTGGGGGTGGCCAAAACCGGCCTGGACAAGCGCATCGGCCTGATCCTGCTAAGCCGCATTAAAAGCGCCAAGGCCTTTGCGTTCATCTTCTTGCCCCTTCTGGCCGTGTCGGCGGGTTTTTTATCCGAGCACGCCCTGGTGGCTCTGCTCATTCCGGTACTCATGGGCATTTACAAAGTCACCTGCAAGATGCATGGGGTAAAAAAGGATCGGGCACTGGCCATCTTCCTGCTGCTTGGCGTGTGCTTTGCCGCCAACCACGGCGGCCCCGGTTCTCCTGCCGCCGGCGGCAGGAACGCCATCATGGTGGGGTACCTGGCCGAATACGGCATGCCCATCACCTTCCTGGAGTGGATGAAAATCGGCATGCCCTTCGTGCCTGTCATGTCCTGGGTGATCGGCCTGTTCATGTACCTGCGCCTCAAACCCAAATTCCTGGTCAGCGATGTCAACCCCAGCGAAGTGGTGAAGCGGGAAGTGCAGAATATGCCCAAGTTCGGCGGTCAGGAGGCCATCATGGCGGTCATTCTGGTGCTGCTGGTCGCAGCGTGGATCCTCATCGGTGAACATGCCGGCCTGGGCGGCCCCACCCTTTACGCGGTGATGGCCATGTTCCTGTGCCGGATTCTTCGCTGGGACGACATCCAGGACGGCGTGGCCTTTGACGTGGTGGGCCTGTATGCCGCCGCCTGCGCCATGGGGGTGGCCCTGAAGTTCTCCGGCGGCGCCCTGTGGCTGGCCGGAACCTTTGTGAATCTGCTTCCCGATGCCCTTACCCAAGGAGACGGTCTCGTGATCGGTATCAGCCTGCTCACCGGTACCATGACCAACTTCATGAGTGACGGGGCCACGGTGGCCGCCCTGGGCCCCATCGTCCTGCCCATGGCCACCCTGGCCAACGTGAGCGTGTGGAAGGTGGGGCTGATCACCTCGTTCTCATCCTCTTTTGCCAATTTTCTGGTGGTGGGCACGCCCAACAACGCCATCTGCTTCGGCATGGGCAAGGACCCGGAAACCGGTGAGCGGCTGCTGGATGTCATGGATTTCGTCAAATACGGCCTGCCCATCACCATCCTGGCCTGGCTGGTGCTCTGGTTATGGGCCGTATTCGGCTACTGGCGTTTTCTGTCCTGGTAAGGCCCTTTAAGATTTGACCGGAGGATCGATGAAGCATGCCCTGTACAATAAGCTGCGGTTTAAGCTGATCAGCATCACAGTGGCGGTATCCATCGGACCGCTGCTCCTGCTGGGCTTCGCGCTCTACTACCAGTTCAGCAATCTCTACAAGGAGCGCATCGAGGACCAGATCCTTCACCTGGCCCGATCCCAGAGCAGTGCCGTGGACGTTTTTTTAAGGGAGCGCACCTCCATTTTGGGAATGATCGTTGAGACCCAGTCCTTTGAGGACCTCAGCAAACAGGAGAATCTCAGCCGCCTGTTCTGGCAGATCAACCGGCGGGCCGAAGGACTCGGGCTGGTGGACCTGGGAATCATCGACAGGGACGGTAATCAGCTGGCATACGCCGGCCCCTACAACCTGAAAGGGCTCAACTACTACCAGCAGCCGTGGTTCGACGAGGTGCTGCGCCGGGGAAAGTATATCAGCGACGTGTTCATGGGTTTCCGGCAGGTGCCCCATGTCATTATCGCCGTCAAGGGTGCATGCGATACGAACTGCTGGATCCTGCGGGCAACCATCGATTCGGAAATTTTCAACCGCCTGGTGAGAAGCGCCCAGGTGGGTACCGCAGGCGATGCTTACATCGTTAACCGCGACGGCATTTTCCAGACCGGTCCCCGATTTGAAGGGGTCATACTCGGGCCCTCGAATATCACCCCCCAGCAATTCGGCGAAGGCACCATGGTTCTTGAAAAAAAGCAAGGGGGCGGCGACACCCGCTATGTGGGAGGGACATGGCTCAAGGAGGGGGAGTGGCTGCTGGTGATCAGCCAGATTGCCGGGCAGGAGGCCGGCTGGCTCAGCCGGGTGCGCAACACGGCAACACTGATCATTGTCACCGGCTGCCTGCTCATTATTATTGCCATCGTTCTGATCTCCAACACCCTGGTCCGCCACCTGGAGGAGACGGACCTGCAGATGAACGAACTCAACGCCCAACTCATCCAGCAGGACAAGCTCGCCGCACTGGGGAAAATGGCAGCCGGCATCGCCCACGAAATCAACAACCCGTTGGCGGTAATCGGCGAGAAAGCGGGGTGGATGGAGGACCTTCTGTCCGAAGAGGAGTTCAAGACCAGCGAGAACTACAAGGAGTTTGCCACCTCCATTTCCAAGATCGAGGAACACGTGGACCGGGCCCGCAAGATCACCCACAATATGCTGGGATTCGCCCGCCGCATGGAACCCCGCCTGGACGACGTAGATGTCAATCGGGTGCTGGAACAGACGATCGATATTTTATCCAATCACGCCAACATCAACGACATCGATATCCGAAAAAAGTTTGCCGGACAACTGCCGGTTATCGCCAGTGATCAATCTCAGCTTCAGCAGGTGTTCATGAACCTGATCAACAATTCTATTGACGCCATCGGCTCAGACGGTATGATTGAAATCGAGACGGCATTGGACAAAGACCATATCACCGCCAGCATTAAGGACGATGGACCGGGGATGCCGGAGTCGATCAAAAAGAAAATCTTCGACCCGTTTTTTACCACCAAGGACACCGGCAAGGGGACCGGTCTGGGGCTGAGCATCAGCTACAGCATCGTAGAAAAATTGGGCGGACGCATCACCGTGGAAGGTAGCCAGGGGAAGGGGACGACTTTCGTCGTGTCGTTGCCGGTGGTTCTACCGGAAAAAAAATGACGATTTCGTAAAACGTCCGATATCCGCGTTACGCGTCCTCCCTCGTCACTGCGACGTACGGTCAGTACGCCTCATTCCTCAGGACTCGCAAGCCTTGATCTCGAACGTTTTACAAAACCGTCTAAATACTAAATTTGGTGAAGCCATCACACATAGGGGGAAATAGAATGCACAATTTCAGAGTACTGGTTGTTGACGATGAGACTGATTTTCTGGAGACCCTTGTCAAACGCCTCAACAAGCGCATGCTGGACGCCAAGGGGGTGGAAAGCGGAGAAGCCGCCGTGGATCTGTTAAAACGTGAAGTCTTCGACGTCGTGGTGCTGGACGTCAAGATGCCCGGTGGCATGGACGGCATCGAGACCCTGCGTGAGATCAAGCACATTCAACCCCTGGCCGAGGTGCTTCTGCTCACGGGCCACGCATCGGTGGAGACCAGTATCGAGGGGATGAAGCTGGGGGCCTTCGACTACCTGCTCAAACCCATGAAATTCGACGACCTGCTCATGAAGATGGCCCATGCCTTTGAAAAGAAGTCCTCCCATGACAAGAAGATCCGGGACGCGAAAATTCATGAATTGACCCGCTACCCCAGCCGGGTGTTTGATGACGAATAAAGATACTAAGGAAGGGTTCTAAATGAAAACCATAACCGTTTCAGAATTGATGGTACCCTTGTCTGAATATGCCAAAGTACCGGTATCCGCAACCGTGGCCGAAACCGTTGAGGCGCTTGTTCTGGCTCAGAAGGGTTTCGACCCGTCGAGATATCGACATCGCGCGATATTGGTTGTGGATGAAAAAGATGATGTTGTGGGAAAAATAAACCAGGCCAGTATTTTAAAGGCGTTAGAACCCAAATACTTCGAAGAGCTGGGCATAAACGGCGATATGGGCGTGCATCGACTCAGCAACTATTTTCTGAAATCAATGGTTGATAAATATGACTTGTTTAAAGAACCCTTTGATGAGGCCTGCAAAAGGGCGGCACAACTATCGATTGAAAAAATCATGCATTTGCCTGAGGCGGGTGAATTCATAGATAAAGATGACGCCTTGGGTGAAGCGATTCATCGATTGGTTTTAGGCTCTCATCAGTCCCTGCTGATTCGAGATGGAAGCAAAGTGATCGGCATTTTAAGGCTGACCGATGTTTTTTCCGCTGTAGCCGCTGAGATGAATCCCACAGAATCTACCGTACGGTGAACTGCAGATCCACGAGTGATCAAATAACTTTCGGATTTCATTATATTACTCAAATCAAAGACTGTCCGAATTCCTAACAAAATGTAAAGAATTCGGACAGTCATTTTTTTTTACACCTTTTCATTAATTAATCTATAGGCTATATTTTCATATGGTTAAAGAAAGTCCCATTATTCTTAAAAATGGCATCGAACTTGTAAAAGTCTCAAACGGCAAATTGTTTTTTAACAGTTTGTAAAGATCCTTAACACCGGGCAATCTCATATGAATAGAAAAACGATACCGCTCAGTCCCTACTACCGATCCCTCACCCGAAACATGGTGCTGCTGGTGATAATGATTTCATTCACGCCCATGCTCCTCGTCACCGTTATCACCCTGGACAGGTTCAGTGCCTCCCATCACGAAAAGGTATATGCCCATCTAGGGGAGCTGGTCCTCAAGCATAAACAGAACATCGACAGCTTTTTAGTGGAAAAACTGCAGAATATCCGGTTTCTGGCAGACACTATCGATTTTGACCAATGTGGTCACCAAAACATGATTGAAGGGCACCTTGCACGTCTGCAGCGTGCCTACGGTCCCGTCTTCGTGGATCTCGGCGTCGTCAACGAACAGGGCCAGCAGGTGGCCTACACCGGCCCCTTCAGGCTGGAGGAGGCGCTCTACTCCGATGCCGACTGGTTTAAGCGGGCCATCGAAAGCCGCTATTTCACCAGCGACGTGTTTCTTGGCCTGCGGGGAGCGCCCCATTTTATCATTTCGGCCCGAAAGACCTGCCAAGATCAGAAATGGATCATCAGGGCCACCATCGACTTTGTAGAATTCAATCGGCTGGTGGAAAAGATACGCATCGGGAAAACCGGCTTTGCCTATATCCTGAACCGTGAGGGCCGGTTTCAGACCAAGCCGATATTCGATTTCACCCCGGATCTGGACATCTACAACCGCTATTTTTCCACCCTGGAGCGCATGGGAAAAGAGGTGGAAATTCAAGAACGCCTGGATAGTTACGGGGTAAGAAGCATCTATGTCTCGGCCCTTTTAAAGGGGGGAGACTGGCTGCTGGTTTACAAACAGGCCTCTTCCGATGCCTTCTCGGACCTCCGCAATGCCCAGACCATTGCCATCGTCTTCTTTCTCCTGGGCGGTGTCGCCATTGTCGCCATGGCCATCTGGATGTCCGGCAAAATGGTTCGTCGCATCGCTACATCGGACCAGGAAAAGGAGATCATGAACGAACAGGTGATCGAGACCGGCAAACTGGCCTCGGTGGGTGAACTGGCCGCCGGCATTGCCCACGAGATCAACAATCCGGTGGCCATCATGGTGGAGGAGGCCGGCTGGCTCCAGGACCTTATGGAAGACGGCGCCTATAAAAGTGACGCGGACATCAAGGAGTTCGAACGGGCTCTGGACCAGATCCGCACCCAGGGCAAACGCTGCAAGGAGATCACCCACAAGCTTCTCAGCTTTGCCCGCAAGACCGATTCGCGCATCGAGGATTTCGAGGTCGGTCATCTTATCGAAGAGCTGGTGGCCCTGTCCGCCCAGCGGGCCAAATACAGCAACGTGGAACTGATCACCCGCCTGGAGCCCAAGCTGCCGGCCATCTCCGCCTCCCAATCTGAGCTTCAGCAGGTGTTTCTCAACCTGATCAACAACGCCCTTGACGCCATGGACAAAACCGGCGGCACCCTTGAGATCAGCGCCAAACAGGAAGAGGGACAGATCGTCATCGATGTGTCAGACAATGGTCCCGGCATTCCCAGGGCCAACCTGGCCCGGATTTTCGACCCCTTCTTTACCACCAAACCCGTGGGCAGCGGCACCGGCCTGGGTCTGTCCATCTGCTACGGCATCATCCACAAAATGGGCGGAGAAATTACCGTGAAAAGCACAGTGGACGTGGGCACCACCTTCGGGATCCGCGTTCCGGCAAAAACTGACGAAGCCGTTGAAAACAAAGCCGTATCGGCCACCGATACCTGCAATTAGAACCATTGATTAGGAAAGGAGATCAACCCATGGCCATTGCGAACATCATGCTTGTGGACGATGAGGTCCCCTTCGTGGAGGCGATGACCAAGCGCCTGACCCGACGGGATCTCGAGGTGGAAAAGGCCTTCAGCGGCAATGAAGCGCTGAAAAAGCTGATCGGCGGCAGCAAAACCGAAGTGGTGATTCTGGACGTGAAGATGCCGGGTATGGACGGCATCGAAACCCTCAAGGCCATCAAAAGCAAGGTACCGCTGGTGGAGGTGATCATGCTCACCGGCCATGCCACCGTGGAGTCGGCCATCGAGGGAATGAAGTTCGGCGCATTTGACTACCTGATGAAGCCCTGTGACATGGATCACCTGATCACCAAGGTATCGGCGGCTGCCGCCAAAAAACGACAGCACGAGGAGAAGATCATCAATGCCCGCATCAAGGAGATCACATCCAGACGGCCCTGAAAAAGAGATGGACCGAAGCCGGCAAGAAAGCCAAGGGAAACCGCCCATACGGCTGTTGCTGGTGGATGATGAAAAAGGGTTTGTCGAGGTGCTGGCCAAACGGCTGGCCAAACGAAATATTCTCACCACCCAGGCCTTTTCCGGCACCGAAGGGATACAACTGCTCAGGCGATCCGATTTTGATGTGGCCGTACTGGATCTGAAACTGGGAGACATGGACGGCATCGAGATTCTGAAAATTTTCAAGAAAATGGATCCGGAGATGCCGGTGATCATGCTTACCGGGCACGGCTCGGAAACGGCGTCTATAGAGGGCATGCGCTACGGTGCCTTCGACTATCTTACCAAACCACATGAACTGGCGGAACTGGTGGACAAGATCAATGAAGCAGTCCGCCACAGGAAGCGCACGGAGGACACAGATGAAACTCCTTCTCGTGGATGACGAAACGGAATTTCTCGAGACCCTGCTCAAACGCATGAAACGACGCAATGTGGATGTGAATGGTGTCGGCAGCGGTGAAAAGGCTTTGGCATGGCTGGAAAATAACGATACCGACGTGGTGATTCTTGATGTGCGAATGACCGGTATGGACGGGATAGAAACCCTTCGGGAGATCAAAAAACGCCACCCGCTGGTCGAAGTGATCATGCTGACCGGCCATGCCAGCATGGAAGCGGCCATCGAAGGCATGGAAATGGGCGCCTTCGATTATTTAATGAAGCCCATGGACATGGACGACCTGCTCTACAAGGCGGAAGACGCATTCAAGAAAAAAACCATCCACTCAGGGAAAATCGACAAAATGGTGCAGGACTTGGGGTGAGTTCCTGCTGTTTTCCATAGTGGCAATGACATCAACTTCAATGAGAAAGGTGAGGGAGGATATGAATTTTTTCAAACTATGGGGCAGATTCATGATGGAGGGGGCAAAGGCCCATGCACGCTGGGAAATCCAGATGTCCAACAACATCCTCGGCAGCCGGAAGCGGGTCCTTGTGCTATTGCTGCTGCTGGTTCCGATCATCCTGGGGGGCATCGTGTGCGCGGATCAGCTGGGGGACACCATCCCTGACATTCTCGGCGGGAAAAAAGCCTACAGCCCGGCCTTTTACTCCACGGGAATCTTTATCGTCTCCATTCTCATCGGCCTGGGCGCCGGCCTGATCACCGGCTGCATCGGCGCAGGCGGCGGGTTCATCATCGCCCCGGCCCTCATGAGCGCCGGCATCAAGGGAATCCTGGCCGTGGGGACGGACCTTTTTCACATTTTCGCCAAGGCCATCATGGGCAGCATCATCCATCGGAAGCTGGGCAACGTGTCTGTCCCGCTGGCCGCGGTCTTTCTCATCGGCGCCATTTTAGGGGCCACCGGCGGCGGGATCATCAACCGGGTGCTCTACGAGCTGAACCCGGTACTCTCGGACACCTTCATCACCACCGTCTACGCCCTCATGCTGGGCTTTTTAGGCTGCTATGCCATGCTTGACTTTCTCAAAGCCCGGAAGGCTGGCGATACCGGCGATGCCCACGGTGGCGGCGGCCATGAGGGCAAGTCGGAAGGTGCCGAAATGGGGGGGCTGCCTCAAAAACTCCAGTCAGTCAACATTCCCCCCATGGTCAAATTCGACTTCGACTTCACCCCCGGCGGCAGGAGCATCTCCTGGGTGTTCCTCGTGCTCTCCGGTGTACTGGTTGGATTGGCAGCCGGCATCATGGGCGTGGGCGGTGGATTTCTCACCTTCCCCATCTTCGTCTACATGCTGGGGGTCTCCTCCATGACCACGGTGGGCACCGACATCTTTCAAATCGTCTTCACCGCCGGCTACGCCTCAATCAGCCAGTACGCCATCTACGGGTTCATCTTCTACACCCTGGCTATGGGCATGCTGCTGGGATCGCTGCTGGGCATCCAGATCGGCGCCATGGTCACCAAGGTGGTGCCCGGCATCACCATCCGCGGTTTTTACGCCATGGCCGTGCTGGCAGGGTTCATCAACCGATTCTTCGCCCTGCCCGCCAAGCTGGGGGAGATGGGGGTAATCGACATCTCCAAGGGACTCGGATCAACCTTGGACACCATCGGCATCTGGGCCTTTTTCATCGTTATCGGCGGCTTCAGCGCCTGGGTTATCGGTACATTTTTGAAAAACATCGGACAGCTCAAGGGGGAGGGAGAACACACATGATCGCCAACAAACCGAAATTCATGATGGGTAGTGTTTTGATGGTTCTGTTCGCCATCGTTTTCGTCGCCATCTTCATGCCGCTGTTCGGCGGAAAGAACGGCCTGGAATATCTCGACAACCTTTACAACTCCATTTCCAAGGGATCCGCATACTATATTGATGCGGTTCGTGAAGATGTAAAAACCATTCAGACCCCGGATTTGACCATCACGCTGGCCATGAAAAGCGAGACGCAGGCGCAGCAGACCGTTCCCCTTTTCATGCAAGCCGGGGCCCGGGTGGGCCAAAACGGGGCTGAACTCACGGTCACCGGAAACCTGGTTCAAATTCTGACCCATTGCCTTGACGATGCCCAGTATATGTACGACAACGACGGTGCCTCCGTCTCGGCCAAATACGGCTATGCGGAAAAGAGGGTGCTCTACAACTGGTGGAGTGCCCTCAAGGCTATGGATTTTGACCTGAAACAGCAGAAACAATTCAATGCGGCCAAAATCGCCGAGACGGTCAAGAAGAAAGCGGTAGAGACCTCCTACAACTATTATGGCATTGAGGGTCAGAAGATTTCCGAGCGCATCGGTGTGGTGCTTTTCTCCCTGATCTTCTACGTGATCTATACCCTGTGGTACGGATTCGGCATCATGTATCTGTTCGAAGGCTGGGGATTGCGACTGGAACACTGATCCTCGCGGACAACAAACCATGCCAATGAAAACCGGATCGATGGACGGTCACCGTTTCGTCGGTCCGGTTCATTAAAAAATCCGGCTTGAAGAGTGTCCGTCCAGAAACGAGGATTTTCGTTCAAGATCAAGGCATGCGAAAAAATTTACCACAGGCATATAGTTGATATTCCGAGGATAAACCCGATCTTTATATAAAACAGATTGAGCATAACGCAGAGATTGACCACAAATTGACGAAGAAGAGGCCCGGGCCCTTCGGCTTGAATTCCAGTCACGCTACCATCAGTTCAAGCTGCTGTTGAATGCCAACAATCAGGCCCTTGAAATCATGAGCGAGGTGGAAAAGGCCATGGAGGGTACTTTCCCCTTTGGTATGAAGTTCATCCGCTCGCGCACCATGGGGGCTTACACCCGGGTCTACCAGATTGTCAAACACATGGATGCCCTGGCCCCCGGCAAATACAAGGCCCTGTCATCACGTTTGGAATCCACCCGGTTGTCCCTGGAATCGTTGGTGAATCCCGACCGCACAACGGTAACGGCCGGAAACTATATTCTTCATGTTTCTGCCTTGGACAAATCCCATGCGGATCAGGCGGGCATGAAAATGGCCAATATCGGTGAAATGGCCAACCGGCTCCACCTGAAGGTGCCGGACGGCTTTGTGGTCACCGCCAGTGCATTCCGCCATTTTCTAGATCACGACGACCTGAAGGTGGAAATTCAACGGCGTATCCAGAGCGCAGAGGAGGGGGGCCACCATCGACTCTACACCATCAGCGCCGACATCCGGCAATTGATCCAGAATGCGCCGCTTCCCCATGATCTTGAAGCGGCCATTACGGGGGCATGCCGTGAACTGGCGGCGCGCCAACAGAAAGACGTTCAACTGGCCGTGCGCAGCAGCGCCCTGAACGAAGACCGGGAGGGAACCTCCTTTGCCGGCCTCTATCACAGCGCGCTTAACATTTCCAAAAATCATCTGATCGAAACCTACAAACAGATCGTGGCGGCCGCCTACTCCCCGGCAGTAATGGCCTACCGGTTCAACCGGGGTATTTCTGACGAAGAGACGGAGATGTGCGTGGGTGTAATTCAGATGGTGGATGCCGTCTGCGGCGGGGTGCTCTATTCCGCCAACCCCATGAATATCCGGGACCGGTCGGTGGTAATCAATTCGGCCTGGGGACTGCCCAAGGCGGTGGTGGACGGCACCACGGCCACGGACCTCTTTCAGGTGGCAAAGCTCCCTGCCCTTTCGGTGACGCACCGGGAAATCGCCGTCAAAGAGAAAAAATACATCTGTGACCCGGAAGAAGGGGTGTGTCGACTGGACGACACCGGTTCGGAGATGACCACCGCCTCACTCACGGACCAGCAGGCGCTTGATCTGGCCGCCCTGGCCGTTAAAATAGAAGATTACTATGGCCGCCCCCAGGACATCGAATGGGCCATCGATCAGTCCGGCGAAATCATCCTTTTGCAATGCCGCCCCCTGCAGGTCATCGCCGATGTCCCGGTCCGCTTGCCCGCTCCTGTCAATCATGACGATCTGCCGCCGGTACTGTTCCAGGGCGGTATTACCGCCTCTCCCGGCGTGGCCGCAGGACCGGTTTACCTAGTGATGAAAGATGTGGATGCCCTCCAATTTCCCACCGGGGCGGTGCTGGTCACCGACCGCGCCCTGGCGCGCTGGGCGGCGCTGCTGCCCCGGGCATCGGCAGTGATCAGCGAAAAAGGCAGCATCACCGGGCACCTGGCCAATGTGGCCAGAGAATTCAAGTTGCCGGCGCTGTTTGGCGCTGCCGATGTCGTGGCGCACCTGGCCGATCAAGAATTAGTCACGGTTGACGCCGATGCCTGCCGAATCTATCCGGGACGGATCCAGGATTTGATGGACAGGACCGATGGGCAGGTGCCGAGAGCCTTGATGAAGGATACCCCGATTTACAAAATTCTCTCCGATGCCGCGAGCCTGATTACCCCCCTGAATCTGCTGGATCCGGACAGCCCGTCCTTCAAGGCCTCCAATTGCCAGACCCTTCACGACATCACCCGGTTTTGTCACGAGAAAAGCGTTCATGAAATGTTCCGATTCGGCAAAGCTCACCATTTCCCCGAACGCTCTTCAAAGCAGCTACGGGCGCAGATTCCCATGCAGTGGTGGGTGCTGAACCTGGATGATGGCTTTAAGGCGGATGTGGTCGGCGATCGTTTTGTGGATATCGACAATGTGGCATCCATCCCCATGCTGGCCCTGTGGGCAGGAATTACCGCCTTTCCGTGGGAGGGTCCGCCGCCGGTGGACGGCAAAGGCTTCGTTTCAGTCATGTTCCAGGCCACCCAGAACCAGGCCCTGCTTCCCACGGTGCGAACCACCATGGCCAACCGCAATTATTTTATGCTATCGAAGGACTACTGCAGCCTCCAGTCCAGGCTCGGATTCCATTTTTGCATCACCGAAGCCCTGGTGGGCGATCGAACCACGGAAAACTACGTCAGCTTCCAGTTCAAAGGCGGGGCGGCGGATTTCAACCGGCGGTTGAAGCGGGTGCGGTTCGTGGAAGAGATCCTTGACACCCAGGGTTTCCGGACCGAGATAACCAAAGATTCCCTCAGGGCCAGAATCGAGCAGTACGATACCGAAACGATGATTCAAAAGCTGAAAATCCTTGGTTACCTGACCATCCACACGCGTCAGCTGGACATGATCATGGCCAATCCCACCATGGTAGATCGCTATCGGGGACAGATTCTGAAGCAGATCGACACCCTCCTGGCCGAACCTTTGGCGCCAACCGGGTGAAAGGAACGCTCATGTGGTCCCGCATCAGCCTGAAAAACCGAATTTATATTCACATGGCCGCCATTTTCCTGGTTACCCTATCCGGTGCGGCGGTCATGGTCTGGTATTCCTACAGCATCGAAGGGGTGCTGACCACCATCACTGACGAAAATCTGGTGGCCTTTCGAAGTGCCGAATCCCTTGAAATCGCCCTAGTCAACCAGAAAGGATACGTCTCCTATTACTTTCTGGACGGTAATCTAAACTGGCTCGATCAGCTCGATAAATATCGGCGCATGTTCAGCGAACAACTGGGCCAGGCCCGGGCACTGGCCCAAACGTCGGACCAAAAAAAAGCCATCGATCGAATCGCCGAAGAATATAACCACTATATTCGCGAGAAAAACAAGGTGATCGACCATTACGAACTCGGAAACGTGCAATTCGGCTCCAAGCTGAACGAAGCGGTCCGCAGCCGTTTCTTCTCCATCCTCCAGATGTGCGAAGATTACAAGCAGGAGCATACCCGCGCCATTACTACGGCCAAGGAGGATGCCCTGATCCAAGCGGCGCGGCTGCGGGACATGGCCATGGCGGTCATCGTCACCCATATCCTGCTGCTTTTGCTGCTCGCCTACCTGCTGGTCTACCAGATTCTCAATCCCGTTCGCGCCCTGATCATGGAAGCCAGCCGCCATGAAAAAATCGAGTTTTCCGGCAACGATGTCAAGATCCTGAGACAGAGCGTCCGCGGCCTCATCGAAGATGTGGGCCATACCCAGGTGGAACTGGAAAAAAGCCGGGAGAACCTGCTGCAGGCAGAAAAACTGGCCCTGGTGGGTAAACTGGCGGCGGGCATGGCCCATAGTGTGCGTAATCCCTTCACCTCGGTCAAGATGCGCCTGTTCTCCCTGAGTCGTTCTTTGAATATCTCCGGCTCCCAGAAGGAAGACTTTGACGTGATCTCCGAAGAGATCCGCCATATCGACACCGTCGTCCAGAATTTCCTAGAATTTTCCCGGCCACCCAAACTTAAAATGCAACCCTTGAGCCCTTCCACTGTAGTGGATACCGCCATCCAGCTCCTCTGCTACCGCCTTGAGTCCTATCATGTCAAGGCCACGGTCCACCGCAAGAAAATCCTTCCTGCCGTCGATGCGGATCCGGATCAGTTCAAGGAGGTGTTGGTGAACCTGATTATCAACGCCTGTGAATCCATGACCGGCGGCGGCACCATAGACATCTATGAAACCATGCTCGGCAACACACTTGACCGGAAACAGGCAGTGATCCGTATTACCGACAACGGTCCCGGCATCTCTGCCGCCTATGTAAAAAAAATCTTCGATCCATTTTTCACCACCAAAGAAGAGGGGACGGGCTTAGGGTTGAGCATTGTTTCCAGGATCATCCGGGAGCACGGAGGAAGCGTCGATGTAACGTCGGTGGAAGGCCGAGGGACAACCTTTTCCATTGTCCTTCCGCTTAAGGGCCTCGCTAAAGGAGGAAACCGGTGAACACCATACTGATTATTGATGATGATGATCAACTTCGAATCAGTTTCGAGCGGCTGTTAAAGGAAGAGGGCTACCATATCCGCACCGCCGCGTCCGGCGAAGCCGGCATCCGGATGATCAAGGAATCGGTGCCCGATCTGGTTATACTTGATTTGCGTCTTCCGGGAATGAACGGGCTGGAAACCTTCAGGCAGATCCACCAGTTCGAGCAAAAGTTGCCGGTAATTATCATGACCGCTTATGGCACCACGGATACAGCCATCGAGGCCACCAAGATGGGCGCCTTCGATTATGTGACCAAACCCTTTGATATTCCGCAGATGCTCTCCACCATCCGTCAGGCACTGGAGGCCGGTCGTTTCATGCGCTCACCGGTGGACATGGACGTGTCGCCGGACAAGACTCATGGAGAGGCCATCATCGGTAAAAGCCCGCCCATGCAGGAGGTGTATAAAGCCATCGGCCGGGTGTCGGCCACGGACGCCACCGTGCTGATCCGCGGCGAATCCGGTTCCGGCAAGGAACTGGCAGCCCGAGCCATATACCAGCACAGCACGCGATCGGAAAAACCGTTTCTGGTGATTAACTGTGTGGCCATTCCCGACACCCTGCTGGAAAGTGAACTGTTCGGCTATGAAAAAGGCGCATTTACCGGCGCCAACCACCGCCGGGTAGGCAAAATCGAACAGGCCAGTGGCGGCACGGTCTTACTGGACGAAATCGGCGACATGCCGTTGAACCTGCAGGCAAAAATGCTGCGGCTGCTCCAGGAAAAAAGCATCGAACGGCTGGGGGGCCGTGAAACGATCCCGGTGGATGTGAGGATTGTCGCTGCCACCAACCGGGATCTGGAGCACCTGATTGCCAGTGGCCAGTTCCGGGAGGATCTTTACTACCGGCTCAAGGTGATCACCATCTGGTTGCCGTCCCTTCGGGACCGCACCGGCGACGTCCCCCTGCTGGCCGACTATTTTCTCACCCGCTTCTCCGCGGAACTGGGCATCGAGAACCCGGGGATCTCCCGGGAAACCCTGTCCATGCTGGTCTCCAGCCCCTGGCCGGGAAACATTCGGGAACTGTCCAACACCCTTCAGAAAGCGCTGATCTTCAACCGGGGCGCTCCATTGAGCCTGGCGGACATCACCCACGCAACCGGTGGTGATGCCAAAAGCCACCATCTGAACGAAAACGCCTGCGACGACAATATCCGTGCCTGGATTCGCAGCCTGGCTGAATCTCACCGGTGGAAACCGATCCCAGGCCGCCAAACTGCTTGGCATGTCCAGGCCTACCCTCCACGCCAAGATTGACAAATACAACCTGAAAATCGAGACCAGCGTCAGATAGGTTGTCGGATGACTGAGGACGGAGGTCTGATGTCGGAAGACAGAAGTCGGATCTTTGGGCTTTTCTATGAGCTATCAGCTTTCAGCTGTGAGCTTCCTCAGCTGGCCGGCACGACTCCCTGAGTGACGTGAGCGTAGGCGCTGTGATTATGAATGGATTCGAAGTTCTCAGCACTGACGGAGAACCAGGTGATGTTGCCGTCGGCATTGAGCCGTTCTGAAATATCCCGGACCACATCCTCCACGAATTTCGGATTGGAAAAGCCCTGTTCCGTCACACTCTTCTCATCAACACGTTTCAGCACCGAAAAGACATCGCAGGAAGCACAGGATTCGACCAGTTCGATCATGTCCTCCAGCCAGATGAATTTTTTAAAGCGCGTCTGGAGCTGGACACTGCCACGCTGGTTATGGGCACCGAAGTCTGAGATCTCCTTGGAACAGGGGCATACGGAGGTGATGGGAACATTGACTTCCGAAACCAGATCGATTTCGTTGCGGGAATTGCTGGAGCCGATGATCCGGCAGTTGTAGTCCATCAAACCCGGGGCGTTGCTCACCGGTGCCTGCTTTTCGATAAAATAAGGGAAGCTCACTTCAATATGGGCCGAGGCGGCGACCAGAATCTTTTTCATAGCCTCCAGCAGCACCGAAAATTTTTTCAGCGAGATCTCCGGTTTCAGCAAATGAAGCATTTCAACGAACCGGCTCATGTGGGTTCCCTTGTACTCCTGGGGCAGGTCCACGTACATGTTGATGGAGGCAATGGTGCTCTGGGAGCCATCGCGGCGGTCTTTGACGCGGATAGGGTAGCGCAGGTTTTTAATGCCTACCTTGTCGATGGGGATGTTCCGGTGATCCCGCTCATTTTGTACATCTTTCATGATTTGACTACCTGACGGTGGCTATTTCAACAGGTACTCCATCTTCACGTGACTCATGGCCCGGTAGATATTGCCTTTGATCTTGCGGTTGGTTCGGTAAAGCCCTTCCAGCATCGTTTTGATTTCCGAGCGTTTGGTGATCCCGGCCGAGGGGCACGGATTGTTGTATTCGGGAAACTGCCTCGCCTTGGCAAAGCGGCGAATATTTTTTTCTTCGACCATCGCCAGCGGCCGGATTATGGTAAACCGGCCGTTGAAAAATTCCTGTTGCGGCACCATGGTGCTGATCTCCCCGGCATAGCAAATATTGATAAAGAGGGTTTCAATGATGTCGTCTTTGTTATGCCCCAATGCCAGCTTGGCACAGCCCAGGGCATCGGCAATTTCGAACAGTCGTTTGCGCCGGAGCCGAGCACAGAGAAAACAGGGGTTTTCCCGATTCGCTGCGCTGTGGGCGACAATGCCGTGATCGGTTCGATCGACCGTGAGGAAAAATCCCAGGTCTCGGCAGGTATCGGCCAGTGCCTCGCCCCTCCCCCCATCAAAACCGGGATCCACATAAATGGGACACAGGTCGTAATGCACCGGTACCCGCTTTCGCCGTTCGGCCAGTGCCCACAGCAGCGTCAGGCTGTCCTTGCCGCCGGACAGTCCCACAGCGATGCGGTCACCGTTTTCGATCATGTCGTAGCGGTGGATGGCTTTTCCAACCAGGCTGTTCAGCGCTTTGTATGTGTAGTTGTACCGGGGCAACGCGGACTCTTCCGGTTTGACTGACTATTGCTCGACGTCGGTCTTTTCCACAACCTTTCCGGCGGCAATCTCCCGAAGGGCGACGACAATGTCCTCGTTTTTCGGAGAGCTGACCAGGTATTCAGAGCCTTCACGGATCTGCCGTACCCGTTTGGCAGTCATATGAACCAACTTGAAGCGGTTCGGTACTTTTTCCAGACAATCTTCAACGGTAATTCGTGCCACGAGATTCCTCCTGTTTACAATATGTCCACCAGTTCGTAGAGTCTTTTTCCGCCCGGTGCGTTGAGCACAATCTCTTCTCCGGGCTTTTTCCCGATGATGGCCTTTCCCAGTGGTGAGGTGACCGAAATGCGGCCCTTTTCAATGTTGGATTCCTCGGGGCCAACCAGTTGGTATTCCACACCCTCGCCGGAATCAACATTTTCAAGCACCACCGTGCAGGCAAAGACAGCCCGATCCTTGGGCAGGTTGTCCACGTCGATGATCTCAGCGTTTCCCAGTTTGTATCCCAGGTCGCTGAGCCGACCTTCGATAAAGGCCTGACGCTCTTTGGCTGCATCATATTCGGCATTTTCACTGAGATCGCCATGGGAACGTGCCTCTTCAATGGCCCGGATGACACGGGGACGTTCGACGGATTTAAGGTGCTCCAGCTCTTTTTTCAACACCTGGTACCCTTCTCTGGTCATGGGTATTCTTTCCAATTGGCGACTCCTCAACGATTTTCGGTTTCAATTTTCTTTTTAGGGCCGCGGCTCTTAGCCCGGTGACAGAAAAACAGATCCCCACGGCACAGGCCATTGGGGAATCGGGTGGTTCTTGATTCAAACTACAGTGATGGTTTAACGAGCTCGTTTTCCTCTAACACGTTTTCTTTGTCCGGAACCGGCATGTGGTTTTGCCGAATCGCAGTCGTTCGCTTTGCATATGAAGGTTGCCCATTTCCCTACCATCTACCGATAATGCTGCTGCCGAAACAGATCATGCCAAACCGCTGTCCCCGTTTCAGGACATCACCGGGTTGAACCGCACAGATGATACGACGGGCCACCAGGCCGGCAATCTGGACGAAACCCACCTGCTTTCCTGCAGGGCTTTCCAACAGCAGGGCATTGTGTTCATTGTCCTTTGACGCCTTGTCCAGGTTGG
Source organism: Desulfosarcina sp. (assembly GCA_014237405.1). GTDB lineage: Bacteria > Desulfobacterota > Desulfobacteria > Desulfobacterales > Desulfosarcinaceae > Desulfosarcina. Next base: position 24,890 of record JABZFO010000064.1, on the reverse strand, counting down.
CGGAAAAAAATTTCCCCGGGTGGTAGGTCACCTGTCGGATTGTCCCCTCGTGGGGTACCCGGTTGACATGGACGTTGAAAACGGACATGAAAACGCTGATCCGGGTGCAGGTGCCTTCAAAGTAGGACGTCTGATCCACCGGTTCCACTTTGATCACCTTGCCGTCGGCCGGTGAGACGACAATCCCCTCGCCGGTCGGGACCAGTCGATCCGGGTCCCTGAAAAAATAGCAGATGAAACCCGTGGCGAAAAGTCCCAGTACCGCCAGAAATCCAACGCCAAGCAGCGCAAAAACAGCTGTGGCAAAAGCGGATGCGAATATAAATGGATATCCGGCCTTTGCCACTGGAAATGCGGTCTGACTGGTCGGATCGGACCAGTTCAATTGTGTCATCTCATTCTCCCCGGCGTCAATCAATGCCGGTTAAAGGCATTTTTCAACTCTTTTAGAGGGTTATCTATATCCAATGCCGGCACCCATGTCAACAGCTACCCGACATGCGATTTCATAGCGCTCCATGGCCCACGGGCATCTGAATCTGGGCCTCGGCCTTGCGGATATATTCAGGGATCAGAGCATCAATGGAATCACTATTTTGTTGGCTGAACCGCGTCATGGCCAGCATGCCCACCGACGCGGCCCGGATCACATGCTGAGTCGAATCGGCAAACCGGATGCCCGGGCATCGGGATTCAAACACCTCTCGGTAAAGAACGGCACCGGAGCCAACCAGAATGGCATCTTCAGGCAGCGCCGCTGCGGCCGTTTCAGGTGCGCACACCGATACCGGTGTTGCCGGTTCGGGCGCACCGATGCCACTGTGATATCGGGCATGGTACACCTCTCCCCGCCGCGCATCGATCATGGCAACCACGGGGCAATCCAGCAGGGACAACGGAAACGCCAGCGCAATACCGCCTATATTCGCAGGCTCGCATCCACTCCCCTTAAGGATCCTGTGGATGATCGACAAAAGGTGGCGGGAGTGGGTTTTGCCTGCCGTATAAACCTCTTCCGCAAGCAGGCGGTCGCCATTGAACAGGGCCACGCTGCAAGTGGTGGTGGATGTATCGACGGCAAGAAGAATCATGATCGGCGGTTGCCTGCCGTCTTTTTTTTCGCCCTCGAGGCCTTTTTTACCGGGGCGGGCTCCAGGGCGATCTCCAGCACCTCGTCCATGTTCCGGACGGGAACGAACTTGAGTTTTCGCTTGACGTTCTTGGGGATCTCCACGAGATCCTTTTTGTTCTTTTCCGGAATGATCACTGTGTTGATGCCCGCGCGAAGGGCCCCCAGCGCCTTTTCCTTCAAGCCCCCGATGGGCAGCACCCGCCCCCGCAGGGTAATCTCGCCGGTCATGGCCACATCCTTGTTGACCGGTCGTTCGGTCAACGCCGAAATCAGGGCCGTGGCCATGGCGATGCCTGCAGAGGGGCCGTCTTTGGGGATGGCACCGGCCGGCACATGGATGTGGATGTCTCGATTGTCGAAAATCTCATCCTTCACATTAAACAGGGCAATATTGGCCCTGGCGTAGCTCAGGGCTGCACGGGCCGACTCCTGCATGACCTCACCCAACTGGCCGGTGAGAATCATCTCCCCCTTCCCGTTGATCAGCGAGGCCTCTACGTACAGCACTTCGCCGCCGACCTGGGTCCATGCCAGGCCGGTGGAAAGTCCCACCTGACTGTGCTCCTTGTCCAGCTCCGGATAATATTTGGGCGGTCCCAGATATTTTCCCAAGGAGTGGCGGGTCACCTGAAACGGGCCTTTATCCCCTTCGGCAATTCGTCGTGCCACTTTGCGACAAAGGGTCCCCAGCTCTCGTTCAAGGTTTCGCAAACCCGCCTCTGAGGTGTACTCATTAATGACCTGAACGAGGGCTCCGTCACTGAACCTGATCTGGCGGGGCTTGATGCCGTTTTCCTTGACCTGACGGGGAATCAGGTGGTTTTTTGCAATGATGTTCTTCTCGCCCTCGGTATAGCCGGACAGGTTGATCACCTCCATACGGTCTAAAAGCGCAGACGGAATGGTGTCCGTGAGGTTGGCGGTCAGGATAAACATGACTTTGGACAGGTCGAAGTTGAGGTTGAGGTAGTGATCGCTGAATTCAGCATTCTGCTCCGGATCCAGCGCTTCCAGGAGCGCCGAAGAGGGGTCGCCCCGAAAGTCAGCACCCAGCTTGTCGATTTCGTCCATCATGAACACCGGGTTATTGGAGCCGGCCTGTTTCAACCCCTGGATGATTCGCCCGGGCAGCGCACCGATGTAGGTGCGGCGATGACCGCGGATCTCCGCTTCATCCCGTATCCCCCCCAATGAAATGCGGACGAATTTTCGTTTCATGGCGTTGGCGATGGCCCGTCCCAGTGACGTTTTACCTACCCCCGGAGGACCCACGAAGCAGAGGATGGGGCCCTTGGTGTTGGGGTTGAGCTTACGAACGCTAAGGTACTCCAGAATGCGGTCCTTGATCCTGTCCAAACCGTAGTGATCCTGATCCAGTACCGATTTGGCCTTTTTGATGTCGATGACATTGGTCGTGGACTTGCTCCAAGGCAGTTCCACCATCCAGTCCAGATAGGTCCGAACCACCGATGACTCTGCTGAATCGGGATGCATCTGCTCCAGCCGGCGAAGCTGCTTATCCGCTTCCGCTTTGGCCTCCTGGCTCATCCGGGCCCGTTTGATCTTCTTTTTATACTCCTCGATCTCCTGGGAACGATCGTCCAGTTCCCCCAACTCCTTATGGATGGCCCTGACCTGCTCCCTCAAAAAATAATCTTTCTGGTTCTTTGAGATCTCGTCTTTCACCTCGGACTGGATCTTGGCCTGCATGGCAGACAATTCCACTTCGCGAAACAGCAGGTCGTTGACCTTTTTCAAGCGTTCGAAAGGATCGATCACTTCGATGATGGCCTGGGATTCGTCAATCTTCAATCGGAGGTTGGAGGCCACCAGGTCCGCCAGCCGTCCGGGATCCTCGATACTGGTGAGAATGGATCCCACTTCGCTGGTGTACTCGCCCCGCAAGGTGAGAATCTTCTCGGAATATTCCCGCACGTTGCGCATCAGCGCCTCGGTTTCCAGATCGACAGCGGAATATTCCGGCTCCTCGATGATGTCGATTTTCACCCGGAACACGGATCGCTTGCGCACATATTTAACAATTCTGGCTTTGGCGATTCCCTGGACCAGTGCCTTGACGCGGCCGTCGGGCAGCTTGAGCATTCTAAGAATCCGGCTGACCGTTCCAATCTGGTAGATCTCTTCGGTTTTGGGATTTTCAATACCCGGGTCCATCTGGGTGGCAACGAAAAGATACCGATCCTTTGAAATCGACTCTTCGATGGCATTTACCGACTTTTCACGTCCCACAAACAGCGGAAGCAGCATATCGGTAAAGATCACCACATCCCGCACCGGCATCATGGGAAGAATCGTCGGAATAGTCGCTTCCGGATCGTCCTCTTCAATGATGCTGATCAGATCATCCTTATCTGTTTCGCCCATCATGACTCCTGGAGATATCAATGCTGAAAATCATCCGTTTCCGATACAAATGGATCGTACAATAACAAGTCTTTTATACTAAGACATAATTTTTCTTTGACAATGGTACACGGGTTCTTTTAAGAAGCTTCAGTTGGCTTTGGTCGGTGGGGTCAACACAGACCCCTTGCCAAGGAGACCAATCGATTCAGCAGCACGACCAGTTCCCGCTTCGCCACCTAAAAAACCGGACTGACATGACGATATCCCTGCCCCTAAACATTCTGACTTTTATCTTCGGCACCTGCATCGGCAGTTTTTTAAACGTCTGCATCTACCGCATACCGGCCTCCTTGTCCATCGTTCATCCGGGCTCGAGCTGCCCCCGCTGCAAAACGATGATTCCTTTTTACGACAACATCCCCATCCTCAGCTATCTGCTGCTCATGGGAAAATGCCGCAACTGCAGGGCACCCATCGCCATCCGCTACCCATTTGTGGAACTATTGGGCGGGCTCTTCGCCCTGGCCTGCACCATGTCGTTCGGCCCCACGCTCCACGGGATAGTGGTCTTCGCCTTCATCGCGACCCTGATCGCGGTGGCCTTTATCGATCTGGACCACCGGATCATTCCAGACACGATTTCACTGCCCGGGATCCCGCTCTTCTTTCTTGCCGCTCTTGCCGTACCCACCGTCACCTGGCAAGCCAGCGCCATCGGTATTCTGGCGGGCGGCGGAAGCCTTTTCACCGTGGCGTGGGTTTACCAGTTGATGACAGGCAGGGAGGGAATGGGTGGAGGGGATATCAAACTGCTGGCCATGATCGGCGCCATGATCGGTTGGAAAGGCATTCTGTTCACCCTGTTCGCCGCTTCGGCCATCGGTACGATAGTCGGTATGCTGGCCATGATCCAATCCGGAAAAGGCATGAAACTGGCTATTCCCTTCGGCCCCTTTCTGGCCATGGGCGCGATCATCTATCTTTTTTTCGGTGATACCCTCATTTCCTGGTACCTCAATATGCTTGTGTAGGTGGATCAGAGGTCGGAGGACTGATGTCGGAGGACTGAATACCGCTTCATAAATCGGTGGAGCGTAGCGACCTCATCATTCGATGTTCAACGTTCAACGTTCGATGTTCAATTTTTAAATCAAGACCACAGCCCAGCGTTCCGGGAATATGGTTTCATTTCCGACCAAACCCCGTCGTCCGACGTGGCGGCGCTGTCTTCCGTCTTCAGCCCTCCGTCTTCCGACCTCAGTCCTCTGTCCTCTGACATCTGATCTCCGACATCTGACCTCGGGCTTACCGGATGGAGAGCAGGTAGGTATGCAGGTTCATCTTTTTCCCCTTGATGCCGAGCCGGTCGCGAATGGCGTAGCGATACCCTTCGACCGTACGGGTGGAAATGCCTAGCAGGCGTGCGATCTCCTTGGCCTTTTTCCCTTGCTTGACCATGGTGGCCACCTTGATCTCGGTTGGGGTGAATCCCAGGTAATCGAAGGAGAGCTTGCGACTCAGCGGCGAAACGATCTCGTTGAGGTTGGATTCTAGTATCTCGAGATAGGCTTTTTGCTTGGTGTCCAACCCACTGCGCTTCATTTTGTTCAAATAGGGGCGGATCAGGGATTTGACGTTGTACAGGACCTTTTCCTCCAGGGCCTTGCGATCTTCGTCACGCTTTTTCAACAACACCTTTAGCGCCGTGTTCACTTCAGAAAGGTTGTCGGTTCGGGTCTCCAGTTCACGGCCTTTGGCCGCCAGCGATTCATTGCTTTTCATCTGGTCGGTAATGTCGAACATGATGCCATTGACGTAGCTGTCCTGCGGCCCTTTGACACAAGTGGCGATGACATGCATCCAACGCCATTGGGCCAGGACGGAATGAAAAATCCTGAATCGATGATCGAATTTGAAGTCCGTGTATCCCTTGACGTAGGCGTAACGCAGGGCCTTACGGTCATCTGGATGAACCTGGAACCATTGATCCAACTGCTGTGGCTGCGTGATACCGGCGATATCTTTTGCCGAGGGACTGACAAAGATCACCTTCAGCCCCCTGGGACGGACCGGATTCACGTGAAGCCGGAAAACGGAAAAATCCGAGGCGGTCTCCATGAGTAACTGCTGGCTGGCACGGCTCTCTTCCAGGTCTTTCTGGATCTGCCGCTCGCGGGTGATGTCCCGGCCGCAGCCGACGGTGCCGATCATATTCCCAGCTTCATCCAAAAGCGGCGCCTTATGGACATCCAGAACCAGATACTGGCCACGAACCAGCCCGTCTTCCATAAACCGCATGGCTTTTTTCTTTGCTTTTACGATCTCGTCTGAATTTTCACACACTTCGCCGAAGGTGTGGCGCTGGTCGTTTGCCCGCTCCAGTTCGGCAAAGTAGACGTCATTTTTACCAACCACCGCCTCGGGACTTTTGCACATGAGCAGCCGGTTGCACAGGGCACGGTTGGCAAACAGGTAGCGGTTATCCATATCCTTGGCCCAGATCATATCCGGAGCATTGTCGGCAATGCGCCGGATCAGCTTGGTCAGAGCATTGAAATCCTCCTGTCGCTTGGCCGGCAACCGGGCAAGCTGCCGGTTCTCCTCCGCGAGGGTTTGAATCCGCTTCAACAGTTCATCTCGACTCATCGTCTTTCCTGGTGCCATGTCATCCCCGGTCTGCTGATATCGCCGAACCGGCGTCACCGGTCAGGCGATACCGATATATTCAAAATTCATCTTGGCTTGAAATTTCTCCACCCGTTTGAAGATCTCCTTCAGCATGGTCTGTTCGATGTGGGTAAGTTTTTTGGGATTGATATAGTTGTCCGGCTTGATATTATCGTCCATGACCGCGGTGATCTGCCGCACAAACCGCAGCTGCATGAGAAAACTGTAAGCTTTTTCCAGCTCTTCATATTCCTGGAGAGAAATGATCTTCTTGATCCTGAGTTGATCAAGTCGTTCCAGCGTATTGGTCTCTTCGATGCCGTTTTTAAGGGCATACACCCGCGCAAAATCAACAATGGGAGTCATGGCACTCTTGATGTCGAATGCATTGCGATGCCGGCCTTTGGACTCCACGACAAAATTGCGGAAAAAACCGAGGGGCGGCTTGAAATTGAGTGCATTTTCAGTCATGTGCCGAAAAAAGCCGGACCATCCGTCAAGGGAGGCGAACAGATGCTGTCGCAATTCGGCAATCAACGATTCTTCTCCATACCCGTGGCGGAAATCGAAAAAGATGCTGGCCTGCAGGAGGTCCTCGGCTTCGGCGGCGTGAATCCAGTCGCTGAAGTAGGTCTTCCACTGGGTCAGGGGCTGACACCACTGTGGATTTTTGGCCATGACATCACCGGTACAAAAATCGTAGCCGGCCTGGTTCAGCAAGGTGCAGGCAATGTCACCAAATTTTCGAAAATAGCGCCCCACCGCTTCGGCGGCCTTCACTGCCCATGATCATGAACACGAAGTGCACCGGTGGCGGGCCCATTTCATCCAGGGTCATGGACATGAGCTTGTTTAAAATCGTGTCGGAAACCGCCGTGATAAACCGGGTTATATTTTGGGCTGTAGCGCCGTTGTGGATCAGGCTCCGCACCATTGGGGCCAATCGGTTATGCTTTTCGATGATCTTATCCATGGTGGGCGCGATCTGGATCTTGCGGAGCAAGAACAGGGGAGACTGCCCCTGATATGCCAGAATATCTTTGTTGGACAGCATGCCGATGATGGTTTCGTTCGCATCCACGACACCCACATGCTGAAAGTCCTCCTCCATCATGGCCATCATGGCCTCGAACACCAGGGCTTTTTCTGAAATCGTTCGAAGCGGCGCCGACATGATGCTTGCCACCGGCCTGTCGGTGGGGTATCCGTGCGCAATCACCTTGCGGGCAAAATCTTTTTCGGTTACGATACCCATCTGCTCCGGATCTTTCGAACGGATGAATGCATAACTGCTCTGTTGGCGCGCCATGGCACTGGCGGCATCCTGAATGGATACATCGGCATCGCAGAATACCGGATTCCGTGAATATATCTGGGACAGCGGCTGATTGAACAACTGAAGGCTGTCCTCTTTGGGCTGAAGGGTTTTTGCAATAATCGCCGCATAGGACCGACTGAGCATCCGTTTTCCGAAGGTGTCGGAAAAAAAATCGGAAAAGGCACTGTGTTTTTCACAGAGTTTTAAAAATTCCTGCTTGGGCAGTACACAGAAGGTGGAATCTTCAACCACCTCCATGGTACGTACAGACAGCCCGTCATTCAAGAGCATGGAGATGCCGCCGAAAATATCCCCTTCTGACAAAATTTCTGGTATCTTTTTTTCCCCGTTTTCTTCATGGTACCGCTCTGCAGCACCTTTCTGAAGAATGTACAGATAGCCGACCCGGGTCTTTCCCTGAACAAACAGGACCGTTCCTTTCGGGTAAGAAAAACGGGAGAGCGATTTGGCAGCATTTTCGATTTCCTCTTCGGGAAGGAAGGTAAAGGGGTCTATACCGGATAGAAAGAGCCGTGCCTGGCCCACTCTGGCAATGGCATCCAACGACTTATCAAACATGTTCTGGCTGTAATTCACCAGGAAATATTCATGAAAGGCCTTGTTCTTGGCGCATATCTCCATAATGACGGAATCGGGAATGGAAATGGCGTCCACATCTGTATCTGTTTTCGTCGTCCGAAGGGAAATGCCGGCGTTGAGCATCACCGTTATACCACCGAACACCTCGCCTTTTTTAATGTATCCGGTCAGCTCTTTTTGCCCATTACCCTCCTGATAAATGGACAGCTGGCCTTTCATGATGATCAGCACATTCTGGATTAGCGTCTTTCCCTGGACGGAAACCGGGTGTCCTTTGGGCAGACGAATGATGGTTGACCTTGACACAATCAGGTCTTTCTCATCTTTGGTGAGAAATGAGAAATGAGGCATAGCGGAGAGAAAACGAAGAGTGCCTGTTTTCATCGGGTCATCCCTTTGGAGAAACGTATAGGGTCCTGGATAGCATGGGAATGCGCTTTGTTAGCAGCCCGCTACCGCCAATCGCGGACCGCCGGTGAAGACGATTAAACCATCAACACCCGTTAATGTCAACTTCCTGCTGACTGTGATATCATTTTATTCAGGGATGTTATACAATCCAAGAGTTGGCAGCGGCAAACCGGTGTGCTGCCATTATCAGCGTTTACAGGCGGCCTTGGCCGCATCATTACACAGACTTGACAACCATAAACCCGGACACTCGATATGGGCAGCAAAGGGAGGGGAATGGATTGACTCGCATACAAACGGCAATTGGCCTGAACCAGCACCATCCGTGGCGTAACTGTTCACGGGTTCAGAGGTTCTGAGTTCAAAGGTTCAACCCATAATGGAGAGGGCATGAGAATAGATCAACAGTACATAACGAAAGCTGAGTTTCAGGATGGTTATGATCATACCGGGCGCACCCGCGCTACCATACGTGGTTTCATCAAGTACTTGCTGGCCTACAAGCAAGATCAAAGAAAAAACAACCCTGAACGGAGCAGCCGTGCCATTTCCTGAGCCACAGCCCTGAACGCTTCAGAGACCGGTGAATCCTTGTGCTGCTGCTGATAGGAGACGCCGGCATCTCCGCATTCCACCATTTTCTGGTCGAAAGGAATTTTCCCCAGAAAGGGAATGCTGGCAGCAACAGCGGTCTTTTCTCCGCCGCCGGAGCCGAAGAGGTCGATGACCGACTGGCAGTGGGGGCAGGCAAACCCGCTCATATTTTCAATCAGCCCGAAAATATCCATCTTAACGACTTTGCAGAAGTTGATGGATTTTCTGACATCCGCCAGGGACACTTCCTGGGGGGTGGTAACGATGATGGCTTTGGCATCGGGAATGGTCTGGGCGACGGTCAGCGGTTCATCACCGGTTCCGGGAGGGGAGTCGATGAGCAGAAAATCCAGGTCTCCCCATCCCACGTCCCCGATAAACTGCTGAATGGCGGAGTACTTCACCGGACCGCGCCAGATGATGGCGTCATCTTTGGTCGGTGTCAGGGACTCGATAGAGACAACACACAGGTTTTTTGAATACCGCATGGGGTTGAGCTTCCGGTTGGGTCCCAAATCCAGCATGCCGGAAAGCCCCAGCATCCTGGGCACATCCGGGCCATGAAGGTCGACATCCATGAGTCCCACCTGGTGCCCCAGACTGGCCAGGGTCAGCGAAAGATTGACGGAGGTGCTGGTTTTTCCGACCCCGCCCTTGCCGCTCATGATGATGAATTTATGCTTGATGCGGCCCAGCACGCTTTTGACATCAGCGTCTCTTTGGGCCTGCGGGTCGGCCGGCTGCGCCGCCGTTTCCATATTGCTCTGAATCTGTACCATGTTTCTTCTCCAAGTCAGGCTAATCCTCCAACAGCCGTCCCCGATATCGGCACCCGGGCGGGTGCTTCCGAAAGGCGGCTTAACCGAACGTATTGCCGAACCGGTTCGACCGTCTACTCACTCAAAAAACGGTGGAAGTCGTCCTGCCCGCAGGCGGGGCAGCATTCCGGCCGACCGGTACGCAGTGGTTCATCCCACTGGCTGTGGCATTTCCGGCATGAGAACTGGCGATTCTCTTCAACCATTTTGTAGTTACCGCCATCGACCTTGATGGCCTTTCCGTTAATCAGTGCATCGGCGACCGTTTGCCTCGCCTTGTGGAGAATCCGACCGAAAGTCGCCCGCGAAACCCCCATACACTTCCCGGATTCCTCGTGGGACAACCCATCCAGATCTGCGAGTCTCAGCGATTCCCGTTCATCTACAGTAATACACACCTCGGCAAGGTCAACCATGGGGATGCCCCTTGGCTTGAAATAGCTGATTTTTGGGTTGAATGCCACGAGTCGGTCTTTTCTGGGTCTTCCCATGAGCCCTCCAATAAAGCATATGCTCGATTACGATCTGTTATTCTTTCCACCTTCCATTGTCAAGCCAATTATCCTCAGCAGCGACTGTTTTCATTCGGCAGCCAGGCTGTACATGGTGACGGCAACCCTGGGCAAAGGTAATATTACGGTGTATATTCTCGAACGGGTAGAAGCGATCGGCAACGCCGAAACAGCCATATCAACGGGGACGATTGGGCCCGGCGCTCGGATCAGGGGTTTCCGGCGGTTCTATTTTCGGGTTGACCTGGGTGAAGTAGTCACGGGAGTCTTTCACGAAAAGCCAGTAGGTACCCACGATCGAAAACAATACCACGGCAACGCAGAGCGTTGTTGAGATTTTATTGTGGGGCATCACATAAAAATAAAAAAAATCATTGATTACAATAAAAAAATTCCCCACCACCACTAGTGCCCTTGCCCATTTTTTAATTATGAAATGGAGAAAACATAGGCTAAGGCTAACAGCCACCATTTTCTTTATGTCGTTATCGGAGCCCTCAACCGCCGCCTCAGCCAAGAAAAGCGAATAAATAAAGATCGGGTGGCAGACCCAGGCCGCAACCAGCATGGCAAAGCTTTTTTTGAAACTGGCGGGAGATGCGCTGAAACGGGTAAAATAGTCATTCATGGAACGCTCTGTTTCTCCATCGGGTTAACATCACTGAAGGATACCGTTCACCTGCTTTTCAGTCGCCCGGCAAACTCACCGTTAGCCTCTGCCCCACATGAATCACCTCCCCTTCAGGCAACTTGTTGATGAATTTCAGTTCTTCCACCGAGAGGTTGTACCGCCGGCCGATGCTGAAAAGGGTGTCACCGGCAGCCACGGTGTGGGTCTTTGTCGCCGCCGCCTTCTTGACCGGCGGCGGACTGGCCGGAGCAGCCGCCGGCGCGGGCGCCTTTTCCAGCTTGCCGACCTTCTCCAGGGTTTCGTTGGTTTTCTTTTGGAGCGCATCCAGGCTCATGGCCAGGTGGTCCATCCTCAGGGACATGGAGGCTTCAGATCGATCGAACCGGGTTTTGAACTTCTCAAAAGACTTGGCTTGCTCCCAAATACGGGTGACTTTTTCATCCACCCCGTCATACTTTTTCAGCCGCTGTTCCAACCGTTCGATTTTTTGTTCCAGGGCGCTGATGCGCGCCAGGTCGGCCGGTTCGTTGATGTTTGAAAAAAGCAGCATCACCAACAGCACGACGCCGGCGACAACTGCAATTCCAAGCCCCCAGTACAGATAGCGTACCGGGTTGCCCGACAGAATTGCGGTCTTCCCCAAGCCTTTCTCCTTTAAGGATGAATAGCCGTCATCTTCGTAGTAGGGATCGCCTTTCTCGGTATTTTCATCTTCGCCACCGCCGGTATCTTTCCACTTCATTGCCGTGCCTCCACAGCGTCCGTTGACCTGATTGTGAGGGTTTAATAAATGCCCAATGAATTTACCCCTCTATAAACCAAAAGGGTGAGTGACATCAACCCCAATTCCGCTGTTTTTAGATAGCCGGAAGCATCGCCCCTCTCATGTAAGCAACCGTCATGGTACCTGAAGTTCCCGGTCAGGTGCTATGGGGGGCTTACATTTAACATCCGTCCACAATGTTTCAGATGTTCGTGTCCGTGTTGACCTCACCAGGCTTTTCAACTATTGTTTATCCATCTTTTCCCTTTAACGGCCTCGGCAGGAAACGACCATGGCTGATCATTCACACCTCTTTATCGAAGAGTTCGATGGGTTTATCGGATTCGGCCTCAACCGGGAATCCGACATGGATACCGTGATCTACTATCTCCAGAAATTTTCGGATGACCGGTTGATGGCGTCGGAGCCTGAATACCACCGCTATTTTTTAAAAGACAACCACTGACCCGATGGAAATGGGTATGAACCCGGTCCGCCGCATGAACCCCACCCCTGAGATGGAAAAGAATTTCTTTCATCTATGAAAACGGCTGTTTTAAATATTGATGGTGTCTGGGGGTTTCGCTTCCCTGGCGCCTGCCCTTACTAGGTCGGGCCTGTCAGGTTGCTGATGTGAGGGATTTGGCGGTTTCCATGAGGCTGTCGATCTGAAACGGTTTGGGCAGCACCCGATCGAACATATGGTTTGCCAGTTTCCACGGTGTGCCGGACATCCCGATGACCGGCGTGCGGCTACGCGGTGAATTCCGGATGTGATCGACGACCCGGTTTCCGTCCGTTTCCGGCATGCAGATGTCGGTGATCACTAGATCGTAACTGTCCGTGTCGAACTTATCGATGCCGTTTCTTCCGTTTTCCGCGGTTTCCACCGAATAGTTCATTCGCTGAAGGGCCTGCTCGACAATCCTAAGGATCATCCGTTCGTCGTCAATCACCAGAACCTTGCACATGGACGGCACCTGAATTGGGTTGGCTTTTCAATTGTTAAGGATGGATCAGATACATTTATTCGTACCCCAACAGATGGCCGTTGTCAACATCATATGGTGTTTTTTTTACGTAAGACCGCAATATATGGTAACTATTTAATATTTCAAAAAATTGTTCCGGACCATGAGGTCAGCAGCAACATCCGGTGTTGACGGTAAGAATACGAAAAGGCCCGGGGAGAGAGCTTCTCAAGGTATTCGGCCCACTTTATCCCCTCTTCGCTGTCGTCCAGCACCTCTCCGGTTTCCTTTCCCACACGCGACTTTTCCATGACCCGCTCATCCACGAAGATGGGGGCATGGAAGCGCAGGGCCAGGGCAATGGCATCACTGGGGCGGGCATCCATGGTAAATGAACGCTCATCCGATGCAAAATGGATCTCCGCGTAAAAAGTGTTGTCCTTCAGGTCGCAAATGTCGATCCGGTTGATGTGGACATTGAGCACCTGGGTCAGATTCTTGAACAGATCATGGGTCATGGGCCGGTCAAACTGAATATCCTGGAGGGCCGACGCAATGGAGGTTGCCTCCAGCAGCCCGATCCAGATGGGCAGGGTTTTATCCCCTTCTTCGGTTTTCAAAAGAATAATGGGAGTATTTGACGCAGGATCCATGGCCAGGCCCGCAATGTTTACCTTATGCAGCAATGGTCGTCTCTCCTTTTTCCAGTGTGGCGCTCATCGGTCCGTGAATCAGCCGTCCCCACAACGAGTGGGCATGGGCACCTTTTATCATGATATCCGCAAAGGACCCTGTCAACAGTTCTTTCCTTTCCAAAAGGGCGTCGGGAACGGCAAAATGGATGATGTGGTTGGATGAGGAGCGGCCGGCCCATCGAATCTGAGGGGCTGCGATGTCAGTGTCATCGGATGCGAGACCCCGACTGGGGCCTTCCACCAGGACCTGCCGGGTCTGGCCCACCATGGCCTGGTGCTTCTCCCACGTGATTCTTTTCTGAAGATCCAGCAATGCTTGAAGCCGCTCCTTTTTAACCGGTTCGGCAATCTTGCCGGAAAAGGCGGCGGCCGGTGCGTTAGGCCGATCCGAGTACATGAAAGCAAAGAGCCCTTCGTAGCGGACCGTTTCGATCAGGTCCAGAGTGGATTGAAATTGACGGTCCGTTTCACCGGGAAACCCCACAATGAAATCCGAGGTGATGGCGATATCGGGGCATACCACCCTGAGCCGTGCGACCTTCTCCAGGTAGGCGTTCCGGGTATACTTGCGATTCATGCGCTTTAAGGTTCCATCATCACCGGACTGCACCGGCAGATGGATGTGGTGGCACAGCTTTTCCAGACGGCCAAAAGTGCGAATCAGGTCCCCGGAAAGATCCTTGGGATGGGAGGTGGTGAACCGAATCCGGCCCAGCCCGTCGATACCGTCCACCCGCGCCAACAATTCGGCAAAGCTGCACAGCCCCTCCTTGTTTCCGTAGCTGTTGACGTTCTGGCCCAGCAGGGTCACTTCCCGGACGCCTTGGTCCACCCTCATCCGTATCTCTTCGACGATACGGTCCGGATGGCGGCTGGCCTCCCGTCCACGCACATGTGGCACAACGCAGTAGGTGCAGTAGTTGTCGCACCCACGCATGATGGTTACAAATGCCGACACCTGCCCGTCGGTCAACGGACCGGCCACCGGGCCATCGAATTCGATGGTGTCAGACAGTCGCACATCCACGATGCGGCACCGGGAGGATTCGATGCGCCGGACCATCTCCGGCAGGCGGAAAATGGCATGGGTCCCAAACACCAGGTCCACATGGGGCATGCGTTTTAAAATCGCCTCCCCTTCCTGTTGGGCCACGCAACCGCCCACAGCCACAATGAGCGATGGGTTGGCGTTTTTGATTTTGGCCAGGCGTCCGAGAAAGCTGAAGGCCTTTTGCTCGGCTTTTTCACGGATGGTGCAGGTGTTGACGATGACCATGTCCGCCGATTCGATGACATCGGTTCCAGTATATCCCAGGGGTGCCAGCACACCGGCAATCTGATTGGTGTCGTACACGTTCATCTGACAGCCGATGGTGCTGATATGGAGCAGTTTTGACGTCATTGAAAATTTCGATCCCTTCTGTTCAGCTGCTATGGTTTGCATTGGGCGATGATGCATCGTCAACCAGAACCACTTCAAACTCTCTGGCAAGGCTATTCATGATGCCGTCCACCATCGTTTCACAGCCCGGTGCGATGGTGACCTGCACCACGGCCTGTTGGGGGTCCAGAGTGGACATGACGGCCACATTGTCACAGGCCTCAAGAATAAATTTGACATAGCTGATCTGGCACCGGTCAATCTGGTAGCAGCGTCTGGTGGTTTCCAATGTCACCTATCACCTGACCCTTCCCGTTGACAACCCGAAACTGGAAAGAATGCCTTGAGCGACTGAACGGTGTTTCGTTCTTGTTCACACCGTCGTAATAAGATATGCCCCCTCTATGGAAAAACAATGGCAGCTCCTCAATCCAGACGCGGAAACCGTTCGCACCCTGTTCCATCAGATTGAATGCAGCCCCCTGATAGCAAGACTTCTGGCCATTCGCGGCATTCAATCCAAAGCCCAGGCCACCCGATTTCTAAACCCTTCGTTAAGCACTCTTACCCCGCCGTTGGAAATGGCGGGTATGGACGATGCTGTCCAGCGAATCCACCGGGCCCTGGTGGACGACGAAAAAATACTCGTATTCGGCGATTACGATGCCGACGGCATCACCGCCACAGCGGTACTCACTGCCTTTCTCAAGCGCTGTGGTGCACGGGTCAGCTATTACATTCCTCACCGGATTGCCGACGGCTACGGCATGGGTGCCGATTTCATCAAAAACCGGGCGATGCCCGCAGGTGTCGGCCTGATCATTACCGCGGACTGCGGCTCAGGCAGCAGTGAAGCCGTGACCCTGGCCCGGCGGGCCGGCATTCATACCATCATCACCGACCATCACCCGGTTGCCCAACTGCCCGAAGATGCCGTCGCCGTAATCAACCCCGCACGGCCGGACTGCCATGCGAATCTTGCTCACCTGGCCGGCGTGGGCGTGGCTTTTTACCTGACCATTGCCCTGCGTGCCCACCTGAGAAAAACGGGGTTCTGGAAAAACCGCCGGGAGCCCAACCTGAAACAGCTGTGCGACTTGGTGGCGGTGGGCACCGTCGCCGATGTCGCTCCGCTGATCGGTGAAAACCGGGCACTGACTGCAGCCGGTCTTCAACGGATCAACCAGGGTGCACGGCCCGGCATTGCCGCATTGATGCGCATGAGCGGGTTGCCGGACACGCCGGTAGATGCGGAAGCCATCGCGTTCAGACTGGCGCCCCGTCTCAATGCCGCCGGCCGCCTGGTGCACGCCCGTATGGCCTGCGAACTGCTGCTCACCGATAACAGGCAAAAAGCCACCCGCCTGGCCAGGGCCCTTTGCCGGCTCAACAGCCGGCGCCAATCCATGGAACACGATCTGCTGGAAACGATTTTGGACCGGTTGGCGCGCACCCCAGGCCAGCTGGATCGGCCGGTTCTGGTAATGGACGGCAACCGCTGGCACGAGGGGATCCTGGGTATCGTCGCTGCCCGCCTCACCCGGCAATTCAATCGGCCCGCAGTGGTAATCAGCACCCGAAACGGCATGAGCAAGGGATCGGGCCGCAGCATCGACGGCATCGACCTGTCAGCGGCCCTGAAGCAATGCGAGAATCTTCTGGACCGTTTCGGTGGCCATCCCATGGCCGCGGGGCTATCGCTCTGTTCTTCCAATATCACAGCATTCAGAGCCCGCCTGGAAACGGTTGTGGGTCAGATGGCGGCAAATTATGGTGTCGAGCCGACACTGTCAATTGACGCCCACGTTCCGCTGGACGATATCACGCCCGAACTGATGAACAGTCTGGACCGCCTCGGGCCATTCGGCCAGAGCAATCCTTACCCGCTGTTTATGGACACCGGGGTTCGGGTATGCTCCTGCAAAACCGTCGGTGATCGCCACCGCCAGATGGTCCTGGAAAGCGGGTCCGGCGACGGTGGAAAACATCCGGCCATCCAGTTCAACGTCACCGGCGATCCTTTGGTGATGAACCGATTTAAGAAAATCGCCTATCGACCGCAATGGAATTACTGGAACGGAAGAAAACGTCTTCAACTCATGGTCGAAGATACCGACCCGGGACCCTGATGCTTGTTTCCTGTTGTAATCCTTTGTCCGCAACCCCTTGGGATCGATTTTTAAATTGGCACTTTACTTTTTTTTTGCTTGCAATGGCCCGGACATCTTTATAAAGAATCAGTAAGAAGGCGTGTGACGAATCCATTAACAACAGGTGACCATCCATGGCAAAAGTGTTCAGACCCAGCAACCGCGAATCCAGCATTCTGTCTAGAATAGAGTCCTCCAAAGAGCATGCTCGGCGGGTTGCCATCAGCACGGTGAGGGAGAATCCGGCCAGGTTCGCCAACCCCATTGCCATGAAACTGGTGGAAGAGCACCTGGTGGAGACCACCAGTAAGAACGCCCTGGAGGAACAGATCACCCAGTGCCTGGAAACCCTTTCCCACGCCGATGAGTTTGATGTGGACTACCAGATTGCGCCATTTCGGAACCTGGTCCAGCAGCCCAACGTGGTAAGCCTCTACCTCACCGCCTTCGTTATTGAAAAGTTGATCAACCATAAATCCGTGGTAGACATCTTTGGATCGGATGCGGACATTTATCTGTGCATCCACAAGCAGGTTGCCAGGCTCCTGGCCTGAGCCGTTCCATGGGCCCAAGCTTCCTACCGCGACTGGTCAACGGCCCCTTTGACGATCCGGCCCTGTTTGTGCTCTTCCGCCACGAAAACCGGGCACTGCTCTTCGATCTGGGCGATATCGCCGCCCTGGCCGCCCGCGATATTCTTAAAGTCACCCACATCTTCGTCACCCACACCCACATGGACCACTTTGCGGGATTCGACCGCGTGCTCCGCCTTTTGCTGGGTCGGGACAAGGATCTCTTCCTGTACGGGCCCCAGGGTTTTCTGGCAAACCTGTCGGGCAAACTGTCCGGCTACTGCTGGAACCTGGTGGAAAATTACCAAAACCGGTTCACCCTGCATGCCACCGAGCTGCACCCTGACCGGGCCCTGTGCTGCCGCTACCCATGCCGAAACGGCTTTTTAGCCGATGACAAGGTCCGGGTAATTCCCTTTGCCGGCGTTGTTTTAAGCGAGCCGGCCCTGACGGTACGGGCCGTCCATCTCGACCACGGGACACCAGTCCTGGCATTTGCCCTGGATGAACGGTTTCACATCAACATCATCAAAGAAGCGCTGGACCGGCTGAGGTTGCCACCAGGCCCCTGGTTGAACCGGTTCAAGGCCATGCTTTACGGCGATGCCGATCCGGGCACGACGCTTGAGATCCCAACGCCGGAAGATGGAGAGGCAGCGTTAACCCTGTCTTTAGGAGAACTGAAAAAGGCCATCGCGCGCATTTCGCCGGGTCAGCGTCTGGCGTACATTGCCGATGCGGCCGGCACTCCTGAAAACATGAAGAAAATTATTGCGCTTGCCGATGGTGCGGACCATCTGTTTGTGGAAGCGGCGTTTTCTCACATTGACCGGGAAATTGCCAGAAAGAAGCACCACCTCACAGCCCGTCAGGCCGGTGAACTCGCCCTGTCCTGCCGGGTGAAGCAGTACAGCCTGTTTCACTACTCTCCCCGCTATTCGGACTGTCCCGACATGCTTGAAGCGGAAGCGGAAAAAGCCTTTAGCGGGCAGCCGTCAAGCCTCAGATACTGACAAGCAGTTGGCGCCGGCCGGCGCCGGCGGAGCGAAGGTTTCCTGAATCCGGTAATGGGAATCCCGTCTTGCCGGTATAAAACCGGCCCGCCGGATGATGGTGACGACATTGTCCACGGTGGCCTGTCGGTCGTGGCCGGCTTCTTTGTGGACATGCTCTTCCACCAGCACCCCGCCAAAATCATCTGCCCCGGCCAGAAGCCCCAGTTGCCCGGCAGAAATGTTTTCCGAAAACCAGGATGACTGGATGTGTGGGAAATTATCCAGCACCAGCCGGGCCACAGCGATGATCCGCACGTATCTGGCCGGGTGGGCGGGATGTTTCACCTGTTGGGCCAGCGGTGTCCGGCCCGGTTTGAAGGACCATGGGATAAAGCTGGTAAACCCAGAGGTAAAATCCTGAAGTTCTCGCAGTCGGAGGAGATGGTCAATGATGTCTTCATCGGTTTCCACATGGCCGAACATCATGGTGGCGGTGGTTTTGAATCCGATGCGGTGGGCCTTTTCGCAGACGTCGAGCCACTGGTCGGTGGTGGCTTTACGGGGAGCGATAATCCTCCGGACCGGCTCGGTGAGAATTTCCGCACCGCCGCCGGGGATGGTCCGGATACCGGTATTCCACAGCGTCTTCAGCACCTCGGAAACGGAACACGTCTCCTGACCGGCCATGAAGGCAATCTCCGCCGGACTGAATGGATGGATGTGCACATGCGGACAGGCGCTGCGGATGGCCTCGATGTAGGCCTGCCAGCTGAGCAGATACGCGTCCGTATCATGGCGCTTTCGGTAAAAGGCACAAAAGGCACAGCCGGTGACACAAACATTGGTGTAGTTAGGGTTGGTGTCCACCACGAAGGTGACCATGCCCTCTGGAAACCGCCGGACCCGCTCCTGATGGGCCAGGTTCATCAACTGTCCCATCGGCAGGTCAGCAAGCAGCTCCAACGCCTGACGTCGATCGTATCGCTGTTTTTTCTCGGATGCGGATAGTGCTGTCATGTCACCTCATCAGGCGTTTTGAAAAAGCGGCGCCCTGCCGAACTGTTCGAATTCCTGGAAAAACCGCTGCTGCCCCTGAACATCGCTGTCGTCCAGGCACCGCCGAATTACGCGAAAATAGCGTTGAAGCAGATCAGGGGAGAGATCTAACGTGCCCGCCGCTTCGGGGATGGCCTGTGCCACGAGCAGCGGCTCTTTCTCCCGAAATGCATCTAGCCACCGGACAATGGCCTTTTTTACCGGTTCTGCGGCGTCATTTCTCACCACCCATCGGGCGAAGACAAAAGGAAGACCATAGATATCGAACCACTTTTTTGAAAGATCGGTCACATGGGGGAACGTATCGTCAGCCCTTGTCACCACGCCTTGGATCAAGGCGCGATCACCGATCAACAGCTCACCGTCCGGATTCCGGCCATCGGGAACAAGGCGTGGCAGCCGATCGAAACCGAGGGTTCGCCCCAGAAGCAGATAGAGCAGCCGAACGCTGGAAGCCGATTCAATGGTTACCCGAAGGGTTTTCGGTTCATGCATCTCTTCAAAGGGGACGCGTGAGAAAAAAAGCACGCTCATGGATGGCCCTTTTGCGGCAATGCCGAAACGACCCACCGTTTCCACCACCCCCCCCAGCCGAACCAGTCCCCCGACCGGAACGGCCGCAGCAACCACCCTTCCCGTTATCAAGGCCCCGATGCTGGCTTTGGGCACCAGCGGGACGAAATGGCATCCATGGGGTGCACCCAATTGGCGGTAGGGGGCCATATTGGTGTAGGGAATCATGGCCACCGGGACACTCATGCGGGTACTCCCTGGGGTGAGAACTTGCCGTCCCGCTCCACGGACGTAAATCCGGCCGTGTTGATAGTCTCCACCATCTTGGCCCGGGCCATGCCCACCGGCGTGGCTGCGCCGGCCAGGTGGGCGATTTTCTCCTCGCAGATGGTGCCGTCCATGTCGTCAGCCCCCCAACTCAATCCGGCCGCCCCGGTTTCCAAACCGGTCATGGGCCAGTATGATTTCAAATGGGGGATATTGTCCAGTACCAGCCGTGAGATGGCCAGCACGGTAAGGGTTTCCAGGGGGGTGGGCCCTTTTTCGATAAAATTGCCTTTACCCGGCTGAAAGGGAAGCGGGATAAAACAGGAAAACCCGCCGGATTGATCCTGGGTCCGTCTTAAAATCAGCAGGTGTTCGATGCGCTCGTCCCAGGAGTCGCCGAACCCGAAAAGCATGGTGGCGTTGGTGGAAATCCCCTTGCTGTGGGCCAGTTGGTGAATGCGTACCCAGCCGTCGGGGCTGGTCTTGTTTTTCCAGTGCTGCCGGTAGAGCCGGTCGGAGAAAATCTCCGCACCGCCGCCGGGCATGGCGTCCATGCCGGCTTCCTTGAGCTGATCCAGCACCGTTGATTCGGACAGACCGGCGGTTTTTGCGAAATAATCGATCTCCACCGCCGTATAGGATTTAATGTGCAGGTCCGGAAACCGGGATCGCAGGGATCTGACCAGTTCCAGGTTCCTTTGATAGGGCCAGATCTGGTTCAGTCCGCCGACGATATGCACTTCGGTGGGGATCAGCCGTTCCACCTTTTCGAAGATCTCCGGTTCCTCCAGCACATAGGCATGAGGGGCATTTTTGGAGGCCGCGTAGTTGCAGAAGGTGCATCCGCTGCCGCAAATGTTCGTGGGGTTGATCTGCAGGTTGAACACGTACGTGGCCTGCCGGCCAAACCGCTGTTGACGGTTGGCCAGCGTCGCCACGCCCAGTCGGTGAAGGCGGTCCGGGGTAATGGCTTCGGCCAGGCAGTAGGCTTCTTCCCGGGAGAGCCGCTCACAGCGGGCTCCTTTTTCCAGCGCCCGGTCAAACATATCATTGCCCATGGCAAATGGTTCCTATTCTGGATAGACACTGGGCAGCAAGCAGCCCTTTCAACGGCCATCCATTTAATGCTCAGCGATCAGACAGGCCAAGCGTCTTCCACATCCGGTCCACCCGTTTTTCCACGTCCGGATCAAATTCAACGGGCCTGGGATACCCTGTTTTCCAACGGGCGTCAATGGCAATGGGGAAATCAAAAATCAGCCGGTTGCCGGCAACGGTCCGGCCGGCCGGATAAAGATCCGCCAAGGGATCGAAACGGGTAAACCAGCCCCAGAGCATCAGGGTCCGGTCGTTTAACGGGACATCTTCCGATACGATGATGTGAAACAGGTAATCCCTGGCTGACGCATGGCGGATCAGCGCCTGGCGAACGGGTTCCATATCCCGGCAGGTATCCTTGACCTGAACCATTAAAAAGGCCGGCCCCAAGGCCGCCGTGCCCCGCACATCCGGGTGCAGATCACCGGGCTCGGGAACATGCCCGGGTGTTTTGCGGCGAAGGGGCTTGCTGTCGGTGGCCATGAGGATCAACCGGCTGCCGGTGTTCATGGCCGGCCCCGTGAAATCCAGGGTGTCCTGGGCCGTGGGGGCGATCAGGTGAATGCCGGTCGTGGCATCCAAATGCCGCCACAAGGCCCGGCTCACCTCCGCCATATCCCGCACATTCACCCGGTGGTCCACGGTGATCATCACCTTGGTCAGGGAGACCTGTCCCTCTCCCAGCATACCCAGGGTGTGTTTGAGGGCCTCTTTAGGATAGCGCTCGTTAACCGACATCACCGCCAGAGCATGAAAGCCTGTTTCCGGGTAAGCCCACAGATCGGTAACCGCCGGCCGGATCATTTTCAGTAGCGGCAGGGTCATCTCCTGCAGGGCCTCGCCCAAGTAGAAATCTTCCTGCACCGGCTTGCCCACCACCGTGGCCGGGTAGATGGCATCCTTTCGCGCCAGTATCCGCCGAACCCTGAACACCGGGTAATCGGCGGCATGGGAGTAATGGCCGAAGTGATCGCCGAACGGCCCTTCCCATTGAATATCGCCGGGGATCACCGTACCCTCCAGCACGAATTCGGCACGGGCAGGAATCCGGTGGCCGGTGGTCTTGCGGGCAATCACGTCAAGCGGCCGGTTCATCATGTAGGCAGCCAGCAGACGTTCGTCGATACCTTCGGGCAGCGGTGCCACCGCCGCGGCGATCAGTGCCGGCGGCCCGCCCAGAACCACGCTCACCGGTAGGGGCCGGTTCATGGTGGCGGCCCTGTGAAAGTGGAACCCACCGCCCTTTTCGATCTGCCAGTGCATGCCGGTGCTGCGGCCATCGAACCGCTGCAGCCGGTATATGCCCAAGTTGCCCGTGCCGTTGTCCGGGTCCGTGGTGTGTACCAAGGGCAGGGTGAAAAAGGGTCCACCGTCATCGGGCCAGCAGGTAAGTACCGGCAGTCGATTCAGATCGGGAGAGTGGGAAACGGTTTCCAGGATCGGTCCGTTTCCCACCTTTCGCATGCGTGCCGTGGAAAGGGCCAGCAGATCACGGCGAGCCTTGATGATGCCCTTGATACCCGGCGGCATCAGGATTCTGGAGAGCCGGTACACCCGCTGGCCCAGCGCTGCCGGATCGCCACCGAAGGCCAGATCCGTTCGCCGGCGGGTGCCGAACAGGTTGGTAACGACGCGGTAGGGGGAATCCACGACGTTTTCAAAGAGCAGGGCCGGCCCCTTGGCGGCCATCACCCGGTGCTGGATGATGGTCATCTCCTGGTTGGGATCCACGGAAACGCGGATGCGGGCCAGATCGCCGGTTTGTTCCAAATGGGCCAGAAAGGCGCGTAGATCGACGAAACTCAACGGATATCCTCCCAGGTTCGGGCAGGGTTCCGGCCCAGCAGAGCAAGCACCCGATCCACGAAAGTATCAAGCAGATCATCCATGGACACTGCTTTCGGATCGGTGCCGGCAAACATGAAAAAGGGCGGGCTCATGGGCATGATGACGGCTCCGGCCGCAGCGACCCGACGGGCATTTTCAAGATCGATCAGGGTTAACGGCGATTCCCGCAAGCAGAGAATCAGTGGGCGCCGCTCCTTGAGCTGGCAATGGGCCGCCCGGGTGATCAGGCTGTCGCCCAGTCCCGCGGCAATCTGGGCCAGGGTGTGCGCCGAGCAGGGCAGCACCACCATCCCCACGGCCGGTACCGACCCCGACGACAAGGGCGCATAGAGATCATCGGGCGTGAATACCCGGGCCGCCCGGGCTTCAATGGATTCGATGCCGCCGCATTCGGTGCCAGCGACGTCCCGGCCCCACCGGCTGGCCACCAGGTCCACCGGCCACGGGGATTTTTCCACCAGCAGCCGGGCGCCGTGGATGCCCGAAGCACCGGTGATCCCGAGAATCAGATGGGTGGTTTCCGCTTTGGCCATCTTATCGCTCCGCTCGCTTCCCCGGTTCATGAGATAATGGGGGCTAGGGCACCGGCAATGCCGGCGAGGGTGGAAATGGGGAAAAACCGTTTGGGCACGGGTATGGCAGGCACATACATCAACCCAAAGAAAATGGCCGCCGTAACCAGTGCCATCCAGGCTACCAGGCCGCCGCCCACCGTCTGAACCACGGCCACCAGAATGCCCCATGCCATCAGGTGAACTCCGCCCGCCACCCGGAGGGCGCCATCGGCTCCCAGCCGGGCCGGCAGACTGTGGATGTTGTGCTCACGATCGTGGTCAATATCCATGAGTGCATAGATGATGTCCGCCCCGCTCATCCAGCAGAAAACAAAGCCGGAAAAAAGAATCACTGCTCCTGAAAACCGCGGATACCCGGCGGCAGCCACATAGGCCCCTAAAGGCGCCAAAGCCAGGCAAAGGCCGACGCCAAAATGGCAAAAAGGGGTAAACCGTTTAAGCAGCGAGTATC
The DNA here is from genome assembly GCA_014237405.1 of Desulfosarcina sp. Taxonomy (GTDB): domain Bacteria; phylum Desulfobacterota; class Desulfobacteria; order Desulfobacterales; family Desulfosarcinaceae; genus Desulfosarcina. Next base: position 505 of record JABZFO010000064.1, on the reverse strand, counting down.
CCAAAAGCGGTACCAGGGGGATTGGCGACAGGATCAGGCACCATCCATCCAGGGCCCCGCAGGCCAGCAGGTAGACCACCAGTCCGGTGAAAGCGATGGCCAGGGCCATCGATAACGTCATTTTGCCGGCAGGCAGCTCTCGACCGGCGGTGCGCGGATTCAGCCGGTCGATGTGCCGATCGAACACCCGGTTCATGGCCATGCCGAAAATACGGGCGCCAACAGCGGCGACAACGATCAGCAGCATCACCGTGATGGATGGGAAACGATTCCCGGCCCCCAGCCAGGCACCGGTGAAAATCAGCGGCAAGCTGAAAGCGGTGTGTTCGATCTTGGTGAAGTTCAAGATGTTTTTCAAGGTGGACTCAAGTTTCATGGCTATCTATATGCTTGAGTTTTCGAAAAATAGTTCTTTGAAAAATAAGAATTTGGCATTAGCTGTGCTTAAGCAGCCAATCTTGAACCGATGTCATTGTTCTCATCGAGCGAAACTAATTCATAGGAT
>JABZFO010000140.1 GCA_014237405.1 Desulfosarcina sp. | reverse complement strand
CCGCCGGACCGGGATTTGTTTTAATGGAGGATTGGATGCAGCTTTATATGCTGGACACAAGCACCGCCAGCTACATTATTAAAGGTGAACCGGTTACTGTCAGAGAGCACTTGCTTAAAGTACCGATGGCAAGCGTATGTATTTCATCAATCACACAAGCAGAATTGCTCCGCGGCGTGGCCAGGAAACCGGAGGCAAAGCGCCTGTCGATAGCGGTCAAAGAATTTTTAATTCGCGTTGAAATTATGCCTTGGGACTCAGACGCAGCGGAGGCATACGCTCGATTACGCACTTCTTGTGAAGGTGAGGGAACACCCCTTGGAACGATGGATATGCTGATAGCCGCCCATTCGGTTGCTGTTGGTGCCGTTCTAGTCACGAACGACAAAGCTTTTTATATGGTTGAACACCACTTGTCGTTGGAGGACTGGACCAGGTCTTTTGACCATTGATAAGCTCTGACTGTTTTCAGAGAAAAACCTCTAACACGATCACAATTTTCTTTAAAGGCTTACCCGGTTATGCTGCTTTTTTTACTTCTGGAACGACAGCCTTAAGGTTCGCGCAAAAATAACTTCGCAGAATTGGCGCTCAGATTTGGTCCAGGTTTGGCTGATCCGAGAGAGCAAAACCACAGGAATAGCGAGCTATTTCGAGGATTTTGAGAGTGAGGCATCAGCTAAAGATGGGCTGAAGCTGAGATGCGAAAATGTGAAGTTATTTTTGCGCGAGCCCTAAGCATCTTGGTATGCTTTTAACGGTAGGGGGGCGCCTGTTTTTATGTAATGCTTCAAACTTTCTTTCAGGTATTTGGGGAAAGAAATACTGCGAAGCACTTCCTCCGGAGATTTTGCGTTTGAGGACGCCAATGCGAATCAAATATTCAGCGCTGGGATAGGAAAAAGAGCAGCAGGCTTTCCACCAGCTCGGCCATAAATTCAAAATCCAGCTTGTCCATGGTGTCGGCGGCGGTATGATAATAGGGATTGCGGTAAAAGGCTGAGTCAGTGATCATGACCGCTTTAAATCCCTTATCCCAGAATGACGCATGGTCACTGAGTCTTACTGCCGGCATCACCCACCCGTTGAAGGGCACGGTAAGTTTTAAGACCGGCAATTGTTTGTTGTTTTGAAACTGTTGAGCTAACTTTCCGGCAAATTCCCGGCTTTTAAAATTATTGACGATACCGATAAAATTGCCTGTCTTGGGGTAATCTCTGAACATTAGGGGAAACGGGTAATCCTGGCAGCCGGGCTCACGGCAAGCATATCCGACCATCTCCAGACAAATCATGCCATCAATTTGTTCCTTTTCTTGCCGTGCCATTTTAGCATACACGCGGCTGCCCATATGCCGCGTACCATATACCGGCGGTTCTTCCAGGGCAAAGGAAACAAATTTCACTGCCAAGTCGAGGATCTCTTTACCCATCCGGGTTGATAGCTGCCGGGCCACCTCCAGCTGCACGGCAACTGCGCTGGCGTTGTCATCTGCACCGACAGTTCCGGTTACCGAATCATAATGAGCGCCGACCAGAAAGCGGTGTTGCGGATTCGGGCTGAACGATATTTCTGCAACGATATTATCAACCGGTAAATCTGCATATGAATAGGTTTGGCTGTGTACCGAAACACCCATATCTTTGTAAGAGGACGTGATATACGAAGCTGTTTTTTTAAGATTCTCAGGTACATGCACGCTGCGTTCGCCGATAGTCACAGTCAAGGTTTTCACGTGGTCCTGGAGCCGTTTGCTGGTTTGCTCAATGTCAATCATAGGTCTTTCTCCATCTTCAGCTTTACCGCATAGGCGGTTGGGCCGCCAAATCCGGTTCACCGCAGTGCAACAAAATGGCTTGGCGTGCAGCATCGCGCAGGGCGATGGCGGCCTGCCAGTCTTTTCCGGCCGGTTTAATGGGTTCGCCGATGGTTACCGTGACAAGTCCGCGCCGCGGGAACCAGGAATCAGGATGCATCAGCGAGCGGCTGCCGCGCAGGGCGACCGGCAGGATGGGGATACCGGCATCGGTGGCGATCTTGAAGGCACCGATGTGGAAGGGTCGCAAGCCGGGTATGCGTGTGAAGGTGCCTTCGGGGAAGAACAGCAGATTGCTCTCCTTTTGCGCGGCATGGGCCAGCTGGCGGGCGCCGGTGATACCTTTTTGGACGTTAAAACGTTCCACTACCATCACTCCCAATCGTTGCAGAAAAAGCCGGCTGATGAAGCTTTGCAGCAACTCGATCTTAGCCACATAGACCGGCTGAATGGGCAAGGCTGCTGAAAGCAGAAATGTGTCGAGATAACTGGCATGGTTGACCACGATAACCCGCCTTCCGCCGGAAAGCAGATTTTTCAGCCCACGGACCTGCAAGGTTGTGCCGCTAAGTCGAACCAGTAGCTTGGCAGCCAGGCGTACCGCGTTCCAGCGCCAGGTCTGCCTGGGCACTATGGCCACTGAACACCACAAGGGCAGGGCCAGAATAATTAGCAGGGCCCAGGCATAGCCGGCATAAAGGGTTTCCCCCAGTCGACGGCCTCCGCTTTTAAGTAGTGGATAGACGCTGCCCAGGGCGATACGGGTAAACTGCCACCACACCCGATGACGGCGACCGATGCGCCCCTGTTCATATAACAAACGCATGGCGCTGCGCCGTATCTTTCCGCTGGAGGTTTTGAGTACGGTGTACGGCGGAACCAGCATCACCCTGTCGGGGGGACTGTCCAGATGCTCGGTGGCCACGGCCAGCACTTTCCGGTGCAATTGCTCCCGGCCTTCAGGTTCGGTTTCGCGGGATTCGGCCAGCACCACCAGGCGCTCGGTGGCTGTTTCGTCATCACGGCTGCCGATGACAGCCACGCAACCCTTGCGGATACCGGTAATTTCTCCCACTGCCTCCTCCACCGCATAGGGCAGAATGTTGCGTCCAGCCCGAATGATGATATCCTTGACCCGGCTGGTCAAGTAGATGTCACCCTGATCCAGATAGGCCAGGTCGCCGGAATCCAGCCAATCGCCGGCAAACAACTTTTTGGTCTCTTGGGCATTGCGGAAATAACCGCTGGTGGCCGAGGGGCCCCTGAACTGCAGGCGTCCTTGCTGACGCTCGGGAAGCTCTCTTTCTCCAGGGTCCACGATGCGCACCTCGTGTCCGGCCAGGGGTTGTCCGCAGGCCACAAATTCCAAAACCGCTTGGTCGGTTTCTCCGGCGGGAATGGCCAGGCCCTTGTTTTGAAGGGCATCTCGCTGGATACGATCAATCAAAGGACCGCGGCCCAAGGGGGGAAAGGTGAGGCCTACCGCACTTTCGGCCAGCCCATAGACCGGCGCCAACGCTTCGTGTTTAAAGCCGTAAGGCGCAAAGCGATTACGGAAGTTTCGCAAGGTTTGCGGGCTGACCGGTTCTGCACCGTTAAATGCCAGGCGCCAACTGCTCAGGTCCAGGCCTTCCAGGGCGCTCTCTTCAATGCGATTCAGGCACAACTCGTAGGCAAAATTGGGGGCGGCCGACAAGGTCCCACCATGACGGTGTACGGCCCACAACCAGCGTTCCGGCCGGGCCAGGAAACGCAAAGGGGACATGAGCACCAAGGGGAAGGCATAATACAAACTTCCCAACCAGGCACCGATAAGCCCCATGTCATGGTACAAAGGCAACCAGCTTACGAAAACGTCCCGGAAATCGGCCTGAATCATGGCACCCATGGCGCGAATGTTGGTTAATAGATTATGGTGGCTGAGCACAACCCCTTTGGGTGTCCCGGTGCTGCCCGAAGTATATTGTAAAAAAGCGATATCCTCGGCACTGGCGGCTAATGGAGCGGGCCCCTGACCGGTTGTGCGCAACTCTTGAACATCGGTGATGTGGCGCAGGGATGCCACCCGGCTGCGGAGTAATTGGGCCACTGGTTTGGCTTCGCTGATGGTAATCAGCAGTTCGCAAACAGCATTGTCCAGTATCCCCGCGTGGCGCCTGAGATGCTCCTCGATTTGGGACAGGCGAATGGGGGGATAGATGGGAACCGGAATGCCGCCAGCCAACAAAATGCCGAAAAAGCTATACAGATAATCACACCCAGTGGGCAGCATGATGGCCGCCGTATGTCCGGGCTGGAAACCGTTGGCCTGCAATCCCCCGGCAACCGTCTGGGCGCCCTGATACAGATCCGCATAGCTCAGGACCATGGGCTCGTCCGTCTCTTCGTAAAGGTAGATATGGGGCCGTTCGGGGTGGTGCGCCACTTGCCAGGCGAGGATGGCTTGAAGGGTCTGCGCATTATCAGGGATTGGCTCGACTGATTCGCCCGGTTCTCTATGCAACACTGAACCGGTTGTTATGCCACTGGAGGGAACAAGCCGATGAACTGCGCGCACCACATCCCGCAGGGTCTCTGCAGTCGTTAAGGTTTGTTCGGAGATGCCCATCCCCAGTTGACGTTCGATCCGCATTAAAAGTTCCATGCGGGCCAGGCTTCCCAGTCCCAAATCGCGTTCCAGCTCACTGTCGAGGGTTACCCGTATCGATTGCCGGGAATGGAGTTCCCTGACCAGTCCACGGGCCAGGGCTAATACCGACTCGGCCAATGCTGGCTGGTTTTCCGCGATGGGTTGGGGTTGTGGCTCATCGGCCATAATAGCACTCCAGGCCATTTGGTGGTTTTTCCTGGGGTAACCTTGGAGTCCTCCGGCTTTTATGCCAAGGGTTTATGCTGTCTGGGGATCAAACCATCCTCGGCCAGATACTCATGAATCTTTTGGGGGGAGAAGTTGATCATATTTTTAGACAGTTTGTGGAGGCGATATCCCGGTCGAGTCTGGTTGTCCATCTCGGGAAACAAAAACCTGCGCATCCTGGCCGAAGCCGCCAGGATGACTGTGCGCGCTCCTTCCGATTTACTGAGCTTGTGGATGCGTACTATGACACTGGCTGCAAAGCGGCGTCGCAACTCATCCAGATGTTGATCCCGTTTGTCATCATAGCCGTGGACACCTCCACCCTGGGGAGCCGAGCCACGTCCGGTCTTGGAATCCGTGAAAATCTCCTTGGCATCTTTGATATCTGAATTTTTGAGTTCTGCGCGGGTTTTCAGTTTGGGACCGGATTCGAGTTGGGGAAACGCCACCGGCTCGAGGGTAAAAAAACGTGCCAAAGCACGGTTCACCACCACAATCAGATAGTCGCTCATATCGAGCGCCACATTTCTGTCCGATGGTGCCATCGATTATCTAAGGTATTAATTGTTTTACGAGGTGCTGCAGGGTGAACTCGAATTTCCGCAGTACCTGGTTTGGTCGGATAGAGGCAAAATCGTGAGTGAATAATAGCAATTATAATACAATTTCAACCGCAAAATCAAATGTAATATACTGTATCTTCTTGATGCTTGACATATACTGGCTATAGCGCTCAAATAACGGGAAGTTTTGGCGATGAAATTGCCAAGGCCGTCGCTGAAAAGCGGCGGTATATTTGCTCCTTTTTCGACATCGACTGGAACGACGAAAACATGTACGATCTTCTGCTGAACACCAGGACCATGTCGGTGGAGACGGCCACATCGCTGATCATTGCAGCAATCACTGCGCCAGAGTTCAAGGAAAGCTCCAAAGAGGTCGAAAAGAACCTGGAAGACATGATAAAATGGTTTTCAAAAAGGAACGAAGAAAGGTCTTAACGCGTCTTGCCAATGGGGTTGCTGCTTTTTGGCTGGCATCATCTTCGCCCCTGAGGTGGGCGGTCGCGAAAGACAATAAGCAAAACCAGGGGGCGGTTATGAAACTTCCACAACCAAAAACAGAAGGAACGGTTTCAGTGGAACGGGCGATCAAGCAGAGAAGGACCATTCGAGTGTATGATCCGCAGGTGTTGCATTTGGATCAGTTGTCCCAGTTGCTATGGTCTGCCCAAGGTATTACGGGGCGTAACGGATTCAAACGGGCCGCCCCCTCAGCAGGGGCCCTGTACCCCATGGATGTTTATACTGTAGTGGGGCAAGACAGTGTGGAGCAAATTGAAGCCGGCGTTTACCACTACGAATCTAAAGGGCACATGTTGTCACAGGTAACCAAACAAGATCTGAGAGATCGTTTCGCCAGGGCTGCCCTTTTACAGATGTGGATGGCCAAGGCACCGGTGAACCTTGTCATTACTGCCGAGTACAGCCGAGTGACCGGCAAATACGGAAAACGTGGTGTTCGATATGCGCTGATCGAAGCGGGCCATATTGGCCAAAACCTTTTTCTACAGGCTGAGGCACTGGGCCTGAAGGCCGGAATTGTCGGGGCATTTCATGATAAGGAGCTTGTTGAGATTATGAAATTACCTCGCTCACACGAGCCTTTGCTGGTCATGCCGATTGGTTACGCAGTTTAGGAGGACAACAGGGTCAGGTCTCCACATTTGACATTGTGTTAAAGGTACAGGGGGAAAGGATAACCGCTATTATTTGATGAAAGGCACCTTGCCATCGAACTGGAAGGGGATCTTTTCCACACCCGCCAGGGTATTGAAAAGCATGTTTCCTGAGAGGTGACACCGGGTTGACGAACCGGAGAGAAGTGCCTGGGCGCTGCGGCCCAGCTCCAGAAAATTCAGATTCACGTCTACAGTCATTACCGAACGACCGTTTCCGGCCAACGGAGTCACATTACGGGCCACCCCTTTGGCCAGTTCCACATCCCCCAGTCGTGCCGTGTATTCCAGACCGTCCATCTTCAAGGCAAAGGCATTGGGGTTTCTCATACCGAGGGCCAGCTTCAGCGAGGCGCCGGTGAAAGAGATACTGTCGACCTTGATGCTGTCCACCGTGATGTCCGGCAGCTTGGGAACATCGATCCTGCCTGACGCCCGATAGGGAATGCGCAACGGCCCCACACCCGCGGAACCGGTGAGGCGGTAATCCAGCGCATCGGATCGAATGAACCGGGAGAGGGAATTGAAAAACTTCAGGTAGTTGATGGTAACCGGTATCTCCATGGGGGATGTGTCCGACGCCGCCAGATTCAGGCCCTGAGCCAGTCGACTGCTGATGAAGCGCTCCCCGTTGATGTCCAGATCATAGAGAATGTCGTCCACCCTTACCCCAACGGGGTTGGGGTTCGAAACGTTGAAGCGGAACAGCAAGGTCCCCTCCAGCAGGGACATGTTCCGGGTGCCCAGGCTGTCGAATGCGATTTCAGGTTTTTGAATCAACTGCTCGATGGTGGCACATCCACCAATGATGAGAGCCATGACAAGGATTAGTGCGGCTGACAGTTTTTTTTGCATCGTCGTCTCCATTGATCTGATCGACAGATTTTCTACTGTTTTGTGGGAGCGGCTTCCAGCTGCGATTCACTTTCAACCGTAAAGAACAATCTTGGCAGGGTACCGTTTACCGGTCCAGGGACTCCAAAAAACGCAAGATAGCGGCGTTGACTGCCTCGGGCCGTTCGATGGGCGACATGTGCCCAGCGCCATCAATGCTGACATGCCGTGCTCCATTGATGTTTTCCGCCATCCAGTTGGCGTATTTGATCGGCGTTAATATGTCGTGTGCGGCACTTAAAACCAGCACCGGCACGCTGATGCGTGGCACCTGGTGCATGACGTCGAATACGTCGCACGCGCGAAAATCATTGGCCGTGACCACCGGGTCGGCGGTCGAGCAGGCCAGCACTTTTTGGCAGATATTTTCGTTTGAGTGATTGACTTGGGCCACTGCAAATTCAGTGAGCCCTTTCAGATGGTTATCGTAATTGTTTTCGATGGTTTCGATGATGGCCGGCTGTACCTTGAGCCGGGCGCCGGTATTGGCCAGGATGCCCGCCTTCAGCCGTTCGCCGTGATGAATCAGCAGGTGAAGGGCGATGGCGCCGCCCAGGCTCAACCCGCAGGGAATGGGGGCGGGGGCGCCAATGGCGTCGATGAAAGCCAAAACCGAATGGGCATAATCGGAAACCTGCCGGAATCCATCGTCGCCGCTGTTGCCGTGACCCGGCAGATCCAGGGCAACGGTGTTGGCGATCCCGGTCAGGCCGTCGACCTGGGCCTGCCAGAAACTGCCCTGCTGGCCGGAGCCGTGAATAAACACCAGCGTGGGTCGGTCGGGGTCAAAGGGCCAGTCTCCGGATAGAAAAGCAATGCCGTCTTGTTTGCGCGAAATCATGTTTCCTGCTTTCCGCTTGCATAGGATTGTGGGGGAAGGTTTGCAGAACACCCTCTTAGGACCTCGGAAATAATTAAATCCACGATCTTACTTGTCTTTTTGCCCGTGTTCTGCGTTGCGTCGATGGCCACATACAACAAGTATGAAACCATCGACACGCCTTGAACACAAGCAAAAATCCGGCGCCATCTCTGTGGATTTAATTTTTTCCGAGGCCCTTACCCCCAAACCGCTGAATGGTTCAACGATTTTATCAGGCTTGATAGGTTGATAAATGGTTGTTGACCGAAGCTCGAAAATAGATTAGTGATCAATTATCGAGCGATGCTCGATAAAAAAATTGACCTTCAATCCAATTACCTTTGCACCATTCCAACGATCAGGAGGGACCATGGGAAAAATGCTTTCCGGGAAAACCGCCGTGGTGACCGGTTCCGGCAAACGTTCCGGCATCGGCTATGCCGTGGCGCGGAAACTGGCTGGCGAGGGGGCCAACGTGGTGATCGCCGACTTGGGGATGAGCGCGGACCCGGATTTGGCGGTTAAGACCGGGGGTGAAAGCGAAATGGCTGTTATTGCTCAGGAACTCGCTCGAACCCATGGAGTCGAAACCATTGCCGTCAATCTGGACGTCACCCGCGCAGACAGCATCACCCAGATGGTGAACACAATTTCCGAACGGTTCGACAGAATCCACATTCTGGTGAACAACGCCGGCGCTTCCTTCGGTGTGCCCAATGCCGTGCATACCTATGACGAAACTGCCTGGATGAAGACCATCGACGTGAATCTTCATGGGGTTTTCCGGGTCAGCCGGGCCCTGCTTCCAATGATGATTCTGGATGGTGGCGCGATCATCAACACGGCATCCCGTGCCGGCAAGGTGCCGGCTCTGTTCAACGGTGCCTACGCCGTGGCCAAAGCCGGCGTGATTATGCTCACCAAAGTCATGGCCTCGGAATTGGCCGGCAACGATGTTCGGGTCAACGCCATCTGCCCGGGACAGATCGCCACGGACCTGGAAAAATGGCGCTTCGGCCTGGAAGCACAGTTCTTCGGTTCGACTATAGAAGAAAGGGAGAAAGAGATGTGCAAGACCATCCCTTTGGGCCGCATCGGCAGCCCGGATGAAGTGGGAAATCTGGTGGTTTTTCTGGCATCGGACCGCGCTTCCTATATGACTGGCCAGGCCATCAACATTACCGGCGGGCAGCTCATGGAACTGTAGCATCAAAGTGGCGGCGGAGACGATTATCGAGAGCGGCACGCATGATTAAACCTGAATTGAGGGATTTTACTGGAGGGATCATGGCTGAAATAACCGGAGGGGAACTGTTGTTAAGGTGCCTGCACGCCGAGGGTGTGCGCCATATCAACGCCATTACGGACGGTACGTACATGATGGTGATAGAAGCGCTGGAGCGGCTCGGCGATGAGTTGGATATGCGCTTGGTCGTTCCCCGTCATGAAGCGGCCGCTGCCCACGCCTGCGACGCCTACACTCGGGTAAGCGGCAAACCGGCGGTGGCCATGGCCTGTGCCGGTCCGGGTGCGGCCAACCTGGTGGCCGGCATGATGTGCGCCCAGGCCGAAGGCAGCCCAGTTGTGGCTATCACCACGACGCGCCGCAGCGACATCTCTGATTCATACGTCCACCAGGGTGGGATGCAGGTGAGCCACCATCTGGATGTGTTCAGGCCCGCGGTCAAATGGAACGGGAAGGTCGATCACTGGAAACGGATTCCCGACATGGTGCGCCACGCCTTCCGCATTGCCATGTCCGGCCGACCCGGTCCAACCCACATCCTCATTCCGGAGGATATTATTTCCCAAAAGGGTGAAGAAGCAAGTGTAGCCATCATTGCTCCGGAACGATACCGGGTGGTTGAAAGGATGCCGGCAGATCGTGTGACCGTAAAAAAAGCGGCGGAAATGCTGGTCAACGCGGATCTTGTCAACATTCACTGCGGAAACGGTTCGGAACGCGCCGATGCTGGTGATCAGGTCCGACGACTGGCCGAATACCTGGGATGCCCGGTAACCCATACCATCCGGGCCCGCGGTATCATCCCCGATGATCATCCTCTTTGCTTTCATCCCACCTGCATGTCACGCATCGCGGCCAACAATCAGGCCGATGTCGTCCTGGCGGTGGGGACAAGGCTGGGTGAACTCAATATGTGGGGCCAGCCGCCCATGTTCGGAGAACCGGACAAGCAGCGGCTGATCCAGATCGACACCGAACCCACCAACATCGGGCTCAACCGGCCCACGGATATCCCGCTGATCGGGGACGCGCGAACGGTACTGGCGCAGCTTTTCGATGAAGTGCGGCAGTTGACGGAAAAGCGACCCCATCATGCTAAAAACACGGAATTCAGGGCCCTTCAGGACCAGTTTCATAAGGAACTGGATGATGCAGTGGCCGACACGGCGCGCAAACCCATGCTGACCGGTCAGATCCTGAAGGTCTGCAACGATTTTTTCAGCGACGATGCCGTCTTCGTGATGGACGGGGGCAACACGACCCTGTGGGACATCCATTATCATGTTGCCCGAAAACCCCGTTCGGTGCTTTATTCGATGAACTACGGTCATCTGGGTACGGGGTTGCCATACGCCATTGGCGCCAAACTGGCCTGTCCGGAAAAACCGGTATACTGTGTCACCGGGGACAGCGCCTTCGGCTTCAACATCCAGGAACTGGAAACCGCCGTGCGAAACGATCTGCCCGTCATCATCATCGTGGCAGTGGACGGTGCCTATGGCATGGAGAAGAGTGCCCAGCAGCGTCAGTTCGGGCGCGAAGCCCCGTGGTTCGGCCATGACCATGCGCCGGTCCGCTACGATCAGGTGGGCACGGCCATGGGATGCCACGGAGAATTTGTGGAGGCGGTCGAAGAGATCCTGCCGGCTTTGGAGCGCTCGGTGGCTTCCGGAAAGCCTGCCGTCATTCACGTCGTCGTCGATCCTGATGCCAATGTGGACCCACCGGGCAACTGGCTGTGGGCGGCTGCGCGATCGGGTAAGATGTAAGGAGACAACCCAATGGAACCGCTCGCCATCGATCAGGTCAGGCTCAACTTCAATCCCCAGGGGCTCATGGTGATCAATGCGGCCATCGGCCTGATGATGCTGGGCGTCTCCCTGGACTTGAAAGTAGAGGACTTCAAGCGCATCATGGTGTCTCCCAAAGCACCCGGCATCGGCCTGCTGGCCCAGTTTATACTGCTGCCGGCCTTTACCTTCCTGTTGACCCTGATTTTAAAGCCCCACCCATCAATGGCCCTGGGAATGATCCTGGTGGCGGCCTGTCCGGGTGGCAACCTGTCCAACATCATGACCTATCTGGCCAAGGGCAACTGCGCGGTGTCCATCAGCATGACGGCCATCTCCACCATTGCGGCCATTTTCATGACCCCTCTGAATTTGTCCATCTGGGGCAGCCTCAATCCGGACACCGCCGAAATTCTGCGCAAAGTCAGCCTCAGTCCCGTGGACGTCTTTGTTACTGTTTTCGTTATTCTCGGCATTCCGCTGATCCTGGGCCAGATATTGGTCCGGTTTTTTCCAACACTGGCCGATCGGGTTCGCCGCCCCTTCAAGATCTTCTCCCTGATCTTTTTCATCCTGATTGTCTGTGGGGCATTGGCGGCCAACTGGAAAAATTTTCTCAGCTATGTGGGTATTGTCATGTTTGCGGTGTTTCTTCACAATGTCCTGGCATTGAATTTGGGATACTGGTCCGGGCGTCTGGCCAAACTGGATGAACGGGATGCCCGCGCCACCTGCCTCGAGGTGGGCATTCAGAATTCGGCCCTGGGACTGGTACTGGTCTTCAATTTCTTCGATGGTCTGGGCGGGATGGCCATCCTTGTGGCCTGGTGGGGCGTATGGCATATCATTGCCGGGCTGACCACGGCGTTTATCTTCACCCGTCGGCCGCTGCCCGCCGGTCAGCAGACGGAGTCAATAAGCTAAATTGGATTAGTATACAAGGAGACGAGCGTGGCCAGACGTCGTTTTTCCAATAAAGTCGTTGTGGTGACCGGGGCAGCCAGCGGGATCGGGCTGGCGGTGGCCAGACGCTTTGCCCGGGCCGGTGCGACCTGTGCCCTGCTGGACATGGACGAAGCGCGTCTGGCACGATGCGAACGGGATTTCCTCGATGCCGGCCACCGGGTCATGGGCCTGCGCTGTGATGTGACCCGCCGTTCGGACTGCGAAGCGGCCATGGCAGCGGTAATCGAACGGTTCGGCGGCATCGATGTGCTGTTCAACAACGCCGGCATCACCCAGCGAAGCGCCTTCGTGGAAACCCGCATCGAGGTGTACGAGCGGGTAATGGCGGTCAACTTTTTTGGCGCCCTATACTGCACCAAGGCGGCGATCCACAGCCTGATCCAGCGGCGTGGCCTGATCATCGCCAATGAAAGCATCGCCGGCCTGGCGCCACTTCTGGGGCGAACCGGGTATGCCGCCAGCAAGCACGCCATGCACGGCCTGTTTACGTCGCTGCGCAGCGAAGTCCGGGATAAAGGGGTTCATATCATGGTGGTCTGTCCCGGCTTCATCAAGACCAATCTGCAGGACCGGGCCCTGGGGGGAGATGGGACCGTCACCCGTCACCCCCAGTCGCACATCGGCAGTCAGGATACGCCGGAGCACGCTGCCGAGGCCATCTTTCGCGGAGCCGAGAAAGAGAAAGACCTGCTGGTGCTTACCGCCATTGGAAAAATCGGCTACTGGATCAGCCGCCTGGCACCGTCTTTTTACGAGCGGCGCATGACTAAACAATTCAAGGCGGAACTGGAGCGGTGACCACCGAGAACGAACGGTATGAACTGATTTACGGATACCTGCATTATGGGACTCAAAGAAAGAAGGGAACGGGAAAAGGAGGCGCGCAAGAAACAGATTCTGGATGCGGCCCGAAAACTCCTGCTTAAGAAGGGAATCCAGTCCACCAGCATCAACCAGATTGCCCGAACGGCGGAACTGGGGGTGGGTACCATCTATTTTTACTACCAGAGCAAGGAAGAAATTTTTTACTCACTCCAGGAAGAGGGCCTTGACATCCTGTACCGGGATATCAAGACTACGGATTGCCGGGAAATTGAACCGGATGAGAAGCTTAGGGAAACCGGCAGGACCTACCTTCGCTTCAGCGCAGAACACAAAGATTATTTTGACATCATCAATTATTTTCTGGCCACGCCGTCGGTCATCCTGAGCAGCGGATTGAAAAGGCAGCTGGACCAGCAAGGCAGCAATATCCTTGATCTGATTGCCGGTTTCATCCGTTCCGGCATATCCGGCGGGATCTTCAGGTCCGTGGACCCGAAAAAGTATGCGGTCATGTTCTGGGGGGCCCTGCACGGGCTGACCCAGTTTAAAAAGTTGGAGGATACCGTTCTCGAGGGAGAAGATCATCAGCTTATTTTCAATTACGCTGTCGACCAATTGATCGACGGACTGAAGCGAACAACGGACTGAAGCGAACAACGGAGTAATAAAATACGGCAAAGCAGAAAATGACCCACAGCGAGGCGCTGGTTTAAACCCTGGTGGCTGAGGGGGTGAAAAACGTGTTCGGAATCGTCGATTCTGCATACATGTGTTGGATCTGTTCCCTGAAACACGAAAAAGCGGGCGGACACCTTGCACCAGCCCGCTTTTTTGTTGTATCGTGCGGATGATCAATTCGGGTTGACCGATTCATTTTGTTGAATGGATAATCGATCCGGCAAGGATTGCGAAATATGTCTTCCATCTTTTAGCAAGAGGGTTCCTTTGAGAAACATAATATTGGTATTCATACTAGTGGCTATCCTGATTCCAGCCGCGCTCCATGCCGCCTTTGAGTACGAAAGCATCCTCAAGGCAGACATTGGCACGCCTATATTGGATGTGACCACCAACCCGGCCGAAGATATGGTTTTTATCCTGACGCCGGGGACGGTGCTGATCTATTCCGTCGGCGATCAAACCATTTTGGACCGCATCCCCGTTGAAAAGCAATTCGATCGTATCGCCTATCAGGATAAAGACAGGCTGGTCCTCACGTCACGAGATCCGTCAACGATCACCATCCTCAAGTTCAGCCGTATCTACGATATCGATTTGTCAGGCAGGGCAGTCAAGGGGAACCGTGATGCAAAAGTGACCCTCGTGGTGTTTGACGATTATCAGTGACCGTACTGTGCCCGCGTAGAGCGGTTCATCCAGCAGGTGCTGGAAAAATTCCCCAATGACGTCAACTATGTGATTAAGCACTTTCCGCTTTCCAGCCATCAATTTGCCCATCAAGGCGCCATGGCGGCGCTGGCTGCGGGTAGCCAGGGAAAATTCTGGGAGTTCCACAGCCAACTGCTTGAGAATCACAATAACGTCAACGATCAGAAGATTTTGGAAATTGCCGGGGGTTTGGGGTTGAATATGGACCAGTTCAATCAAGACCGCAATTCAGCATCCAGCCGGCAATTGATCCAGGAGGATGTTGAAAACGGAAGAAGCATCGGCGTTCGCGGAACGCCGTCGGTGTTTATGAATGGAAAGCGAATTCATAACCGGGACATGGGAACCCTCCCCGGGTTGATCATGCGTGAACTTGGCAAATGAAAAATCGAATCGTCTGGTTATTATTTCTGGCATTGGCGATATCAATGGTATCGACGTCGTGCACCCACAAACCGTACCATCCGACCAAAAGCGAACGGGAGTGGACCACCGACCATGAAGCCTGCGAAGTGTGGGTCAGAGAGGGCATTCGTGCTGAGCCCGACACCTATGACAACTTTGACGAGATGCGCCTGATCCGCCAATGCATGAAGAACAAGGGGTGGCATTGGGAGCGGACCAGCCTGTTCAATTTTAAGAAAGAACCGGCGGAATAAGGACCTGTTTTTATGACACTGTTTCTACGCACCGGCCTACTGTTGCTCCTCGCCATTCAACCACTGGTTCTCCTGGCGGCCGACACACCTGCCGGGCCGTTGATCGCCCGAGGCGACCGAAACTTTCCCCCTTACGAATTCATCAACGAAAAAGGCGACCTGGACGGGTTCAACATCGATCTTCTCAAAGCCATCTCCCGCCAGATGAGGATGGCCGTGGATATTGATCTGGATACCTGGGAGACGGTCCGGGAAGAGTTGGGCAACGGGAAGATCCACATGGCCACCGGCATGATCCGTTCTCCGGAACGGGAAAAGACATTCGATTTCTCCATGGCCCACGCCGGTGTCTTCTATTGCCTGTTTGTGAGAAAAGGTTCGCCCATTCAAAATATCGATGACGCCCGGGGAAAGGATTCTCCTCAAGAGGCACTTCGTCTGCTCGCTTCAGGCCGCCATGACTGTGCCGTCATCGAGCGGCTCAGCGCCGTGGACCTGCTGAAATCCATGGAGATCGATACCATCGCCATGGCGGGACCACCGCTGGTGTGCGTACCCTATGCCTTTGCCGTGAGAAAGGGGGATGATCGGCTATTGGCACGGCTGAACGAGGGCATTCACCGGATGCACCAGAACGGCGTGTATGAAGATCTGTACCGCAAATGGTTCTCCGTTGCCAATGCCCATGCCAGGCGGCTGGCCATGCTTCGTTTCGGTGCGCTGGTGCTGGCCGTCATCGTCGGCCTGGCGGTTTCCGTATTTATATGGAACATTGCCCTGAAGCGGCTGGTTCGCCGGAGAACCGCCGCCCTGCAGCAGAGCGACCGGCGATTTCGCGAACTTAGCGATCTTCTCCCCCAGACGGTATTCGAAACCGATGGCAAGGGACAGATCTCATTTTTAAATCGGTCCGGATTTGAAATGCTGGGCCTTAAGGAAAAGACGGTCAATGACGGTATTTACCTCTCCTCATTTATTCCCGGGCTACCCGATCTCGATGAATGGGCGCAAACCGGTGATCGTCGCGGAAAAGCGTGTGTGGTCAGCGGCCCGGATGCCTTTCCGGCGCTTCTCTATGCCACTCCTGTAATGCCGGGGCACAGCCATTCGGGGTTGAGGGGACTGCTGGTCGACATCACATTCCAGAAGGAATTGGAAAAACAGGTCATCGAGTCCCAGAAACTGGAGGCCATGGGACGGCTGGCTGGCGGGATGGCCCACGATTTCAATAACATCGTCCACGGGTTATCCACCTACGCCCAGATGATTCAAAGCCAACCGGAAGACGAAAAGGCGGTTGCCGACGATGCCGGACAAATTATCGCAGGATGTAACCGGGCCACCGATCTGGTGCACCATTTCCTGGCAACGGCCGGCCAGCGGGAACCTGAAAAACGCCGGGTTCAGTTGGCGCAGATGGTTTCTGATGTGTTCAAGCTGCTTCAACCCACCTATGGCAATAATATTTCCTTTCACAATACCATCGACAATGCGGAAACCACCGTTTGGGCTGAAACGGCGCTGGTGTTCCAGGTTCTCATGAATCTATGCGTCAACAGTGTCCAGGCCATGTCTGAAAAAGGAGGCATGCTAACGGTGGGCGTGATCGACGAAGAGACGGTTATCGCATCAGAAAAAGAAGACCAGTCCAAAGCGCTGCATGAACGGGTGCTTTTCGTTAAGGACACCGGCCCCGGTATTGCTCCTGAATGCAGGAATCGAATTTTCGATCCCTTTTTTACCACCAAGGGGCCTCACGAGGGAACCGGCATCGGGCTTTTCGTTGTTTCTCAGGCGGTCTCCGACTTGGGTGGAACCATTCGGTTGGAGAGCGAACCGGGAAAAGGGGCGACCTTTATCGTTTCCCTGCCTACTACTCCTGAGGCGGAAACTGGGCCAGAATCTTCTCCACCAGCGCGTTGATGTCCCCGGTGGTCTTCGCCGGGTCATCGTATTCGGTAAATCGCTGGGTGCCGGTACCCCGCCAGAGCAGGGCATCCGATGCGGTGTCCACAAGGTCGATGACCAGGGATCCTTCATCATATTCGCGGACGCTGTTGCCGGTGCCGATGGCGATGCCACCATGGCGTCCGGAGCTGCCGATGCCGAACCCGATTCCGCCGCTGGTGCCGTCCGATTCGATTTTCTGGCGAAGCACATATTGATAACGGATCAGGAATGTCGGGGCGCCGTCTGCTGATTTGATGAAGCCCTTTTCCGTGAGTAGACGCTCCACCGCTGCCCGGATACGGGTATCCTGCAGGGGGTTGTCGATGCGCGGGTCGCCGGTTTTCTCCTGGGTTTCTACTGCCCAGCGGAACGTTTTCATCGATTTAAAATCCGTTGCCGGATCATAGTCCTGACTAACCTTTACGCCCGAGCACCCCATAACCACAAGTGTCGTTACTACAATGGCTATCCATCCTTTTTTCATCTCCGGTACCTCCGATCATATGGATCTTAGGGTCGC
>JABZFO010000138.1 GCA_014237405.1 Desulfosarcina sp. | reverse complement strand
AAAATTAAGAGGGGTTACCCATCAATAGCATCAGATGCTACAACGATGAGTGTCAATCGTACTCAGGCTTCGCAAAACGTAATTCAACTGGGGGAGCGAACCTCGTCGGAGGCTGCAGGGAATGCGCTCGCATGTGCGATTTATTATGAAGAAAAGCAGTTATTGCAGGTCAATTTGAGATCTTTTTCTTCTATGGTGTTGGAGCAGTTAAGTCGTAAGACAAGATGATGCTTTTTTCCTCGGTCAACGCCACTGACCCTTCTTTTTGTACGACGGCAGCGACCAGTTCATCGGCGCCATCATTGTCAAAATCCCCAATAAAGAAATCGGCGATCCGCCCTTCCACTTCCTGGGTTTTCCAGTTTTGCGAGAGGCTCAGTCCATTCCAGGATAAAGACAGAATATACCCCTTGTTGTACTGACGGAAATTTTTAAGCACTCCGGCGATAGCTTTGTTTGAGGCGGAAATCACTTCCATTTTGCCGTCACCATTGATATCGGCGGTTCGGATGCGCATGGGAAAATATTGAATGTTGTGAAGTTCGGATGTGTCCCTGCTGGGGAGGTCGAAATACGCTACACTTCCACCGTGCTTGTCATCGCCATTCCAGGCGTTTTTGCCATTATTATCATAAATCCGAATCCGGTCTCCCGGACTGAAGGCAACCAGTTTGTTCTGGCCTTCCTGCATCACATCGTCATAGGCAACGCCGATCACATTGGCGCGCCTTCCCCTGATAAGCTGTTTTTCAGAGGCATAATCGCGATCCTTCCAGAACATTTGATAAATGGGGGTCGAAAACAGGTCTCCTTCTCCCATGGGTCTGCGCTGTCCGAGAAGCACCGATCTTCCCGTGGATGTCCGGGCAATCCGGTACAACCAGGGAGAATTGTTTACGATGCGTTTGTAGTCGGAGCCGTTGAACTCTAAAACAAAGGAATTGCATCGATCCCTTTGTGGACTTACACTGGATACAAAAATTTCCGGCGTTCCGTTGCCGTTGATATCGCCGATATCGATGCCCAAATAGTGTCCTCGACGCGTGTCGGTTATCTCTGCGGCCTTCGTCAATCGGCCATTGATATTCCGATAAACAGTCAGCTTGCCGTTAGCGGCGATAACCGTTTCGAAGGCACCATCGTTGTCCACATCGCCGATGTCCATGGCCGAGATGATCGATTTGAAGTTTTTGCTTTTCCAGAAAGCCGGTCCACCCGTATTGCCATAGGTGGGAGCGGCAGCTACAAACGCCGGGTTGGGCGTCTGGCTGGGTGTCTGGTAGGGCTGGCCGGCCACCGGCACCTGCGTTTCAGACTGAACGCCGGATTGAAGCAATTTTTCCGGGTGCATCCGCGGATCGTAGACCTGGGGGGCCGGCTGGACTTGTGTGGCCGGTACCGTTCCTGTTTGCGGTGCAGGGGCAACCACCGGCCGCCGGGCAACGGCACGGCCGAACACCGTTTCGTTGATGTTGGTGGCGAACTGGTTGATCTGGGGGATCACCTCGCCCATGCCCCGGGTCTGGGCGAAGAAGGGAAGGGGTTCCTGCTGGCCGCTGACGTCCACCATTTTTGCGTCGATGCTCACGCTTTCACCGAACACGGTGAGACTGCCGAAAAGGACATAGTCGGCCTGGAGCTTTCCACCCGCCAGCAGCGCCCGGCTTTCGCCGTCGAATCTTTCCACCGATGCCAAAGCTGCTTTGGTTTCATTTTCATTGATTACAACCACCTTGTCCCGCCACGCCAGCCGGGAGCCGAGCATGTCGAGGATGCCTTCCTGCAGGAAGGTCAGGTCCTTTTCCGCGTTCATATCAAAGGGAAGTATGGCTACCCGGGCAGGGGCGGCAAGGACCGGGGAGGAGCTGCAAAACAGCAGCAGGGAGAAAAACGTCAATATGGTGTTGCGGATCAGATTATGTGATTGGTTCTTCAACGGGTGTCTCCTGTTTATAAGTGGTACGGTAATTCAGCTTGTTCTGGATTCCCGCCTCCGCGGGAATGACCGGGAAGTTGGTTTGGCGAATAATGGTCGTTTTTAAAATCGTTGCCAGACCAGCCTATAGCCATTCTGTTAAGTGAATTATTAACTATTTGTCATCCCCGCGCAGGCGGGGATCCAGTCTTTTTACCCTAATTTTTCCCGCAAAATTTCGTTGACGATTTTCGGATTAGCCTTCCCTTTGGTTTCTTTCATCGCCTGGCCCACAAAGAAGCCCATGAGTTTTTTCTGGCCGCCGCGATATCGTTCAACTTCATCCGGGTGGTTGGCGATGATTGCATCCACGATGGGGTCGATGGCCGAGGTGTCGGATACTTGCACCAGGCCCTTTTCCCCGACGATGGTTTTGGCCGGTTTGCCGGTTTCGGCCATGGCCTCAAAGACTGTTTTGGCAATCTTACCGCTGATGACGCCGGCATCCAAAAGCTTCAACAGACCGGCCATGTTTTCGGGGGAGATCGGCGAGTTGTTTATATCCAGGCCCTTTGCGTTGAGCAGGCCCAGCAGATCGCCCATGATCCAGTTGGCTACCGGTTTGGGCTGATCGAATTTGGCCACGCAGGCCTCAAAATAGTCGGACAGCTCGCGGCTGCCGGTCAAGACCCGGGCATCGGCGGATGACAGGCCGTAGTCTGCCATATACCGGGCTTTTCGCTGGGCGGCGAGCTCGGGCATTTCCGCCTTCATTTTGTCGATCCACGCGTCGTCGATCAATAGGGGCAGCAGGTCCGGATCGGGGAAATAGCGGTAGTCGTGGGCATCTTCCTTGCCCCGCATGGATACGGTTTGCCCTTTGTCCGGCTGCCATAGACGGGTCTCCTGGACCACCTGGCCGCCGTCGAGAATGACCTCCTTCTGGCGGGCAATTTCGTAATAGATCGCTTTTTCCACGTGCTTGAAGGAGTTGAGGTTTTTCACCTCGGTCCGGGTGCCGAAGACCGCAGATCCCTCGGGCATGATGGAGACGTTGGCGTCGCAGCGGAAACTCCCTTCCTCCATGTTTCCGTCGCTGATGTCCAGGTATCGCAGGATGGCCCTAAGCTGGCGCAGGTATTCGCCGGCGGCCTCCGGGCTGCGGATGTCCGGCTCGCTCACGACTTCCATCAGCGGCACACCGGCTCGGTTCAGGTCCACCCGGCTGACAGGAAGGTTCTGATCGTGGATAAGCTTGCCGGCATCCTCTTCATCTGGTAGCCCTTGGGCAAGTCCGGGTAAAAGTAGTTTTTACGGGCGAACCGGCTTTCCGGCTGAACGGTGCAGTTCGTCGCCAGGGCCATTTTGATGGTGTAGTCCACCACCTTTTTGTTGAGTACCGGCAGCACGCCGGGCATTCCCAGGCACACCGGACAGGTGTGGGTGTTCGGGGGCGCACCAAAGGCGGTGGTGCAGCCGCAGAAAATCTTGGTCCGGGTTTTGAGCTGGGCGTGAACTTCAAGGCCGATGACGGGGGTAAAATCCATGTGATTGTTCCACACTAATTTATTCAGAATCCAAAACCTGGTCCTCTGGGCCCGGATCTTTGCTGGTTAACGGATAGTCGTGAAAATCACCATAAAACTACGCAAAAGCATGCAATATCACCAACGACAAGGATTGTAAAGGCTGGTGTGGCAGTGCTTTCAGGGTAACCGTAAAAGATCCGGCGCGTTTTATGTAGGTGGAAAACCTACCATTCATCAGGCGATTTCCGACAGTTCCATAGGTCCGTCGACTCACGTGAAAATCGGCGTGCCGCCGATTGTTTTCATCCCCATTCCTTTAGTAAAACACTATTTAGTAAATCAGATTCATTAATCCCCCACTCAGCGATCGCCCCGCGGCCATTGCATCCCGTTACCTTCCGGCCACCACGACAAAGTCGGTGCCGGTATCCTGATAACAGCATAAACAGAGAGGTGGAAATCATGACCCAATTACTAAACATGACCGATTATGACAAAGAGTACAGCAGCTTCACCTGGCAGGTACCTGAGTTTTTCAACTTTGCCGGCGATGTCATTGATCGCTGGGCCGAGGATCCGGATAAGCTGGCCATGCTCTGGGCGGATGACGAAGGCACGGAAATCAAAAAGACCTTCGCGGACATCAGCCGGGCCTCCAGGCAGTTTGCCAACGTTCTGGCCGCCGCCGGCGTCAAGCGCGACGACGTGGTCATGATGGTGCTGCCGAGAAATATCGAATGGTGGGAAGCCTTCACCGCCTGCATCCGCATGGGTTCGGTGGTGGCGCCGGGCACCACCCAACTCACCTCCAAAGATCTCAAATACCGGGCCGACACCTCCGAGGCGGTCTGCATCATTACCAATCCGGAGATTGCCGCGCGCTTCGACGAAGTGGCGGCTGAATGCCCGTCTGTCAAGAGCAAGATCGTCATCACCGAACCCAGAGACGGCTGGACATTCTACACGGACGCCGTGAATGCGGCATCGGACGTTTACGAGACCGCCAAAACCAAAAGCGAGGACAGCTGCATCGTCTACTTCACCTCCGGCACCACGGGCTTTCCCAAGATGGCCCTGCACACCCATGCATCCTATCCCATCGGCCACCAGGTGACCGGCAAGTACTGGCTGGACCTCAGGCCCGATGACATGCACTGGAACATCAGCGACACCGGTTGGGCCAAGGCCGCCTGGAGCAGCTACTTCGGCCCCTGGCAGCAGGGTGCGGCCCAGTTCATCCACCATACGGACCGCTTTGATCCCATCAAGACGCTGGAACTGCTCTCCAAGTACCCCGTGACCACCATGTGCGGTGCCCCCACCATCTACCGCATGCTGGTGCTTCAGGACCTGAGCAAGTTCACGTTCCCCAACCTGCGCCACTGCGTGGGGGCCGGCGAGCCGCTGAACCCGGAGATCATCGAGGTGTGGAAAAAGGCCACCGGCTGCATCATCCGTGACGGTTACGGCCAGACCGAAACCGTCTTGCTGTGCGGCAGCTTCCCCTGCATCGAGGCGCGATACGGCTCCATGGGCAAGCCTACCCCCGGATTCAATCTGAAGGTCATCGACGACGAAGGAAACGTACTGCCCCCCAACACCGAAGGGGACATCGCCATAGCCGTCAAGCCCGAACGCCCCGTGGGCCTGTTCAAGGAGTACTGGAAAGAGCCGGACCGCACCGCCGCCACCTACCGCGGCGACTGGTATATCACCGGCGACCGGGCATACGTGGATGAAGATGGATACTTCTGGTTCGTGGGTCGTTCCGACGATGTTATCCTTACCTCCGGCTACCGCATCGGACCCTTCGAAGTGGAAAGCGCCCTCATCGAGCATCCGGCGGTGGCTGAATCCGCCGTGGTCTCCAGCCCGGATCCCACCCGGGGTGAAGTGGTCAAGGCCTTCGTCATCCTGGCCCCCGGCTTCGAGGGTAGCGACGCCCTGGTCAAGGAACTGCAGGATTATGTGAAAAAAGTGACGGCACCGTACAAGTACCCCAGAAAGATCGACTTCGTGGTTGAACTGCCAAAGACCGTCAGCGGCAAGATCCGCCGTATCGACCTTCGAGATGCCGAGTGGAACAAAAAATAAACCGGGTGCACTTTCAGGGCCTCGGAAAAATTAATTGCACTATCTTGCTTGTATTTTACCGAGGCCCTTAATCCCAAGTGCCATGGGCAGGTGTGTAAACGCCTGCCCAAACTTCCCAACCTGTAAAGGAGAATAAACATGAAGGATAAACTCTACCGAAAAGAGATGTGGATCACCGTGATCTTTTCTGTCCTGCTGCTTCTGACGGGGCACAGTGCATCGATTTTCGTGCTTTTCCCCAGTCTTCAAACCGGCACCATGTGGGGATTTCCCACCCAGTACATCGTTCCCATTCTGCTGGGGTGGTTCGGCATAGCCGGGGTCTGCCTGGTGATGACCCTGGTTTGCAACAAGTTTGACGACGAAATGGAAGCCTTTGCCGAAGAGAACAAAAAAGAAAAGATTATCGCCAAGGAATAAGGGGGGATTATGCCATCAGAATATGCCTTAAGCAATGTTTGGATCGGTATCGGCGTGGTTATCGTTCTGTTTATTATTTTTTACGCCGTGGGCTATATGGCCAGCCGAAAAACCACCAGTGACGAAGACTTTTACGCCGCCGGCTTTTCCATCGGGCCGGTAACCAACGGCCTGGGTATGGCGGCCACCTGGGCCAGCCTGGCTACTTTCTTGGGCGTCATCGCCCTGATTCTCAAACTGCAGGTGCCCTTTGTCTACCTGTGGATCCAGTGGGCCATCTCTATTCCGCTGCTCACTTTACTGTACGGCACCAGCCTCCGGCGGATGAAGGCCTTTACCCCGGCGACGTTCATCAAAGCGCGCTACGGAAATCCATCCACCATCGTTATCGTGTGCTGGATGATCCTGATTATGATTATGTATGCCCTGGGTCAGATGATAGGATTGGGCCGGGCCTTCGAACTGCTGTTCGGCGTGCCCTACAACACGGCTCTGGTGGTCGCCGGCCTGGCCACCGTCGGGTTCATCACCATCGGCGGCATGTACGGCGCGTCATACAACGCGGCCTTCCAGATGATTGTGATGACCATCGCCATGATTGTTCCCATGGGTGCCATCATGAAGGCCATGGGGTCTTCGGGCTGGTGGTTCCCGCCCCTGGCCTACGGTGACATGGTGCCGGATATGCTCCAGGCCATCCCCACCTTTTTCGACATGAAGTACGATTTTAGGTGGTACTTCGCCCTGATCCCCGCATTTACCCTGGGACCGGTGGCCCTTCCCCATCTGGCCATGCGCGTCTTTACTTCCTCCAGCGTCAAGAGCGCCCGCTGGGCGGTGGTGTGGTTTAGCATGTTCCTCGGACTGCTCTTTTCCGGAACATACGTGGTGGGCTTTGCCGGTAACTACTTTACCGCTAGCACCGGCAGGGTCATCGCCAGCCCGGACCAGACCCTGCTGATCCTCAATGTGTTCTACAATCCCACGCTTGTGGCTGCGTTTGTTATGGGTGGCGCCGTGGCCGCCGGGCTTTCCACCATCGGCGGTAACCTGATGGCCATCGCCGGCCTCGTGGGCAGTGACCTGATGGGCGTTTTGGCGCCCGACATGGACACCAAGAAGAAAATGAAATGGGGCTATGCGGCCCTTCTCATTGGCGGTCTCACAGCCATCATTCTGGCCTTCAAACCGCCCAAGTTTCTGGTCACCAGCATCCTGTGGGCCTTCGGCCTGCTGGCCACCACCGCGACGCCGGCCATCCTGCTGGGCGTGTGGTGGAAAGAGGCCAACAAGCTGGCGCTCATCGTCTCCTCCACCTTCTGTGGCGTGCTCTTCATCATCATTTCGCCCCACGTGCTTCCCAGCATCTGCGTGGGCAAGGGGCTGGTGGCCGCGCTTGGCATGTCCGGCGGCATGGTCACCATCCCGCTGAGTTTTGCCATGTTCATCATCCTGTCCATCGTGTTCAACCGGGTGTCGGCCCTTTCGGCCTATGCCCCCACCCTCGAGGACAAGATGGTCATCGACCGCATCCACGGATGGGGCGACCAATACGAAGAGGTCCGCTACAGCGCCATCACCGTGCCGATCATTGTTGCCATCGTGTGTATGGCGATTTTCTTCTGGGGCCTGCAACCCTGGTAGCGCGTGATTCGTTGTTAAAACAGATTCCCCGCATTCAACTGCGGGGAGTCTGTTAACAAGCGTGTTTTGCACCGAAAAATGGGTGTATGGCAATGATTCAAAAAAGGGAGGCATTGGCCTCCCTTTTCTGGTATACAGGGAGGAAAACATGGAGGCGGTCTGCAAATCTAAGGATTGTGAACCTTATAAATTGAACAAAATTGCTTGTCTTTCCGTCCGTCTTCCGCGTTGCATCAACGGCTACAGACAACTAAGTATGCAACCGTTGATGCGCCTTGCCGGATTTTAAATAAAACTGGCGAACTGAAATCCTGCGCAATTTATATTCAATCTATTTCGTTCCCAACCCTATGGTAAAAGGGGCGGCCATGAACTACTTTCAGCATATGTTTCGGATCCTCAAGCTGGACGGCACCGTTTTTAAAGCGCTGGCCCCAACCCAGCTGCCCATGCGCTACTGTATGATCAACGTCGCCGTGCTGGGGCTGATCTACGGCGTAGCTTCCATTCAATTCGCCAATGCCTTTTTGGCTCGGCAGCCGGATGCCGCGGTTTCTTTCAACCCCCTGATGATCCTGATGGTGGGTATCTCCATCGCTTTTTTCATGCACTGCGGCCTTTCCCTGTTCGTCTGGGTATTTTGCCGGGGCATTGGCGGTAACCCCCAATTCATGCCGCCCTACCTTTACATCGGCACCGCGGCCATCGCCCTGTGGCCCCTGGCGCCGGCGGTATCCGCCCTGCAAAGCGGTGCGGCCGGTGCGGTGCTGACCGGCTATGCCCTTGTGGCCGCTGGTTACGGCGCGTCAGCGATTTTCGTGGCCGTCAAGGCCGCGTCGGGCCTCTCTTCCGTCAAGATGACGCTGGCCGCCGTGGCCACAGTGGTCTATGTGGGCTGTCTTCTCTACTTGTGGATGTGATTTTTTCTTTTACCACCGGCAGTAATTCCAATTACGAGGACCCATGATTTCCAGTTACCATCAGTACTTCAAGGCCTTTGCCAATGTCTCCAAGGCCATCCATTCCGGCATGGAGACCGAAGAAATTCTGGGCCGCATCGTGTCGTCCATCACCGAAGCCATGGCGGCCACAGGCTGCATCTACTGGATCATCAACCGGGAAGCCGAATGCATCGAGCACAAGGTCTCCAGTGGGTTTGACTACCGCAGCCTGTCCGGCGTGGATCTTCCCACCCTGCAGACCATCTTTCCGGCAGATGCCGATTCCATGGTGTTCATCGAAGATGCCCGCTATGATGAACGACTGCCGGATCTCGAGCGGCTGGGCAAGCGGCGGGTGGTGACTGTGATCGGCATGCCCGTGGAGATCGTGCCTCCCTATGCGGGGGTTCTGGCCGTTTATTTCGGTATGAAGCGTGAGCTGAACAGTACCGAGGTGGAGTTTCTTACGGCGCTGGGAGAGCAGGGAGCCATTGCCCTTCACAAGGCCCTGCGTTATGATGAATGTTTGCTGGACACGTTCCGCCAGACCGTGGAGGGGCTGGCCATGGCCTTGGAGGCCAAGCATCCGGAAACCCACGGCCACTCTCTCAACGTGGCCCGGCTCGCCAGAATTACCGCCCAAAAAATGGAGCTGCCTGAAAAGCAGGCTCGGGCCCTCTATCAGGCCGGCCTGCTGCACGACATTGGCAAGATTGGTACCGGCCGGGAGATCCTGGGACGCCTGGGTCGCCTTTCTGCCAAGGAAATGGACCTGATCCGGATGCATCCGGTGGTGGGGGCCAACATCCTGCGGCCCCTGGTGTTTCTGGAGCACCTCATCCCCATGGTGCGCCATCACCACGAACACGTTGACGGCAGCGGCTACCCGGACGGCCTGACAGGTGCGGCCATACCATTAGGGGCGCGTATTCTTGCCGTATGTGACGCCTTTGAGACCATGATCGCCGGCAGGGCCGGCATCCGTCCCATCAGCCTGGAAGACGCCGCTATCCAGCTGAAAACCGGTTCCGGCACCCGCTTCGACCCGCAGGTAGCGACGGCCCTGGTGGCCGCTGTTCGGGAAAACCCGGCCATCTTGAGCTGCCACATGGGATCCGAAGAGGAGTTGGAGCGGTTTGAAATGCTGTTCCGGGACAACCGGATGCCGGAAAGCACGGCCCCTTGGTGTACTGCGAGCTTCTAACCTTGACGGTTCCGTAAAAAGTCCGATATCTGCGTTACGCTTCATCCCTCGTCACTGCGGCGTACGGCAAGTACGCTGCCTACGGCACCCGCGTTAGCGGTATTCCCAGGGATTCGCAAGCCTTGATCTCGAACGTTTTACGAAACCGTCTGAAAACTGACTTTTTACGAATTCATCAACCTTAAACGATGCTACATAGCCCATAACCACCAAAGGAGGATTGAAATGGCTGAAACTGTTATTGTTGCAACTTTGGAAAACCATATTGGTGAGATTACCCTCAACCGTCCGGCCAGCCTCAATACCTTTACGCTGGCACTGGCTTCGGAACTCAATGCGGCACTGCTGCAGCTGGATGGCGACCCGTCGGTTCGTGTGGTTATCCTCAAAGGCGCGGGAAAGGCATTTTGTGCGGGCATCGACGTGGGTGATTTTTTCGGTAAGAGCACTATGGAATACCGGGAGTGGATCGAGTGCATGGAGACCCCCCTGGTGACCATCAGTCGCATGAAAAAGCCGGTCATTGCCCAGGTGCACGGCGTGGCGGCGGCCAACGGCGCCGGCCTGGTGGCTGCCGCTGACCTGGCCGTGGCTGCCGACAACGCCAGAATGGGGCTGACCGCCATCAACGTGGGCCTCAACTGCGTGGGGCCCATTGTTCCCGTGGCCCGGTCTGTGGGGCGCAAGCGGGCTATGGAACTGCTTCTTTACGGCGATTTGATCAAGGCGCCGGCGGCCCTGGATATGGGGCTGATCAACAAGGTAGTGCCGGCCGATGACCTGGAGGCGGAAACCCGGCAGTGGGCCGCCATCCTAGCGGCAAAGAGTCCCGTGGCCGTGCAGATTGCCAAGTCAGCCTTTTACGCGGCTGCTGATCTGAACTACGACAATGCCTTTACGTACATGAACGAGGCCTTTGCCCGGCTGTGCTCCACCGAAGACGCCAAGGAGGGTGTGTCGGCATTTCTGGAAAAGCGCCAGCCGATGTGGAAAGAGAAATAGCGATCCCATCAAGCCGCTGCTGTGATGAGGAAATCGATGGCCGCCGTCTACGACATTGAGATGAAAGTGCCTTTCCATGACCTGGATCCCATGCAGGTGGTCTGGCACGGCAACTATTTCAAATATTTCGACGTGGCCCGCTTCGGTCTCTTCGATTCGGTGGGGGTCGATCTGTACGGCTATCTTAAATCCCGGCAGATGGTCTTCCCCATTACCCGGTCTTCCATCAAACACATCCTTCCGCTGCGATTTGACGAAGCCTTCATTTGCCGGGCGACGGTTACCGAAGCCCGCTACAAGATCGCCATGGATTTCGAGATTCTCCGTCCCGGCACCGGGGAAATCTGTACCCGGGGCAAGAGCGAACAGGTGGCCGTGAAGCTTCCGGACATGGCCCTGGAGTTCGAAATCCCACCGGAGATCACCCGGGCCCTGGGTTGCTGACCATGGACCGGCTTCTCACCCAGGCCCTGGCGGCCGGTTGCGAGCGGGTGGCCGCCTGGGCTGACCTGCTGGACGAGATCAACGTCTTTCCCGTTGCCGATGGAGATACGGGCCGCAACCTGAAAATCAGCCTTGCCCCCCTTGGCCGTTCCAACGGTTTTGCTGACAACCGATGCCGGCAGCTGGTGGCGTCGGCCACGGGAAACTCCGGCAACATCGCTGCCGCTTTCCTCACCCGGTTTCTGTCCGTGAATGAATCCGGGCAGCTCAACCGGGCGGTATCGGCGGCCAGGGGTGCTGCATGGCATGCCGTAGCCGATCCCAAGCCGGGCACCATGCTTACGGTGTTCGACGCTCTGGACCGGTCCATGGTCCATTGGCCGGCCACCGTATCCGGGAGGGCTGTCGATAATATCATCGAGACCATGGACGCGGCTGTCCGCTCAACGGTGGATTTGCTGCCGGTGTTGAAGCGGGCGGGTGTTGTTGATGCCGGCGCCCTGGGCATGTTCATCTTCTTCGAAGGATTATTCCGGCGGCTGGTAAACGCGTTGCCGGATGTGGTGACGGTGACCGACCGGTTTGACGGTCTGCTACGCGTGACTGAAACCATTGCACCTGCCGACTTTCCGGGTTATTGTGTGAACACGGTTCTCAAACCCCAGCGGCCTGCCGGGCTGAATGCCGGCGCCGTCGGCTTGGGAGACAGTGTTGTGACCGTGTGGGACGGTGATTATCTCCGGCTACACCTTCACACCAAAAACCAACAAGAAACCCGGGCCAAGCTGGAAACCCTGGGAGAGATTGTCAACTGGCAGGTGGAATCCATGGCTGCCGACGAGCCGGCACCCTGCTGGACAGCCACTTGATCGTGGACGACCGCAGCGTGCCGGAAACCCTGTTCGACCCGCAACAACTTTACAGCGCCATGGCTGCCGGCCGCCGGGTATCTACCGCCCAGGCCTCCGTGTTCCAAAAACACCAGAGCTACGAGAGCGCCCTGGGGCGCTACGGCCACGTCATCTATCTGGCCGTGGGGTCGGTGTACACGGGCAATTTTACCACCGCCAGCCAGTGGCGGGAGACCAGCGGCAACGCAGACCGGTTCACGGTGATGGATACCGGGGCCGCCTCCGGCCGGCTGGGACTCATCGTGCGGATGGTGGCCCGAGCCGCCCGATCGAGCCAGGTGCTGGATGAAGTGGTGGAATTCGCTGGAAAAGCCATCGATAGCTGCGGTGAACTGATTTTTCTGGATCAGCTCAGGTTTCTGGCCGCCGGCGGCCGAATTTCCAAATCCAAAGGCTTTTTCGGCGATCTTCTCGGCATCAAGCCGGTGATCAGCCCCGCGGCCGACGGTGCGGTCAAGGCGGGCACGGTCAGAAAAGACGCCGACCAGCTGCCCTTTGCACTGGGGCATTTGAAGCAGCGGTTTTCGCCAGACGATCGTTTGAATATCCTGTTGCAGTTTTCCGACAACGAGCAGCGGGTGCGTGAAGCCATTCACCCTGAAATCCAACTGCAATTCCCGCACGCGCAGATCGATGTAAGCCGGCTTTCCCTCACTTCAGGCGCCCATATGGGGCCGGGGACATGGGGACTGGCCTTTTGCCCTGAACTCACCTGAACGCAATGAGGAAATGGACTATGAAACACACCAGAACGATATTGGTTTTGATCGTTTCGGTCTGCCTGCTGCTCCTCTCCGGGGCGGCGGGCCAATGACCGTCGGCCCGGAACCTGCTGAAAAACGGGTTGGCGATTCCCGTTTTGCCGTGATCATTCCCACACACAACCACGGTGGCCGGGTCGCTGCGGTGGCGCGTAAGGCGATGTCACTGGGATGCCCCGTCTTCGTGGTAGACGACGGCTCCACTGACGATACGGCACAGGTGTTGAGATCCGTTTCCGGTATCCAGCTATTGCACCATCCGGTGAACCGGGGAAAAGGTGCCGCCCTGGTCACCGGGATGCACAAGGCAGCGGAAATTGCGGACTATGCCGTCACCATGGATGCCGATGGCCAGCACACTCCCGAAGATGCCGCAAAGGCCGAGCGTTTTCCAATTTCTGGGTGAGGGTTTCCGGCGGACCGAGATTGTCCGATTCCCAGAGCGGTTTCCGCATATATCCGCTGCCCGAAACCCTTGAACTGGGGGTCACGGCCCGGCGCTACCAGTTCGAAGTGGAGGTGCTGGCTCGGGCGGCCTGGCAGGGAATGCCGGTGGTGGAGGTGCCTATTTCCGCTGACTACGGATCTACGCTGCCCCGGATCTCCCATTTTCGCCCATTTGTGGATTTTATGCGCAACTTCGGCGCCTTCACCCGGCTTATCACCCGCCGGGTTTTCACCCCATCCCTGTGGTCAACCGGCAGAACCCCCAGCCGGTCTCGATAGCCTCATGAAAGCCCTTTTGTAACCGTTCACGGGTTCAGAGGTTCGGGGTTCAGTGGTTCAGGGTTCACCGAAAACCTCAGCCAAGGTGACCATTAACGGTAAACGCTGAACTGGTGAACGGTTACATGCCGGAGGCACTCGCGTTGCGATTCGCGGTTTCATCAGGAACTTGGTAGCCTACGAGCAAGGTCAACGAATGAAAGCAAACCGAGAACGGTAAACCTGTGAACGCTTACGCCCTTTTCTATCGAATCCTGACCCGGTTGACCCGCGTGTCAGGGCTGTGGTTCTTCAGCCTGATTTCCGGGGGCATCGCCGTCGGGTATTTTCTCCTATTTCCCAAGCGGGTGGCGGTGGGGATACGCTTTTACCAAGCCCTTTTCCCGGAAAAGAGCCGGGCCTATCACCGATGGTGTACTTTCCGGCAGTTCCTGGATTTCACCCACGTGTTCCGGGACCGGATGTTGCTGGCAGAGTCAGGCGGAGGGATCACCACCACCTTCGATGGGTGGGAGCGCCTGCGGGACGCCATGGCGGGTAGCGGTGGTATTCTGCTCATGTCCCACATGGGCAACTGGGAGGTGGCAGCCCGACTGCTGAAAAAGACGCTGCCGGACCTGAAGCTCCTGCTCTACATGGGAGTAAAACAGAAAGAGCAGATTGAAGGGATGCAAAAGCGGGCCGTCCGTCAGAGTGATATCCGCATCGTGGGTGTGGATGCGGATGGCGGTTCCCCCTTCGACATCGTGGATGGGATCCGGTTTCTCCGTGCCGGCGGCTTGGTGTCCCTCACCGGAGACCGGGTGTGGCAGGGGGAGCAGCGAACCATTCCGGTCCGATTTCTGGGGCAGACGGTCCACCTGCCCGCGGCTCCTTACGTTCTGGCGATGGTCGCCGATTCCCCCATATTCGTCTTTTTCGCCGTGCGCATCCAAAAATGTCATTATCGTTTTTGCGCCTCGACGCCCATCATCGTGCAGGCTACAGAACGCCGCCAGCGTGAATCCGCCATGGCCCGGGCCGCCCAGCAGTATGCCGATTTGCTGGAAGATGCTGTTCGGCGTTACCCCTTCCAGTGGCACCACTTCGAGCCGTTTCTGGACGCTGAGCGGCAGTGATTCCCCGGGATAAGCGCATTTGCCATTATTTTCGCTCTCTCTTTGAATTATGGCCCGTTTTGTAGTAAAAACGGGTTTACTGATTTTACCGACAGGATACTATCCGAATGACGCGCGACGAGATTGAAAAAGCGATTATCCATATCTTCGGAAACCAGTTCGAGATCGAGAATCCGGGCATGGATGACGACCTGCGGGAGGTTCACGAGTTCGACAGCATCGATGCCATCGAGCTGCTCAGAGAGATCGAGATTTTGTTGGGAACCCAGTTGACCCGTGAAGAAAAAAAAGCCGCCATGGATATCCGCACCATTACTCACATTGTGGATTACGTGACGGAGTTAGACCGAAAGACCGAAAGACCGAAAGACCGAATTATGAATTGAGGAATTGGGCGATTTCCAGCCGAGTCCAAACCCAATGAGCCCAACGAACTCAACAAACTCAATAAACCCAATAAACTCAATAAACCTACCCCTATGGAACGAAGAGTCGTCATCACCGGCGAATCGGCCATCACCCCCATCGGGTGCACCCGGGCCGAGATCATCAGGCACCTGACCGAAGGTATCTCCGGCGTTAAAAAAATGAAGGATGACGAACTGCTGGTGGAGCACATCCATTGCAAAGTCTTTGGCACGGTGTCCGATCCACCGACGTTCGACTTTGTCCGTCGGGACCGAAAGACCATGGGACCGGTGGCCTACTACGCCTGTCAGGTGGCCAAGGAAGCCCTGGAACAATCGGGCCTGTCCGATGAATTCATCCGGTCCGGCCGATTGGGGGTTGCATTCGGCTCCACCCACGGCAGCCCTACGGTCCAGCGGGACATATACCGTACCTTTTTCAGCGACGACAACACCAAGCTGCACAACGTGGGCGCCGTGGATTATCTCAAATCCATGGTCCATACCACGGCGGTGAATATCACCAAGATGTTCGGCATCCGGGGGCGGGTCATCAGCTCCTCCACGGCATGCACCACTTCCAGCCAGTCCATCGGGTTTGGCTACGAGGCGGTGAAATACGGGCTGCAGGATGCCATGCTTTGCGGTGGGGCCGACGAGTACGACACCACCACCGTGGCGGTGTTCGACAATCTGCTGGCCTGCTCCACCGATTACAACGACACGCCCCATCTCACCCCCCGGCCCTTCGACAAGCAACGCGACGGTTTGGTGGTGGGGGAGGGGGCCGGCGCCGTGTTGCTGGAGGATTTGGAAACGGCCAGCCAGCGCGGGGCCCGAATTCTGGGCGAGGTGATCGGATTTTCCTGCTACAACAACGGCGGCGACCTGATTCTGCCTAACCGGGACGGCATCACCCTGGCCATTGAACAGGGTCTGGAGAACGCCCGCATTGCCCCCGATGATGTGGACTGGATCAGTGCCCACGCCACGGCTACCAAGATGGGGGATGTCACCGAAGCCCAGTCCATTGCCGCCGTGTATGGCGAACGGCCCAGGATTACCGGTCTGAAAAGCTACATGGGCCATACCATGGGCTCCTGCGGGGCCATCGAGACGATCATCGCTCTGGTCCAGATGGCAGAGGGGTTCATCGCCCCCACCCTCAACCTGGAGGAAGTGGACCCGCGCTGCGCCATGCTCAACCACGTCACCGAGCTGGTGGAGGCGCCGATCGAAATCGCATCCATTCAGAATTTTGCCTTCGGCGGCGTCAACACCTGTCTGTTTGTTAAACGCTTCTCTGAATAACCTCAATGCCGTTTCCTTAAGAAACCAAATATGGAAACAACCCTTCGACGAAATTGGTATCACACTCTCATTGACCTGGTCATCACCCTGATCCTGTGGGGGTACTACACCATCGGCTTCGTCATTCTTTTTTCACCGATTTACCTGTTTACCAGGCTCTTTTCAGCGGACGTCACCCTGGCCTTTCAGCGGCTCAACACCCGGTTTTACCGGTGGTTTTTTATGTTGCTGCGGTTCCTGGTGCCTGCCTGCCAATGGCAGGTGGACGAAGCGGTGAAGACGATCCGGGGTGCGGTGATCGTGGCCAACCACGTCTCCTACCTGGATCCGATCCTGCTGATCTCCTTTTTTTCGCGCCACACCACCATTGCCAAACGGCGGCTGTTTCACATTCCGATTTACGGTCGGATGCTTCGCCTTTCCGGGTATATCCCGTCGGCCACCAACGGCCAACTGGTGGGCATTATGCTATCGCGCATGGAAGAGATGCCCGCATTTCTCACCGGCGGCGGCAACCTGTTCGTTTTTCCCGAAGGAACTCGCAGCCGTGATGGGGGGATCGGCCCCTTGAACAAGGGGGCCTTTAAGATCGCCCGGCTGTGCAAAGCCCCCATCCATGTGGTATACATGGAGAACACGGACCGGCTTTTTCGACCGGGCCGGTTTCTATTTGATACCCGAGCCACAAACACAGTCCGCGTGGAACATCTGACCCGAATCGAGCCTGAATACGATGATCCCGGATTCTCCCTGGGGGCGTTGATGACGCGGGTTCGCCAACTGCTTGAAACGCGGCGGGCTCAGGCGAAGTAAACGCCACCAGTCCTTTTTTCGTGGAGGTTCAATGAAGATTTTACTATTGTCCATGCCCGACGTGGCGCCGGTGATCATGCATGAATCGGCCTTTCACATGCCCAACCTGGGCATCGCCAGCATCGGCGCCAACATCGATGAGGGCCACGAGGTTTATGTCGTGGACTTGATTCGCAAGCGCTGGGGGCTGAGAAAACATCTGACCCGCATGCTCACCGCCATCCAGCCCGACCTGGTTGGACTGTCTGCCATGACCTGGCAGTATGCCACCTGTATGAAGCTCATTCGTCTCATCAAACAATTGCTGCCGGACGCCAAAATCGTCATCGGTGGCTACCATGCCACCGTTATGTACGAAGAGGTTGCCGCGTCGGACGAGGCCCGGCACATCGACTTTATGGTGCAAGGAGAGGGGGAAGAGGCATTCCGGCGGCTGGTGAATGCGTTGGAGGGAAAAGACCGGCTTTTGAATATTCCCTCCCTTTCCTATAAGACCGGGGACGACTTCGTCCACAACCCCAAGGGAGAACTGCTGGATCTCTCCCGGCTCAAGCTGCCCATCCGGGACAAGCGGCGCCTGACCTGGGGCTACCATATCATGAACCGGCACGTGGAAGTGATGGAGACCTCCCGGGGGTGCACCCGCAACTGCAACTTCTGCAGCATCCGGCACATGTACGGCCGCTCCTTCCGGCCCTTTCCCATGGTGCGCATCCTAGCGGATATCGACGACATCTACTACAAGCGCAAGGTGCGCTGGATTTTCGTGTCCGACGACAACCTGGTGCTGGACCCCGAGCGGGTGATCCGGTTGTGCGATGCCATCATCGCCAGGGGGTATCGGAACCTTTACTTCGTGGTTCAGGCCGACTGTGTCACCATGTCCCGGAACGAGAAAATGGTTGAGAAGATGGCCCGGGCCGGCTTCAGATCCATCTTCCTGGGTATGGAGAACGCCTCCAAAAAGAACCTGGTTGCCGCCAACAAGGGCAATATCCTCGACGCATCGAAAAAGGCCGTCGAGATCTGCCACAAGTACGGCATCATAATCGTGGGGGGGATGATTTTCGGCTTCCCGGACGACGGGGAAGCGGAGATCATCGAAAACTATAAATTCCTCAAGTCCACCGGTGCGGACACCGCCTATTGCCAGATTCTTACCCCGTATCCGAAAACCGGCATCCGGCAGCAGCTGCTGGACCAGGGGCTGGTGACCAACCCAACCGACTACACCCGCTACAACGGCATGTGGGCCAATGTGAAAACCCGTAAGCTTTCCTCGGACCAGCTTCAGTACCTGTTCTGGTATCACAACGAGAAGGTAATGGGGTGGTGGGAGCCCTCCGAACGCATCCGGGCCCAGGGCCGGCTGTGGACCTCCATCTGGCTCTATGCCTTCAAGCCGCTGCTGAAGGTGCTTATCGCCCGGCAGCAGAAAAGGAGGGACTGGCGGGGACGGTTCGAGCAGGAGATAAAAGCCCGAGCAGCGGTAAACCGGTTTGCGGATCTGGACGATCTTTAGGGCTCACCCAAACCCTTAGCGATTGTCATTCCTACGAAGGGTGATCGCCATACTGATAAATCGAGGTCACGATGAAAAGCATGCTTTCCATAGGAATACTGGTTGCCGTAATCATTCTGGCCGTTGGATGCGCCACGAACCCAAACAGGATAAAGATCCCCAAAGACGCCACCAAGATGGACGTGGATTTTTCCTGGGAAGGGATCAAGGCCTGCACCCATGAATCCCCGGAAATCCGGGTATCCAACGTTCCTGATGGTACCGAAGAACTGCGGGTCAAGCTCAAAGATATTGACGTTCCTGCATGGAACCACGGGGGCGGCAGAGTAAGGCATGACGGATCGGGGATCATCCCTGCCGGCGCCCTCAACATTGGTTATAACGGCCCTTGCCCGCCGGATGGAAGACATAAGTATGAATTCTCGGTAATGGCCGTAAATACCGAGGGCGTCATTATCGGTTTCGGCAAGGATAGGCAGTCTTTCCCGCCCAAGAAGTAATCGCCGCTATTTCCCAAACGGACACACCGCTGCGCAGATGCCGCAGTTGTGCCCGTTGTGGAACTGCATATAATGGGTCTTTTTCCACCGGTCACAGCAGCCGGCGTCCAGGATCTTTTCCCGGGCCATGCCCGGCTTCCAGACGGGTCCCACCAGTGCACCTACTCGATGGCCTGAAATTCTTTCATGAACTTCCGGTCAATATAATCCTTGATGATGAATGCCGGCCGGCCGCCGAACTCCAGCCAGCGTTTCTTCAGAACGCCGACCCCGCCGCCCAGGTTGAAGATCAGCAGGTAGTCACCGTTCGGGTCAAAGGGCATCAGATCGCCGCCGTCCAGCTGTGCCACTATGTTGTGGAACAGAACCGGATTCTCGCGAACGGCGTAGACCCCCACCTTGTCCAGGGGGTGGTCCTGGAAGTAGATGCAGTCACCGCCGCCGAAGATATCGGGATGTTGGGTGCTCTGCAAAAAGCGGTTGACCCGCAGGCCGCCGTCGGGTCCCGTGGCGATGCCGGAATCCGCAAAAATGGCGGATGGCTTCACGCCCAGGGCTAAAAAGATGAAATCCGCCGGCAGCGTCTCGCCGTTATCCAGAAAGACGCCTTCCGGGGATACGGATTTCATGTAGACGCCCTCTCGGATGGTGATCCCCCGTCGGCTCAACGTGCTAACGATCTTGCGCCGGACCGATGCGGGAAAGCGGGACATGAAGGCGCTGCCAGCACAGACGGTGATACGGGGCATTTGCCTGCCGGTGGTTGTGGCCAGCTGCCAGACGTTGCCGGCCACCTCGGCCGAAGAGGGGCCGCCGCCGACGATGACCACGTTTGGCGTGTGCCGGTCAAAATGGTCGATGAGGCGGCTTTTGGCCGTCATGAGTCGTTCGATGGGTTTGACGGAAAAGGTGTCCGCAAGATCCCCTTCAACGGCCGGTTGGGGCACATGGCTGCCCGCGTTGCAGGAGAGCACGTCGTAGGGGATGGTGTCTCCGCTTTCCAGTACCACGGTCTTTTTCTCGGGATCGATTCTGGCCGCTTTGCCCAGCAGGAATGTTCCCCTCTGTTTCTCCACCACGTGCCGTGTGGCGAAGCGAATCTCCTCGGGCCGATAGGTGCCGGAAAGCATGCCTGGCCCCATGCCCGAGTAGTAGTGATAATCCGACGGGCCGATGACGGTGACGCTGTGACCCTTTTCGATGATTTTCCCCAAGTTGGCCAGCGTGACCATGTGGGCGTGTCCGCCGCCGATAAGAACCAGTCGTTTATGCATATCAGGCCTCTTGTTCCAATTTTTATTCAGGGTGGTGGCATGTATTGTCTTGAATTCGAAACGGAATCAGCTGGTGTTCGTCCACAAATGGTAGATTTTGGTTCAGGCCAAGGCCGCAGCGATTTTGAAACCGGAGGCGTAGCAGTGCTACGTCGAGGATTTCAAAATCGTGAGAACGCAGGCCTGGGGCGAAAGATGCCTTTTGTGGGTGAACACGATCAAAGGGTTTCCTCCATGAGTTGTCCCAGCAGTGCCAGATGTGTCTTCTCCTCGTTGGCGATCTGGATCAGGGCCTTTTTGCCCGCCTCGTTTTGCGCTTTTTCCGATGCCCGCAAATAGAGATCCAGAGCCTGGGCTTCGATGGACATGGCCAGTTCGATGATTTCCGTCACCGTATCGTAAGAGGGCATGAGCAGGTTGGCGTACTCTTCGGTGGTCAGCCCGCCTTCCAGCACCTCCGGTACCTGCTGGGCCTCGAAAGTGTCCCGGGTGACTGACTTGCCGGTTACCTCTGCGTATTGCTCCAGAATCCGGTCTTGATGTTTAAATTCAATTTGAGACAGTTGGTGAAACAGTTGTCTTGCCGGGTCACTGTCCACCTTCGCTGCCATGGATTCGTAAAATTCCTTCAAGCCCTCTTCCAGGGAGTAGGCCACGGCCAGGGCGTTTTCCACCGATGTGACCCCATCGAAAAGCGCCAGCCCCTTCTCTTCGCCCAGGAACGCCGTTTCGCTGGTCCAGGCGTTGAATCCGCCGGAAACATTGGTGATGTCGGTGAATCCCTGTCCGGAAAGCAGCTGTGCAGCCACCCGGCTGCGGCCCCCGGACGCTCAGTAAACCATGACCGGCCTGGTTCGGTCGATCCGCTGCATGTGGTCGGTGAGTTCCGGCAGCGGGGCGAGCACGGCACCGGGAATGTGGCCGGCCTCGTACTCTTTGGGCTGGCGTACGTCCAGAAGGGTTACTTCGTCCACCTTCTTGCCATCGAGATAGGATTTGGCCTGGTCGGTATCGATGGATTTCACGGGAGTCAGGAATTGTCGCCAGTTCATGGGCTTCTCCATTTTGATTGGGTTTTTCAAAGCACATCGGGAAAGGTAATGCAATTATACACAAAATGAAACTTTCTATCCATTGCTTTTTAAATGGCACACGGTTTGCTTTGGTTTTAATGATTAAGAGGCTGATCTCTAACCGAGGGCCGTTGCCCACCTTTTTCCAATTTTTTTCCAGCCAACTGGAGGTAATCATGAATCTTAGCGAGTACAAGGATATCATCAAGCAGGCTATCGCCAACGAGGTGGAGGCCAGAAAGTTCTATGACAATGCGGCAAAAACACTCAAGGACCCGTACCTGAAAAAGCTCTTCGCCTCCCTGGCAGAGGAGGAGAAAAAACATCGGGATATCCTGACGAAGATTTACACCAGCAACACTGTTGACCGCTATTTTTCAGAATCGCGGGACTACAAAGTTGCCGAAACCGTGGATGAGCCGGAGCTGTCCATGGACATGAAGCCGGCCGATGCCTTCGCCCTGGCCATGAAAAAAGAGGAGGCGGCCATGAAGCAGTACACCGAGATGGCAAAGATGTGCGATGACGACGGTAAGCGGCAGGTGTTTCTGGATCTGGCGGCCATGGAGCGGGACCACAAGCTGAAAATGGAATCCGCTTTCATCGATATCGGATATCCCGAGGTCTGGTAGACGATGGCCCTAAGGAGGAATTCCAATGACGCAATCCAAATGCCCGGTCTGCGGTTGTAAGAAATTCTACGTAAAAAATCCTGACGATGAGTACGACATCTACGAATTCGAATGCCGGGATAGTGAAATCTGTTTTGAAGAGGATCTGGATGATGACGAGTGTCCGTCGGTGGACGACGGCACAGAAACCTACTGCAATTCCTGCGCGTGGCATGATAAATTTGATAAAATCAAATGATTGGGGGCAACCATGGAAATTCATGACGTAACCCTGTTCAAACCTTACCCGTTCAGGATGGGTCAGAAGATCACTATTGAAGACGGACCCCGCAAGGGGGACTGGGAAGTGGTGGCCGTCGCCGACCGGAAGGTCAAACTTCGGTGTCCCTTCAGCCATCGGGAATTCGATTGGAACCGGTTCTGCTATGTAGTTGAAGAGAAGACCGGTGTTCAATGGCCCGGAAAAGAGTAGCTTTTTCATTCCGGCCAAGACAAAAAGTGAAAGATCCGTATCATTGAGCCCCTAGGGCAGAACAGCCCGGTCACCCCTCTTGTCGGCATGCCACACCGCTTTTATTGCGAAGCTCGGGTTAACCCCGCCGTTTGTGGCGTTCAAATCGATTGAAAACATTTTCTGATACCCGTTGATACCCCGCTGCCTGCGGCGGGGTAGTTCATTTTGAGCGGGAAAAATGTGTAAGGTTCTCAACCGTTGAGCGACCAACTGGGCAAACAGAAGCAAGGATAACTCAATAAGGGGGCTTCATGAAAACGACATCTTCATTCATGATCATCATGATCGCCATGCTTTCGATTGCCGGTGGTACCGTGCATGCCGTCGAAGTGGATCACTCCTT
The DNA here is from genome assembly GCA_014237405.1 of Desulfosarcina sp. Taxonomy (GTDB): domain Bacteria; phylum Desulfobacterota; class Desulfobacteria; order Desulfobacterales; family Desulfosarcinaceae; genus Desulfosarcina. The sequence continues at coordinate 18,925 of JABZFO010000138.1, read as the reverse complement.
GTACGCCTCCATGTTGAGCCGACATGTAGAAGACGGTGTCGTGGACTACAAGGGCTTCCAGGATGACGAAGCAATCTTCGATCAATACTTGGAAACTATAGCTGCGGTCGACCCGGACAGGCTGTCAAAAGACGAACAATTTGCATTCTATGCCAACGCATACAACGCGTGGACCATTAAGCTGATTCTGTTCCGCTTCCCGGACATCCGTTCCATAAAGGATCTGGGCAGTCTCTTCAAATCTCCCTGGAAGAAGAAGATTGCCCGCATCGACGGCAAGCTGCTGACCCTGGACCAGATTGAACACGACATCCTGAGAAAGCAGTTCAAGGATCCGCGGGTCCATTTTGCCGTCAACTGTGCGTCCAAGAGCTGCCCGCCGCTTCAGGGCGAACCGTTTACGGGGAGTCGGCTGAACGATCAGCTGAACCGGGCGGCAACGGCATTCATCAACACCCTTCGGTTCAACCGCCTGGAGGGCAATACCCTTTGGGTCAGCAAGATATTCGACTGGTTCTCGGAAGATTTTCATGGCGATGTCATCGGCTATTTCATTAAATTTGCCGACGTGCCGCTGAGAGATCAGCTGAGACTACGACTACGATATCGGCATCATCGGCGGCGGCGCAGCCGGTCTTACGGTGGCATCGGGAGCGGCCCAGCTGGGCGCCAAGACCCTGCTCATCGAGAAGGAGCCTACCCTTGGCGGAGACTGTCTGCACTACGGCTGCGTGCCCAGCAAGACGCTGATCCGTTCGGCCCACGTTTACCACGAGATGAAGCACGCCGATCGCTTCGGATTACCCGCGGTGGATGTACCGCCGGTTGATTTTTCCCGGATTGCCCGGCGGATCAAGGATGTGATCGCCGTGATCCAGAAGCACGATTCGGAAGAACGGTTCTGCAAGCTGGGGGCAAATGTGGAATTTGGCAATGCCTTTTTCAAAAATGACCACACCGTGGATTTGCATGGCCGGGCCATAAATGCCAAGACCTGGGTCATTGCCACGGGGTCATCACCGGCTGTTCCGCCTATTCCGGGGCTCAAGGAGATCGACTATATCACCAACCGTGAGATTTTTTCTCTCGAACAGCTTCCCGGCACCATGATCGTTCTGGGGGCCGGACCCATCGGCATCGAGATGGCCCAGGCCTTCAACCGGCTGGGCACTGCCGTCACGGTGGTGGACCGGGCCGATCAGATCCTCGGGAAGGAGGATAAGGATATGGCCGACGCCGTCCGGGCGGTACTGGCATCCGAAGGGGTTGCCTTTCACATGGGTGCCGCCGTTGAAAAGGTATCGGCGGCAGGTGAGAAAAAGACTGTCTCCGTGAAATTGAGGGATGGTGTTTCGGTCGACCTGAAGACCGATGCGGTGCTGGTAGCCATGGGCCGGGCTGTCAATGTCAAGGACTTGTGGCTGGACGCCGCTGGTGTGAAATATGAACGAACGGGCATCACGGTGGATGCACGGCTGCGCACCAGTCAAAAGCATATCTTTGCCGCCGGCGATGTGAGCGGCGGCTACCAGTTCACCCACGCTGCCGGTTACGAGGGCGGGGTGGTAGTGAGTAACGCGGTGTTTCATCTGCCGCGCAGGCTTGACTACACCTGGCTGCCCTGGTGCACCTACACGGACCCGGAGCTGGCCAGCATCGGTATGAACGAACGTGCGGCAAAGGATGCGGGGCTCGACTATTCCGTCTGGACAGAAGCGTTTCAGAACAACGACCGCGGCCTTGCCGAAGCGCAGACCGAGGGCCGGATCAAATTGATCTTGGATAAAAAGGAAAAGCCTCTGGGGGTTCAGATCCTGGGCCCCCGTGCCGGCGATCTGATTGCCGAATGGGTGGCGGCCTTAAATGGCGGTGTGAAGCTTTCCACCCTGGCTTCGGCCATTCATCCCTATCCCACCCTGGGCGAAATCAGCAAACGGGTGACCGGCAGTGTTTTTTCCCCGAAAATTTTTTCCGAGAAGATACAGAAAGGGCTAAAGTTCTTCTTCAACCTGAAGGGACGGGCGTGCAGATGACGGAATTAAGGGATTGGGGAATTGTAGGAGCGGCTTTCAGCCGCGATCGGTTTTCGGGTTTCCGTCATCCGACCTCAGACGTCTGCCCTTAGCTGGCAATCCGGACTATGAAACGCTATGGAAGGAGAGAATAATGGAAACTTACTACACGCCTGACGACCTGCCAAAATTCGGCGATATCGGCAAGGATACCCCCAACCTGGCAAAAAAGTTCTTTGAGTATTACGATGCGGTTTTCGCCGAAGGAGAGCTGACCCAGCGGGAGAAATCACTCATCGCTCTGTCTGTGGCCCACGCCGTCCAGTGCCCCTACTGTATTGACGCATACACGCGGGCATGTCTGGAAACCGGCTCCAATATGGCGGAAATGACCGAAGCCATCCACGTGGCCACGGCCATACGGGGCGGCGCATCCCTGGTGCACGGCGTCCAGATGAGAAATATTGCGGAAAAGATGTCCATGTAAATGCACAGCGAAGAGGCGAATATGGCTGACGACAAATCGCTTTCCACTGAATCGGATGCTGAACTCATGGGGTTTTCCAGAACCCTTGCCCGTAACGGATTGACGCTGACCCGGGAAAAGACGCAAATCCTCCAGGTTAACGTGGGGCTGCTGTGCAACCAGACCTGCGGCCATTGCCACCTGAATGCCGGTCCCGGCAAGACCGAGGTCATGACACGGACGACGGCCGACCAGGTCGCGGCATGGGCCGGGCGGGTATCCTTAGAGACGATCGACATCACCGGCGGTGCTCCGGAGATGAACCCGGATATCGTTTACATGGTCCGGACGTATGCTGCCCTGGCGCCGAAATTGATCTTTCGATCCAACCTGTCGGCGCTGAACAGCGGGGGGCGGGAACCTCTCATGGGGCTGCTCAAATCTCTCGGTGTTGTCATCGTGGCCTCTTTTCCCTCCATCAACGAGGCCCAGGCCGACGCACAGCGGGGAGACGGGATATTCACGGCCAGTATTGCCGGCCTGAAAACGCTCAACGCCATGGGGTACGGGCATCCGGATACAGGGCTGGAACTCAACCTGGTCTCCAACCCGACCGGCGCCTTCACGGCACCGAATCAGGCGCAAACGGAAAAGCGATTTCGGCAGATGCTGGAAAGAAAGTGGGGGATCGTGTTCAATCATCTGTTCAGCTTCTCCAATGCGCCCTTAGGGCGTTTCCGGCGGTGGCTGGAACGGTCCGGAAACCTGGCGGCATACCTGAAGAAGCTGTCGGACGGGTTCAATCCCTGCGCGGTGGACAGCGTCATGTGCCGAACCCTGGTGTCGGTTTCCTGGGATGGATACCTGTACGACTGCGATTTCAACCTGGCCCGGGGGCTGCCCATGGGGCGCAGCCGGATCCATGTGTCCGACATGAACGGGCTGCCGGTGCCGGGGCAACCCATCGCCACGGCAGACCACTGCTACACCTGCACGGCCGGTGCCGGTTTTACCTGAGGCGGGGCCATCAGCACCTGAGGCTCAGGTGATTCCATTTCCGGCGTCATTGCTGCAGGACAACGAAAACAGATCCAGCAGGTGGTGGTGGTGAGGAGTAGATCATGGAAACAGCAAAACCCAATTCCGGCGGCAGAATCAAGGCCCTTCTTCTCCTGGCCTTTATCGTTGGTGCCATCGTATTGATACGCTACACACCCATCAAGGGCTACCTGACGGCTGATGCCCTGGGCGACTTTCTGGCGTCGGCAGGCTTGTGGGCGCCGCTGTTTTATATTGCCGTTTACGCCGTGGGTGTCTGTCTCTTTATCCCCGGCACCCTGCTTACGGGGCTGGGCGCCGCCATCTTCGGCCCCTATTGGGGTTTTTTGTGGGTGTGGATCGGGGCCATGATTGGTTCGGCCGGCGGTTTTCTCATCGGCCGGACCCTGGGCCGGGAATTTGCCGCGTCACTCATTGGCGACCGGCTTAAAAAGTACGATGACGCCATCGAACGCAACGGGTTTGCCACCGTCCTCTATCTTCGCCTGGTCTACTTTCCTTTCACACCCATGAATTTCGGCATGGGGCTCACCCGAGTCCGGTTTGTGGATTACATTGCGGGTACCGGCCTGGGGATCATCGTTGGGACCTTCATCTTTACCTTTTTCATCGGTACCCTGAAGGACGTCTGGGCGTCGGGCAACTGGGGTGAATTGATCTCCTTCAAGGTTCTATTCTCCATCGTTCTGTTCGTTTTCTCCTTCTTCATCCCCAAAATCATCAAACGCATCAAAGGCGAACAGCAATAGCCGAGATCGTTTCATGACACACGTTACTTGAGACATCCTGTCTCAAGTAAACAGCTCCCCGTCGAGTAGGATCCCTGCCGCTGGATATCCGACCAACATTCGATCGGTTCTGGACTCCCGCCTGCGTGAGAGTGACACGATGTTTGACTTCTTACAGTTTTATCAACATCAGGATTAACCTGTTTCACGGGACCTTTTTGCCTTGACTGTCATGGCATGGATCTTGTTAATATGATTCTGACCGCAACTCCCGCCCGCGGAGAAAAAATGGAGCAACAGATCCAATTCGAGAACCACACGGGGGAAACCTTGACGACGCGTCACCATAACCGTGACGTGCCGATAACAATGATACCGTCCATAGGAGGCTGCGGAAGATGAATCTGTCCGAAACTCTGAGCGCCGACTTCATCGACGGCCAATACCGGAAATGGAAATCCGATCCATCGTCCCTTTCCGATGACTGGCAGTTCTTTTTCAAAGGGTTTGAACTGGCCGGTGCGGCCGGACCGGCGGATGCCGACCATGAGCAGGCCCTGCGCCAGGCCAAGGTGGGGGCGCTGATCCATCGCTACCGGGACATCGGCCACCTGCTGGCCTGCATGGATCCATTGTCCGCCTGCCCCACGTCTCACCCGCTTCTGGATCTCGATGCCTTTGGCCTGGATGTGTCGGACCTGGACCGTGCATTTGCTGCACCGGGTTTGATCGAACAGACCTCGGCACCGTTGAAGGAGATAGTGGGGCGGCTGAAACAGACCTATTGCCACAGCATCGGCGTGGAATACATGCACCTTCAGGACCCCGATGAGCGGGGTTGGCTTCAGGAGCGCATGGAGCAGACCAGGAACAGGGGCGACCTCACGGTGGCGGAGCGCACCGATCTGTTGAAAAAGCTGACGGCAGCCTCGCTGTTCGAAGCCTTTCTCAATAAAAAATACGTGGGCGTAACCCGATTTTCTCTGGAGGGTGGGGAAGCGCTTATCCCGTTGCTGGATGAGATTTGCCGGTGGTCCGCCGAAGCCGGATGCCGGGAGCTCATCCTGGGCATGGCCCACCGGGGGCGGCTCAATGTGCTGCGCAACATCCTGGAAAAGCCGGCCGAGGAGATCTTCTCGGAATTCGAGAGCTGCTACAATCCCCATGATCTGGTGGGCTCCGGAGATGTCAAATATCACAATGGATACCTTTCACAGCGGACGATGAACGACGGCAGCAATCTGGCCCTTTACATGGTGAGCAACCCCAGCCACCTGGAGGCGGTTAGTCCGGTGGTGGAGGGCGTGGTTCGGGCCCGCCAGGACATCGTTGCCGCAGACGGGGCCAAAGCGGTGATGCCGGTGCTGCTGCACGGGGACGCCGCTTTTGCCGGGCAGGGGGTGGTGGCCGAAACCCTGAATATGTCCCAATTGAAAGGTTACCGGACCGGCGGCACCATCCATGTGATTATCAACAACCAGATCGGTTACACCACCCTGCCCGAGGACGCCCGCTCCACCCGATACTCCACCGACGTGGCCAAGATGCTCATGGTGCCCATCTTCCACGTCCATGGGGAAAATCCGGAAGCGGTGGTCCATGTGGCCCGACTGACTGCCGACTACCGTTACCAGTTCGGCAAGGACGTGGTCGTCGATCTGATCTGCTACCGCCGTTACGGCCACAACGAAGGGGATGAACCCTACTTCACCCAGCCCACCATGTACCAGCGTATTCGCCAGCGTCCGCCGCTGAACCGGGTATACGGCGACCAGTTAGTGGCCGAGGGTGTCGTTTCAAAATCCGATGTGGAGGAAATGGAACAGGCCGTCAACGGCGGTCTTGAAACGGCCTATGAGGAGATCCACGGCTCCACCTGCCTTTTTCCCGAACCCACATTTTTTCCGGAATGGGAGACGATCAGCGGGTCGTTTACCCCTGACCCGGTGAAGACCGCGGTGGACAAGAAGGTCCTGGCCAAACTGGCCCACCGGTTGGCCGCCGTACCTGAAGGATTCACCGTCCACCCCAGGCTCAAAGGGGTGCTGGACAAGCGGCTGGAGGCGGTAAACACCGGAGAAGGCATCGATTGGGCCGGTGCCGAGGCCCTGGCCTTTGCTTCCCTCCTTGCCGAGGGCCGCCCCGTGCGGCTCAGCGGTCAGGATGTTGGCCGTGGCACCTTTAGTCAGCGTCACAGCGTGCTGTGGGACTACGAGACGGGCCAATCCTACATCCCATTGAGCCATCTGGCAGCGGGTCAGGCGCCCTTCGAGGCCTACAACAGCCTGCTGGCCGAGGCCGGGGTGCTGGGCTTCGAGTACGGCTACGCGGTGACCCGGCCCCAGGTGCTCACCCTGTGGGAGGCCCAGTTCGGCGATTTTGCCAACAATGCCCAATGTGTTATCGATCTGTTTATCGCAAGCGGCCAGGCCAAGTGGCAGCAATTGTGCGGGTTGACCCTGCTGCTGCCCCACGGCTGGGAAGGTTTGGGGCCGGAGCATTCAAGCGGTCGGCTGGAGCGTTTTTTACAGCTTTGCGCCAACGACAACATGCAGGTGGGCAACCTTACCACCCCGGCCCAGTACTTCCATCTGCTGCGGCGGCAAATCAAGGCCCCGTTCCGAAAACCACTCATCCTCATGACTCCCAAGAGCCTGCTGCGCCATCCCATGGCCATCTCCCCCTTGAAGGACCTGACCCATGGGCAGTTCAAACCGATTCTGGACGATGGGGAAGCAACTGCATCGGCTAACAAGGTCATTTTCTGCAGCGGCAAGATTTACTACCAATTGATCACCCGGCGGCAGCAGATCAATGCTGCCGACACTGCCATCGTCCGGGTGGAACTGCTTCACCCCTTCCCTGAAAAGGACCTTGAGGCGGTTATCGGCCGATACAAAAAGGCCACCGTCTGGACCTGGGTGCAGGAGGAGCCGGAGAACATGGGTGCCTGGCAGTTCATTCGGCCGCGACTAGAGCGGCTGTTGCAAAAGCCCCTGAACTATGTGGGCCGAAACGCTTCTGCCAGCCCGGCCACAGGTTTTCCCACGATCTATAAAATGGAGCAGGACGGCATCGTGGACCAGGCCATCGGCCCCCATAACCAGGCGGGGGGAATGGCGGGTTGACGGAGGCTTGGGGACGGATGTCGGAGGACTGAAGACAGATGTCAGAGGGCTGAGGACAGAAATCGGTGCAATTTTTGTTCATCGGTCTTCAGCTTTCAGTCTAAAAGCCTTCAACGTATGTGAATAGAGTTTTGATTTTTTCGCGTCTCGATAGTCGGGTTTTTTGAGCAAAACAGGTCGGGGGGACCCTCAAGGCTGAAACCGACAAAATCCTTTATCCTTCAGCCTTCAACCTTCCACCTAAACCCCTGATGAAGGAGCCTTCATGTCCATCGAAATCAAGATTCCCAGTGTCGGCGAGTCGGTTCAGGAAGCAGTCCTGGCCGAGTGGTTCAAACAGGATGGCGACACCGTCCGCAAGGATGATCCCCTGTTTGTCATCGAAACGGACAAGGTGACCCTGGAGGTGGTGGCCGAGGCGGACGGGGTTTTAACGATCCTGGTGCCGGCCGGTGAAACCGTGGCCATCGGTGCGGTGGTGGGTTCCCTCGAGCCTGCCGATGCCGCAGCGGCACCGGCAATACCCAAAACCGAAGCCGCGCTGGAACCCCAAAAAGCACCCGCCCCGGAACCTGCCCCACCGGCAGCCAGAATTCCGGCGCCTGCTGCATCGGCCATGTCTACCGGCGGCATTCCCCTGGCGCCGTCGGTGCGACGGCTTATCGCCGAAAAGAACCTCGATGTGTCGAAGATTCAGGGTACTGCCCCCGGTGGCCGCATCAGCAAAGGGGACGTATTGCTCTACCTGGAGAAGGCACCGGCCGGTATCCCTGATGCGCCGCCCACCCCGACGGCCCAGGCGGTTCAACCATCGGCGGCAGCTACGGAAGAGCGAAAACCCATGACACCCATCCGCAAACGCATCGCCGAGCGGCTGTTGGAGTCCAAGCAGAGCACGGCCATGCTCACCACCTTCAACGAGATCGACATGGTCCGGGCCATGTCGATCCGATCCCTGTACAAGGAGGCTTTCCAGAAACGCCATGGGGTTTCCCTGGGATTCATGTCTTTTTTCGTCAAGGCCTGTGTGGAAGCCCTCAAAGAAGTCCCGGAGATCAACGCCTTTATCGACGGCAGCGACATCATCTACCACAACTACCAGCACATCGGCGTTGCCGTGGGTACGAAACGGGGCCTGGTGGTGCCGGTGATCCGCCATACCGAGCGCATGAGCTTCGCCCAGGTGGAAAAGGCCATCGTGGACTACGTGGCCAAGATCGAGGAGAACCGGCTGGAGCTGGCGGATCTTGAGGGAGGCACTTTCACGGTGAGCAATGGCGGCGTCTACGGCAGCCTGCTGTCGACCCCCATTTTGAACATGCCCCAGAGCGGCATCCTGGGCATGCACAAGATTGAAAAGCGGCCGGTAGTGATCGATGACCAGGTTGTCATCCGACCCATGATGTACGTGGCTCTGAGCTACGACCATCGCGTCGTGGACGGCAAGGGCGCTGTGACCTTTCTCAAGCGGGTCAAGGAGTTCGTGGAAAACCCGGAACGCATGGCATTGGAGGTGTAAAGATGGCAGATCAAGCACAGTTCGACCTGGTGATCATCGGTTCCGGACCCGGCGGATACGTGGCGGCCGTTCGTGCGGTCCAGCTGGGCCTGAAGACCGCCGTGGTGGAGAAATTCTCCCGATTGGGCGGGGTCTGCCTCAACGTGGGGTGCATTCCCAGTAAGGCGCTGCTGGATTCGTCCGAGTACTATCATCTGGCCAGGGACCGTTTTGCCGAATACGGCATCAAGACGGGAAAAGTGTCCCTGGATCTGGGCGCTATGCTGGCCCGCAAGGACAAGGTGGTGGAAGATCTTACCGAAAACGTGCGTAAGTTGCTGGAAGGCAACAATATCGATATTTTCTACGGCACGGCGTCGGTAACGGCGCCTGGCACGGTCGAAGTGAAAGCGGGCAGGAAAAAGCCGGTTTCCCTGTCGGCTAAAAACATCCTGCTGGCAACCGGCTCCGAACCCATAGAAGTAAAAGGACTGGAATTCGATGGTAAGCATATCGTCAGTTCCACCGAAGCCCTCGCATTCGATACCGTTCCCAAACACCTGGGCATCGTGGGCGGCGGATACATCGGCCTGGAATTGGGATCCGTGTGGAACCGGCTGGGATCCACGGTTACCGTCATCGAAATGCTGCCCAAGATCGCCACCACCCTGGATGGGCAGGTGGGACGGACTCTGGACCGCATTCTCAAAAAACAGGGCATGGCATTTAAACTGAATACCCGGGTGATCGAGGCCAAGGTGGCGCGTAACAGGGTCAAGGCCGTGCTGGAAAGCGGAGGAAAGACCGAGGAAATGACCTTCGACCGGCTGCTGGTGTCCATCGGCCGTCGTCCCCTCACCCGGGACCTGGGCATTGAAGCACTGGGCATCGAGACAGATCTGAAAACCGGCCAGATCCTCGTGGACGAGACCTACCGCACCAGCGTCGACGGCATCTATGCCATCGGTGACCTGGTTCCCGGCCCCATGCTGGCCCACAAAGCCTCCGCCGAAGGCATCGCGGCGGTGGAGTGTCTGGCCGGACGTGCCGGCGAAGTGAACTACGACACCATTCCGGCGGTGGTCTATACCTGGCCCGAGGTGGCCAGCGTGGGCCTCACCGAAGAGCAGGTGCGCGAAAAGGAGATCCCCTACTGCGTGGGCAGCTTTCCCTTTTCCGGTGCGGGGCGGGCCCGCTGCATGGGCGAGACCGACGGGTTCGTCAAGCTCATCTCTCACGGTAAGACCGACCGGATCCTGGGCGTTCACATCATCGGCCCACGGGCGGCGGACATGATCGCCGAATGCGTGCTGGCCCTGGAGTTTGGTGCCAGTTCCGAGGACATTTCACGGACCATTCACGGCCATCCCACCTTTTCCGAAGCCCTGCAGGAGGCGGCCATGAATGTGCGCAAGTGCTCTATCTATGCATCATAATGCCCATTCCTAAACGGCATTTTCCGGTCGAGGCCGAGAAGTTGCTGGGACAGCGGCTGAAAAACGGCCACGATAGGATGACCGTCACCCGGAAGATGCAGGAGAAGATGATGGCGATGTTCGAATCCGCCGTTTGATTCGGCGGATCACTTCCGCTTCCATTCTGATCCGTGTTTTGTCAATTTTTTTAATCATGCCAAGCAGGGCAGTCTCCATGGGCCGCCCTCTCTTTTTAAGAACTGCCCGCTGGGTCGGGCAAATGTATTGGAAACACATCCACGGGCGGATACGGGGCGGGAGTCGGCAGCCGTTGTGGGATAGAAACGGGCAGGGAACACCGGGCTCGGACACCGCCTGTCCGACGGGAATCGGATCTTTGAGCAGATGAAATAACAGTAAGTCCCGAAGGTCAAACCACACCGTGTTGCTGATGCAGCAGGGTTCGGGGCAAAAGCGGCAGGTCCGGTGGCACAACGCCGCCATCGATGGCACCAGATCGTCTATTCCACGACGGATTTCCACGGCCACCGATATTGCTTTCCCGAGAACCCGGCGATGGTTTGCCAACAGGCGGGCCAACGTGCAGTTCGATTCCTGCCATCGGCTTGCCTGGGTAACATCTCCATCACATGGCCAGAAATACAGGTTGGTTTTTGCGTGGGCCTTTTTTATCGATCCGTTCGGATCATCCGCCACAGTTGCAACGCCTTTCTTCAGCTGTCCCCCGGTTGGCGGTGGGCGCTGGTTTGGTAAAGAAGCGGGATACCCGGGTCCACGTCTTCACTTTGGCAATGGCCAGGGCATTGCCCGCCAGGATGACGGCTACACCCGCCACGGCAGGCGGCGACCAACGGTAGCCCTCGAACAGGGTGGAGATAATCAGGGCGATAATGGGAAACAAAAGCGTGGCGTAAGACGCCCGGTCTGCGCCGATGCGGCCGATCAGCGTCAGGTAACAACCGAAAGCTATGACGGAGCCGAACAGGGCCAGGTAGAGCATGGAAATTACGTAAGGGGCGGATGGATCGAAGGTGAAGGGCTTTCCGGCTATCAGCGCAACGGCCAGCATGAGCAGCGTTCCGTAAGCCATGCCGTAGGCGTTGGTCTGGACCACCGGCAGGCCGTGCCTCTGATTTCGGGCAGACAGGATGTTACCTAAGGAGGCCATGAGGGTGGCAGCCATGCTCAGCACGAAGCCCTTGAACCCGTCATCGGCCAGGCTGAAGCTGGAGAGTTCGGGCCAGAACACCAGGCCGATGCCCACGATGCCCAGGCCCGCCCCGCAGATCACGTTGACCCGGACCGGGGTTTTTAAAAAGATGCGGCCGTTGAGGATATTCCAGAAGACGATGGTGGAGAACATCACCGCCACGATACCGCTGGACAGGTGCACCTATGTTCAGGCCCCGTAGGCAGCACCAGACGGCCAGCAGGATCGACGCCAAACAGAACCGGTAGATTACGGACACCAGCGGGTCCACTTCACCCAGCTGGAACTTGATCCCCAGCCAGGTCGAGCCCCAGATGAGTACCGTAATGGTGTATAGCAAAAGGTTCCTGACCAACGTACTTACCTCTTTGTTCTTTGCCCCCGGCTCTTGATTGCAAGGGCGGATCTGCCTTTTCAACGGGTGAAGCACCTGCCTATCATGTTTGTTGAACAAGGTACAGATGCAGAATTATAAGTAAAAAAACCGGCAGTTCACCTTGAAATTGACAAATCATCACGATTCTGACAAGTTGCACCGATTCTAATACCGAAATTGCCGGCAGTCCGATAACGCATCAACCCATTTGAACAAGCATTGCGAATCATATGTCCTTAGCAGCCATCTTGACCCATTCGCGACTGAAGCTGTTTCTCGCCCTGTCCCGTACCCCCCACGGAATTATCGATATCGCCACGCCGGCACTGGCCGCGCTGTTGTGCCTGGGGCACTTTCCATCGCTTGTTACCATTCTGCTGGGACTGGTCACCGTCTTTGCCGGATACACGGCAGTATACGCCCTCAACGATCTGGTGGACTATCGCACGGACAGGGAAAAGGTCCGCGCGGGCGGCTACGGGGACGGCGAGGATTACCTGGACGGTGTACTGGTGCGCCACCCCCTGGCCAAGGGTGTGCTGACCCTGCCCGAGGGCATCCTGTGGGCCGGGGGATGGGCGCTGGCGGCCATGATCGGGGCGTGGCTGCTCAATCCGGTGTGCTTCGCCATCTTCCTGGTCGGCGGCCTGCTGGAGGCAATTTACTGCTTATTGTGGCGGGTGACGCCCCTGCGGGCGCTGGTCAACGGCATCGTCAAAACCCTGGGCGCCGTGGCCGCCGTTTATGCCGTGAACCCGCAGCCGTCGATCATTTTTCTCATCGTCCTGTTTTGCTGGATCTTCTTCTGGGAGATCGGCGGGCAGAACATCCCCAACGACTGGACCGATATCGAGGAAGACTGCCGCTTCAAGGCCAAGACCATCCCTGTGAAACTAGGACTGGCGCGGGCCGGTATGCTGGCCATGGCCTGCCTGGTAGTGGCCTTCTTCTTTACCTTTTTGTTATTATGGATATCACCGCTCACCTTCGGTTTCATTCACCTGCTGGCCGTGGCAGGATTTGGCGCCTGGCTGCTGCTGCTGCCGGCCCTGCGACTGGTGGAAGCGAACGACCGCCAGCAGGCCATGGACCTGTTCAACAAGGCCAGCCACTTTCCCCTGAGTGTTTTTGTTATCGTTTTTATTCGCTTGGTGATCTTCTAATTGAACCTTTTCCGTATCTTGCGCATCGAGAATTGGTAGCTTGTGGTTCAGATCAAGGCCGCAGGGTTTTGGAAACCGCAGGCGTAGCAGCGCTACGTCGAGGATTGCCAAAACGTGAGAACGCCGATCTGGGCCGCAAAATACCGATTCTACATTTTACCTCTTTACCCCCACATAGGCCACACTGATGCCGTTGGTCATGGATTCCCATCGCACGCGGCGCAACCCGACATCCGCCAGCATTGCCGCCAGTTCCGCAGGCAGGGGGAACATGCGGATCGTCTCGGGAAGGCAGGCGTAGGATTCGGCGGAGTCCACCAGCAGTTGGCCTAATGCCGGCATGATGTTGAAGGAGTAGAAGTCGTAGAGGCTGCGGAACACGGGGTTGGTGGGCCGAGAGAATTCCAGGCACAGGAATCGTCCGCCGGGTTTGAGCACCCGGAACATCTCGGAAAAGCCCTGCTTCAGGTGGGTGAGGTTGCGGATGCCGAATCCCACCATGGCGCAGTCAAAGGTGTTGTCGGGAAAGGTGATGCGCTCGGCGTCCCCCTGGATATAGCCGATGTGGGAAAGCGCCGGAAAGGGATCGATCTTGTGGCGGCCGGCCCGGATCATGGCATGGTTGATGTCGTAGATCACCACCTGCCCCGTGGGTCCGGTGCGCCGGGCCGCCAGGATGGCCAGGTCGCCGGTGCCGCCGCATACATCCAGCACCCTGTTTCCTTGCTCGACGCCGAGCATGCGCACGGCGGCACGCTTCCAGGCATGCTGGATGCCGAAGCTGAGCAGCGAGTTCATGAAGTCGTACTTGGGCGCCACCCGGTTGAAGTGAATGCGCACCGCATCCACCTTCTTGTCCTCATCGAACTTGCGGATGCCGAACCGGGCCTTTCCGGTGGCACGGATGTGATCGTCCTGCTGCTCCTGCCGTTTCTTATTATTAAACCATCGTGGGTTGTCCCAGAGGGCCATATTCGTGTTCCTTTGTGTTATTGGTGCCGTCGCCTACCATCGAACTTCCGTTTAAAATGCATCAAATAATTCATGTTTGTGCTCCGGCACAGGGCCACGTGACCACCGAACGGGATATACCGCAGGCCAGACAGATTCTCAAAGGTCAAACCAGCCTCATCTCCCCATCTCTTCACTTCTTCCGGCCGTACGAGCTTACTGTATTTGTGGGTGCCTTTTCTCACGATTCCCATCACATATTCGGCGACGACGATCACCAGCAGCCAGGATAACCAGGTGCGGTTCACCGTGGCGAAGAACACGTTCCCGCCGGGCCGAACCAGTCGGGCGCAAGCATCGATGATTGATACCGATCGGGGCACATGCTCCAACAGTTCCATGCAGGTGACCACATCGTATTCACCCGGAATCGTATCCGCCAGCGCTTCGGCCGTGATTTGGCGGTAATCGATGGTCAGGCCGTTCGTTTTCATGTGCCCACGGGCAACAGCCAACGACGCCTCGGCCATGTCGATGCCGGTAACCCGGGCGCCGCAAGAGGCCAGTGCCTCGGACAGCAGCCCGCCGCCACACCCCACGTCCAGCACCCGTTTGCCGGCCAGATCGGCCCGGTCGCGCACATAGGCCAGGCGCACTGGGTTTATATCGTGAAGGGCCTTGAATTCGCCTTTTCTATCCCACCAGATGTCGGCCATGGCGGAAAACCGTGCGATTTCGCCGGCGTCGATGTTGTCCGATTGATTCATTACCGCTGCATTATTTTCTCTGTGGGAGCGGCATCCTGCCGCGATTTCACTCGCCCCTTTGGGGATGAGGTCAGCGTGAGGGAAAAATTCAAGTTGTTCGATCCCCATTTTTGAGACCGCATAGTGGAATAACAGATGGCATCGAAGTGATCAAGGACAAGGCAATGAAAAGCCCGACACAAAGGTATTGGTCTCGCATCCCCTCTCCATCAAACTCGCGGGAAGGCGGGTTCGAGGGTGCCTGCTGGAAAACCGAAAATCGCGCGCTTAACGTCTTGCCTTTTCCGCCCGCCGATCATCCCATTGCAGGGCCCCCAAAATGGCCTTGATGGCCACATCCCGCATGATGCCCTGGGGCCATGGAATGGTGCGTCGATTGACGAAAAACACATCGGTGAGGTCGCTTTTCCTCTCCAGGATCAGATGGCTGATGGTCTTGCCGTTGAGGTGGGTAAGGCTCACCCCGTGTCCCATGCAGCCTAGGCTGTATACCACGTTTTGGTCACCCGCGTACCCCAGGGCCGGTGCCATGTCCAGTGGAACGGAAACCGGGCCGCCCCATTGGTGGGTGAACCGGATGTCTTTCAGCGCTGGGAACAGTTCACGCACATCATTTCTCAAACCCTCAAAGGTGGCCTCGTTGAGGTCTTTGTCCATGTCGAATCCCCTGGAAACAGAGACGTCCCGGCCGCCCATGAGCAGGCGGTTGTCGGCCGTGAGCCGGTAGTAGTGAACCAGGTTGCGGGCATCCTCGATACCCTGGCGATTGTGCCAGCCGATCTGCCGGAAGTGCGCTTCAGCAAGAGGTTCGGTGAGCACGATATGGGTCCACACAGGGACCTGCTTCCGCCGCAGTTGGGGAAAGAAGTGGGACCAGGCATTGGTGGCCAGCACTGCTTTCTCTGCCCGGACGCATCCCGCAGGGGTGTGGAGAATCACCTTGCCGCCGCCTTGGGAGATTTCGGTCACCGGGGTATTCTCGTAGATTGCCACCCCCATTGGGGCCAGCAGGTCCCGCCAGCTCCAGGCCAGTTTGGCCGGGTTGAGTATGCCGCAGCGAGGCTCCCACCAGGCGCCCAGATACATGTCGCTCTTCACCTGCTCGACGATCTGGTCTTTTTCCAGCCAATGGATGCCTTCCAGCCCCAGCCGGTGGGCCAGTTCGATCTCTTCGAGGATACGCCGCCGGTAGGTTTGGGTGGTGGCCGCCCGCAGGAAACCCGGATGCTCGTAGTCGCAATCCAGGTTCAGTTCCGCCACCAGGTCTCTCAGCAGGTCCACGGCCTTTTCCATATAGTGGTGGGCCGCTTTGGCCTTTTCTTTACCGAACCGGATAGCCGTTACCCCCAGGGTGAGGCCGAACAAGGTCATGTTGAAGCCGCCGTTGCGTCCGCTGGCCCCGAAGCCCACCACCTGGCTTTCCAAGATGGCCACCCGCAAACCGGGCTCCGCTTTTTTCAAATGCCAGGCGGCTGACAGCCCTGTGAAGCCGCCGCCCACGATGGCCACGTCCACGTCGAGGCCTGTTTTCAAAGGTTCTCCCGGGTGGTAATCGCGCGTGGTCATCCAGTAGCTCTTCTCCCTGAA
The DNA here is from genome assembly GCA_014237405.1 of Desulfosarcina sp. Classification (GTDB taxonomy): domain Bacteria; phylum Desulfobacterota; class Desulfobacteria; order Desulfobacterales; family Desulfosarcinaceae; genus Desulfosarcina. The sequence goes on along the minus strand of JABZFO010000138.1, from coordinate 2,544 downwards.
ACTATCCTGTTTCATGGTCCAGGACCTCCTGTACGTTGAAATGAATGTTTTTTCTAAGTGTGGCGGGAATGAGGCGGCGGACGGCCGCATGCCTTTGATGCGTCAGTCCACCAATTTTATCACAGAGCATGGGCTATTCGGTCAAGAAAAAAAATAGACCGGATGCCCGGTAATGAACCGCACCGTAAAGAATCCTGACTCAGAGGGCCAGGTTTTCTAAGGATAATTAAAAGGTGTCTATCTGATCGGACTGAAGTGTGAAGCCGGGAGATTGCGTATTGTGGCTTTGTTTTACTCTAAAAGACTTGACGGTGTTTATCTCAGCCTCAAAGGCTTCCTGTGATGATTGCGGTGAGAATTTAGGGCGCGGTGCATGGATCACCTTGGCTGGAGAAAAAGGGGTTCTCTGCCTTTCTTGTGCCGACTTGGACCATCTCAAAACCGGGCTGGTTGCACAAATCGAATCAAAAACAAACGGTTCGTATATCCGAATTTCGGATGCCCCTGTTTTTTAAACGCAACGATGCTCAAAATGTTTAACAGTCTTTGGCATGATGTTTATGCAACGATAGAGCTTAGTCAACTCCGACGCACAACGCCCTCAAGTTTTCCGATGATCGCAATCCGCTTCCGCTTCGGCCCATTCGCCGTCTATTTCCATTTCGGCGGCTAAACAGCCGTAAAATAATACCACCATTAGGCCGTCTAAACTATGTTAGACTATTCCTACAACGTTATTTAGTAAATGATTCGCTTGATCTTTTACGCACAGCTTGTCATACTACGCAACAACCCTTTAACGTAGGAGGCGAGCCATGCTACCGGTTACACGAAGCAACGAACACCTTTATGCCGTTCCAAAGTTTGACCTCGGCAAAGGCGACGTTAAGGATTTCATGAATGAACTCAAAGGATTCCACGAACAATTTGCCGATTGCTTTCACCGCAGCGAATCCAGAGAGCATTTTTTCAATTATATGGCTGGGCAATTTAGCGAACTGGAACGCAAATCCATTGAGCCCATCGCCTTGGCCATCAAAGATGGTAACGTAAGGGCGATGCAGCGATTTGTCAGCACTGCACAATGGGATGATGACAACATTATTGCCAAGTATCGCAATTGTGTCAATGACGACCTCGGTAGCCCCGATGGCGCTCTGATCTTTGACGAGAGCGGTTTTCTTAAAAAAGGTCAAGATTCCATTGGCGTCGGACGGCAATACTGCGGCACCGCCGGAAAGGTAGATAATTGCCAGGTCGGCGTCTTTGCAGCATATGTTTCCGACAGCGGGTACGCGCTGGTCGACAAACGCCTTTTTATACCTGAACAATGGTTCACAGACGAATATCGCACGCGTCGAGAAAAGTGCAATCTGCCTGAGGACACTGTCTTTCGGACCAAGCCTCAGTTGGCCGCTGAGATGCTGCAAACGATCCACGAAGAAAAAACGCTACCTTTCAAGTATGTCCTGGGGGACTCGATCTACGGCATAAGCCCCGAATTTATTGAAACGGTAGATTCTCTGCCGGGTATAACCTACCTGGTATCGGTACCCAAAAGCACCCTTTGCTGGCTCAAACGGCCAATGACCATTACCAAGAAATATCGCTGGGGCGGAAAGAGCCGAACCAAAACCGTTCTGGCCGACACGGACAGTAAGCCAATGGCCGTTATCAATCTGGCCCGAAACATTAACGACTATTTCTGGTATCGCCGGCAGGTGTCCGAAGGCACCAAGGGGCCGATCGTTTATGAGTTCACCAGACGCCAAGTGATCTTGTCGGCATCAGGGCTTCCGGAAAAAACCGTATGGTTGCTGATCCGCCGCACGCTTAGAGACGATTGTCAGTACAGCTTTTTTATCAGCAATGCGCCATGTAGCACACGTCTTAAAACCCTTGTATGGCTTTCCGGTTTGCGCTGGGCAATTGAACAGTGCTTCGAAGAAACCAAATCCGAGTTGGGCATGGACCATTATGAGGTGCGCAAGTTTATGGGCTGGCACCATCACATACAAACGTGCATGCTGGCACATTTTTTTCTCTGGCATCTGAAAATCAGGATGGGAAAAAAAAGCACCGTCCATTACGCTGTCGCAGCTTAGAATTTTGCTCAAACTACTGTTGTCAATGAGAAGGCACAGTTTAAAGACCTTGATCGAACAGGTCGCCTGGATCCAGGCCAAGAACCATTGTGCCTACTTGTCACATCGAAAAAGGCGCCTACGAGAAATTGTCTAATAGCGTACTAAGTAGCGTTGTATGGATAGGAGAAGGCATGAAGCTACTGAGCTTTGACATAGAGATCTCGGATATCTTCGAACTCGATAAGTATGAGGACATGGAGAAGTATGCGCCGTTTCACAGAAATAGGGGTCAAACCTTGAATTGTGAATTTTAGCTTGACGATTTGATTCCAAACAGCTATTAGATAGTGTCCATCCGGCATGTCAACCGTTTGATATAAATGAAAAAAGCGCATTTTATGCTGGAAAATTCTCATTGCTTGTAGTATAAGGAATTTACACAAATACCTAATAACAC
>JABZFO010000079.1 GCA_014237405.1 Desulfosarcina sp. | reverse complement strand
TATATCATCACCAGCATTGTCAACGCCGAGAGGAACTCGAATAGCAGTTTGAAGTTCCTCTTAGTTGTTCTGCTTCGAGTAAAGTAAAGAATTTGGGAAGGAATGAATTTCATGATGATAAACAGAGACCTTTGAAAATTGAAAGCTGTTTTTTTCCTCGTTCAGACGGGGCGGCAATGAAAAGAACTGCCCGCACCTGATTTTCTCATGATGCGGGCCGTCTTATTTTAGGTACTTGACTACTCTACGGTGCGGGCATCCAGGCCCAGCGCCTTGCGCTTGTCTTCGATGTGCCGGCGCAGGAAAATGGCCGCCTTTTCCGGGTCGGGCTCCACGGCAAAGGTGGCCCCCACCACATCCTTGAGACCGGATGTGAGCAGTTTGACCACGTTCATGCTGCCGGTGATGGGAGGCATGGGACCCAGATGGGTGGTGACGCCCGAGGCGACGAAATAGGTGCCGATGGCCACCGCCTTTTCCGAATACCACTCCGGCGCCGAGCCGGCCACGGGCAGATCGCTGATGTCCACCCCCAGGGAGTTGGCCAGGGCGGCCACCAGCACCAGGATGCGAACGTTGTCCACGCAGCTGCCCATGTGCAGCACCGGCGGGATGCCCAGGGCGTTACAGATCTCTTTGAGGCCCGGTCCGGCCATGTCGGCCGCGGCGGGCACCTTGAAACCGGCCTTGGCCGTGGCCACCGACACGCACCCGGTATCCACCACCAGGATGTCGTTTTCGATGAGCCGTCGGGTCAGGGTCACATGGCCGTAGTCGTGCTTGATTTTAGGGTTGTTGCATCCCACGATTCCCACGGCACCGCGGATTTTGCCCGCCTTGATGGCATCGATGAGCGGCTCCGGCGTGCCGCCTAAAGCGCCTACGATGGTCTCCACCGAGAAACCGCCGACGGCCTCCTGGGGCGCCACCGGGATAAAGACCTTGCCCCGGTTGACGTAATTCTCAACCGCCGAGCGGACCACCTCCACCGCCTTTTTCTCGGCGTTGTCCGGGTGGAATTCGTGGTGCTCCATGTGGGGGAATTTGGCCTTGTCGCTGGTGCTGACCATGCGGGTGTGGTAGCTGCCGGCCACCTTGCCCAACGACGGCATGATGCACTGGTAGTCCACAATCATCATGTCCACGGCTCCGGTTGAGAGAATCAGCTCGGACATCAGGTGGTTTCCCGCCATGGCAATGCCCCGGCGCATGAGCAGTTCGTTGCCCGTGCAGCAGACCCCCACCAGGTTGATGCCCTGGGCGCCCTTCTCTTTCGCCAGGTCTATGAGGCCCGGGGACTGGCAGGCCTTGGAGACCATCTCCGACACCACCGGGTTGTGACCGTGAACCACGATGTTCACCTGGTCTTCTTTCAACACACCGGCGTTGACCATGGTGGGACGCGGGGTGGGCACACCGAAAAGGATGTCGGACACCTCCGTGGCGATCATGGAGCCTCCCCAGCCGTCGGACAGGGCGTTGCGCATGCCCTGAAGCAACAGGCTCTGCCAGTTGTTGTCCACCCCCATGTGGGTGCGGTGCATCATTTCCGAGGTTTCGCGGTCGATGCCCCGAGGGGTCAGGGTGAACTTCTCCCAAACTTCCTGCCGCTTTTTAGGGGCTCGGGCGACCATTTTCACGGCTTTCTGGCGCATGCCGTAGTCTTCCATCATGGCCTGGGACAGTTCCCCGGCGATGGCCAACGGGGTTTTGTCGCCGGTCACTACGCCGTACTCTTCGGCAAGTCGCTTGAGCTTGGCTTCGTCGCGGATCTTGTATCCGACGGCGGTTCCATCGGCCACGCCGGCCAGCACCTCAACCAAGTCCCGACCGTGGTCGGAGTGGGCGGCGGCGCCGGCAGCGATCATGCGGCACAGGTTTCGGGCCACGATGATGTCGGCATCGGCGCCGCATACGCCGGTCTGGGGGCCCTCGCCGAATGGATCCACCCGGCACGGCCCCATGATGCAGATGCGGCAGGAAAGCCCCATGTCGCAAAAACCGCACTGCGGCTGCTGGGCTTCATGCCGCTCCCACACCGTTTCGATACCGTCCTGCCGGGCCTTGGCAATAAGCCGGTCCCCATCCTGGGTAATCGATAAGCTTTCTCTGGGATCAAACATGGCGTCCTCCTTATCTCGCTTCAGCTGCCGCTGAGCTGCAATTCAGATTGTTTGATGGATTTCAACAGGGCCACGCCGGCGGGTATGGCCGGCGGGTCCGTATCTACCGACATACTGCGGGCCACGGTCCGGGTTTTTCGCCGCATGGCCGCATCCATCTCCTCATAGGTCAGGGCACCGGCCTTGCACACCTCCACGCAGGCGGGGACCTGACCCTTGGCCACCCGGGCGCTGCAGTTGTCGCATTTTACGGCAATGGCATGCCCGACCGGACCCAGCGGATCTTCATGGAAGCGAATGACCCCGTAGGGGCAGGCCATGGCGCAGGAGGCGCAGTTGATGCAGCGGTCCGGATTGATCATCACGGTATCCATGCTGTCGCGCCGATAGATGGCGCCGGCAAGACAAGCCATCTGGCAGGGGGCTGGATCGCAGTGGCGGCAGCGGTTGGGAAAGCCTTCATTGAACCGGCCTGCCCCCACATGGATTCTCGGTTTGGGCTGCGGGGTCTCCTGCACGGCGGCGAACAGCGTCAGGCTGCGCGAGTGGGCCGTAGCGCACGCCAGCATGCACTGCATGCAGCCAACGCATCGTTCAGGGTGAACAACGACTTGTTTCATGGCTCCTCCTTTATGTGGTTCGGGCACCTGGTAACCAATAAATCAGGAAAGCAGTCGGCCGAAATTGAATCCGGGCGTTATGAGGATCTCGGGCGGCAATCGGATGGGAATCCGGTTTTCGATCAGTGATCGGAGTACGCCGCCCTGCTCGATGCGGTTGATCATCACCACCCCCACCAGAATGTCATCCTTAAGCACCAGGTGTCGGTAGTATTTTTTGTCGGCGCCGCCGGTTTCCACAACCCGGCATCCCGCATCTTCCTGCGGGTTGGCATTGCCCACGGTGAGCACATCCAGGCCGAAGACGCGCATAACGTTGCGGCTGAGGCTGCCGGGATAGGCCACCGGCCGGCCGGCCATGTTGAGGCCGGCCACCCTCCCCTGGCTGGCCGCTTCCGGCCACAGAGCGTTGACCCACCGGCAGGCTCTGGCGATATCCACCGACTCGGCCACATCACCGGCGGCATAAATGTCGGGCGCACTGGTCTGCAGGTGATCGTCCACCACCACGCCCAGGTCCAGGTCTATGCGATCTTTGGGGATAAAGGTCCGGGCAGGCAGCACCCCCTTGCCGACGATCACCATGTCGCAGGGCAGACGGGTACCGGCATCGGTGACGGCCACCTGGACCGATCCGTTGCCCTCGAAGGCGCAAGCACTGACACCGACTTCGACTTTCAGGCCATGGTGGACCAACTCGTCCAGAATCATGTGCCCGGCCGTTTGGTCCACCTGCATGGAGAGGGGGTAACCCGAGGTGATGAGCATGGTGACCTCAAGGCCGCGCTTGAGTAAGCCGTATGCGGCTTTGAATCCCACCAGGCCGCCGCCCAGAACGACTGCCCGGCGGGCGCCGTCCAGCGCTGCCACCTGCTGTTTCACATGGTCCTGGGTGCGCATGTAAAAGATGTTTTTCAGATCCAGCCCCTCCGCCTTCAGCGGGCGGGGATCAGCGCCGGTGGCGATGAGCAGGCGTTCGAAATTGACGCGGGTGCCGTCGGCGAGGTGAACCTGTTTGTTGTCCACATCAATTGCGCTGGCCCGTTGGCCAAGTAGCGGAGTAATCTTCAGCTCGTCGTAAAAATGGTCGGATCGGATGGGAAGTTTGCTATGGGGCTGGGAGCCGTCCAACACATGGCTGATCATAGGGCGGCTGTAGGGTGGAAAGGTCTCGTCGCCGATCATCGTGATATCGGCCGTCGCATCCAGTATTCGAATGGCCTCGGCCGCACATACGCCGGCAATGCCGTTTCCAATAATCACGTGTTTCATATAACCCCTCCTGGTTGACGCCTCCTGAACGAAAGGGCCGGAAAGATAATATTGGAAAGGAACGTTTGTAGAAAATACTAACGGGATGAAGGCACCATCGTCAAGAAAGAAATGGATCCGAAATGGGTAAGCCGACAATTATTTAAACCAACTCCGTCATGCCATACCTTCCTTGGGGCGAAATGGCAACACAACCGGAGGCCCATCAGGAAAACCGCGTGCAATCCGCTGAAAAATGGCCTATGATAGACTTAACTTAAATCATGTCCGGCGGCTTCAGCCAGCGCGACAGGCCGGCAGCCGGGCGCGTCGGAGAAGAAACCGGTGGGTTCACCGCCGAACGGACGGTGAACGCCCCAAACGGTTTTGTGCATTCCTCGGTATATATCCTGAGTCACTGCGCAAGGACACAAATAAAGGAGAGGTTTCTGATGGAAGGTCACATTAAATGGTACGACGAAAAAAAACGGTTCGGATTTGTCACCACCCAGGAAAACGAAGACATTTTCCTGCATGTTTCTGGCATCAAGGAGTACGGCCATTTCGGTCTGCAGCGCGATGATCGGGTGGAATTCGAAATCAAGGAAACGGCCAAAGGCAGACAGGCCGTCAATCTAAGACCCGTCAAATAAGGTTTTTTTCAGATTCATAGGGCACCCACTGATATGGGGTGCCCTTTTTTTTCCCACCGCACACGATGCTTCCCACCTCATCATTCCATATCTCCGGTTGATTTTCGCGGCAGCGCGATCTCAAAATGGCTTCCTTGGCCTGTTTCGCTGTGGGCCGAAATGGGAGGTTGGGATCCAGATCACCTGAATCGGCAAAGCCCCAGCGGAGACGAATGCCCGAAAACCGATCGCGGCTGGAAGCCGCTCCACCTATCTCCCAATTCCGGAATCCACAATTCCCAAATATGCTTTAATCAGGATAACCCGGGCCGCAATCCGGGAACTACACCATATTGGGTATTCAGTGTTCGTTCAGAAATGGTAGATTGCGTTTCAGATCAAGGCCGCAGGGTTATTGGAACCACAGGCGTAGCAGCGCTACGTCGAGGATTTCAATAACCCGAGAACACAGATCTGGACCGCAAGATGCCGTTTCTGGATGGACACTTATCGGTTGGCCTTGCGATACCCCAATTGGTCCAAGGCGATGATCCACTTGCAGATATTGGCGCATGGCATAGTTGGACGCCTTGCTCACCGTCTCCCCGGCAAAGTACTTGGCCATGGCCACGTCCAGACCGTTGTTCAACCGACCCTGGTCCTTGGCCCAGGCCGCCTTGTACACCAGCAGCCGAGACGCCTCGATCTCCGTGGCCATCTGGGCGATCATGTCCTGGTTCATCTGGTACCGGCCGATGGGCTTGCCGAACTGCTTGCGCTCGTTGCAGTACTTGACGACCACGTCCAGACAGGCCTGGGCCACGCCAACGGCACCGGCAGCCGCAGAAAGCCGCGTCTGGTTCAAGGACCCGAAGACGATCCTGGCCCCGTCGCCGGGCTTGCCCAGAATGTTCTCCTTGGGAACCTTGGCGTTGTCCAGAAACACTTCACCAGTGGGCGACGAAAAGGAACCCATCTTGTCCAGCCGGGTGGTCTTGATGCCGTTGAAGTTCTTGGGCTCGATCACAAAGGCCGAAAGCCCCTTGGAGCCGGCATCCGGATCGGTGTAGGCGTAGTAAATCAGCACGTCGGCCACGTCCGCATTGGAGATCCAGGTCTTGGAGCCGTTGATGACCCAGTGATCCCCCTTGTCCTCGGCAACGGACGTCATGGCCATAACGTCGGAGCCGGCATCCGGTTCGGTGATGGCGAATCCGCCGATGAGATCGGCCATGCACAGACCCGGAATGTACTTCTTTTTCAGCGTTTCTGTGCCGTAGGTGAAGATGGTAAAGGCACAGCCGAGCACCTGCATGTTCACCTGCACCCGCAGCGAGCTGGCGACCCGGGCGATCTCCTCGGTGACGATCATGGCCGCCAGCCAGCCCATGTCCTCGCCCTCGTATGCTTCCGGGATCACCGTGCCAAAAAAGCCCAGCTCACCCATGGGTTTGATGGCCTCCTCGTAGGGAAAGTAGTGATCCTTGTCCCACTGGTCCGCGTTGGGGGCGATCTTCTTAGTGGCAAACTCGCGCACCGCTTTGCGCAGCATCTCCAGTTCCTTGGTCAGCTGAAAGTCCATAGGTCCTCCTTTAATCCTCTATTTTTAATAATATGCTTTACATTGGAAGCTGGTCTCAAAATTAGGATTTTTGAGATAGCTTCTACTCGCTGACACGCTCAACCAGTTCCACGGCCGTCTCCAGTATGGCCTTTTTAAACCGGACGGTCAGAGCCGCCTTGAGCATTTCCATGGAAATCACACGGTTCTTTTGGGCCAGCAGGGCCAGGCTGGCCAGTGCCCAGTCCTGGGATTTGATTTTCTGGGCCTTGAAAACCACCTCCTGCACCGTGGCGCCGGTGTCGGGAAGGGTGACGCCGGCGGCCTTGATGATCAGTGTGTCGCTGCCCAGCCGGGCCAGCATTTTTTTACGACGGCCCACCCCCTCGTCGGCCAGGGCCACCACCACCTTGGGCCGGTCGATACCGGTATAGTCCACCGGCTGCGGGGAAAGCACCATCTCACTTACCGAGTGGCCCCGCAGCACGGTGATGGGGTAGTCGTTTTTCAAAGTGGCGTGCCAGCCGCCGGTCATGCCCGCCAGACAGAAGATCTCACCAGCGGTGACGATGCGCTGGCCGGCACTGCCTAATATCAGCACCTCCTGACGGCCGGTGGCCGGCGGCTGAAACCGCGCCTCAATTTTATCCGGCCGGGCCGGTGTGGGCAGCTGGGCGGCCACTTCCCGATAGCCGCTGCCGTACTCTTTGCGCTGGTTTTCAGCCACCGGTCCCTTGAACCGGGGCAGGTTGGCCAGATCGACCTCAATACTCTTGGGGGTAATTTTATTGCGCTTGGTATAGCGACCGGGACACATGCCCCACATGTCGATGACGGAAAACCCATCGTAGCTGATGGCAGCGACCATCTCATCCACCAGGTCCGGGGCATAGGAGGACGTTCGGGTCACGAAGGCGGCCCCGGCCGCTGCGGTGATCTGGCAAATGTCCACCGGCTTTTCCAGCTGGTTGAGAAACCCGGACCCCACCACGGCGGCCTGGGGGGTGGTGGAGGAGCACTGCCCGCCGGTCATGCCGTAGTTGAAGTTGTTGAGGATCAGCAGGGTGAGATCGATGTTGCGGCGGCAGGTGGAGAGCACGTGGGCACCGCCGATCCCCAACCCTCCGTCGCCCATGGTGACGATCACCTTCAGGTCCGGGCGGGCCATTTTCAAACCCGTGGCGTAGGTCAGGGCCCGGCCGTGCAGGCCGTGAAAGGCGTGGGTATTAAAAAAGGTGTCGAAGAGGCCCGAGCACCCGATGTCGCTGACGATGACCACCTGGTTGCCGTCCAGGCCCATCTTCTCAAATGCCTTGTCCAGGGTGTGGGTAATCCGTTCATGGCTGCATCCCGGGCAGAAAACCGGGGGGCGACTGGTGTTGATCAGACTGCTCATTTATATCACCTCCCTGATCTGTTCCGGTTTGATCAGATTGCCGTTCATCTGGCCGAAAAAGTCAATCTGCTTGCCGGGCAGCAGCCGCTGGATTTCCCGCACGTACTGCCCCATGTTCATCTCCACCACCACGACCCGGTCGTAAGGGGCAGCCGTTTCGATGATCAGCCGTTCCGGCACCGGCCACAAGGTCTTGAGCGTCAGCAGGGAAGCCGGCTTGCCATCCGCTCTGGACGTGGCCACCGCCACCCGGGCCGCCCGGGCGGTGACGCCGTAAGCCACCACCAGTGTCCTGGCCTGTGGGTCCAGGTCCCGGTCGAAAAAGGTGAATTCATCCACATGGGCTTTCAGCTTCTTCTCCAGCCGATTTTGAAAGGCGTTGATTTCGTCGGGATCCACGGTAATGTAGCCGTTGACGCCATGGGTGGAGGAGGTTTGTCGCACCAGGGTTCGATCACCGATAGGCAGAAAATTCGGGGCGGTGTCTTCGCTGCCCGTGGCAAAGGGAAGAAAAGGCTTATTCCGGTCTGCCGCTTTTCGGGTGGTGATATCCGGCAGTTGGATGGCGTCCAGATCGATGCTTTCGCGGGTCATGGCGATCTCTTTGTTGGAGGCCAGGAATACCGGGCAACGATACTGCTCGGCCAGGTTGAAGGCGTGGGCGGTGAGCCGATAACAGTCAGCCACGTCCACCGGCGCCAGCACGATCACCGGCAGGCCGGAGCTGGAGCCCCAGCGCATGAACTGGATGTCGCCGTCCGCCCCTTTGGTGGCCGATCCGGTGGAGGGCCCCAGCCGTTGGACGTTGACGATGACCAGGGGGATCTCGCTGCCGATGGCAAAGGAGATCTGTTCGCTGTAAAGGCTGATTCCCGGTCCCGATGTGGCGGTGAGCACCTTGTTGCCCGCCATGGACGCCCCCAGGCAGTAGCCGATGGACGCGATCTCGTCCTCGCCCTGCAGGCAAACGCCGCCTTCCGGGGGCAGGTACGTGAGCATGGCGTTGTAAATGGTGGTTGCCGGCGTGATGGGATAGCCGGCAAAAAACCGGCATCCGGCGGCCATGGCGCCCAACGCAACCGCCTCGTTGCCCTCAATGAAACTCAGTGCCATTTCAATCCTCCGTAATAATATTATCACATATTTGATCAAATTTAGGATCAAATGAATTCACCAATAGCGAACCCGCATTTGGATGTCAACGATTTTTACTTTAAAAAAAGGAATGTCAATCGGATTGGGAGAGCCCGCCGCATGATGGACGAAGGCACCGGTTCGCTGAAGCTGGTGGCCAGCCACGGAGATCACGGTACGAGGCCTGGCACATCCAGAACGCCGCCATGGTTCTGCAGCTCCAGGAGGACAAGAAAAACCTGGAAGAAGATATCCGGAGCCATCCCTCCTGGTTTTAAAGAAGACCTATCCGTAGAAATTAGAACGCTTTTGCACAACGGGGCACCTGCATTAACGGTTCGTCAGGTGCCCCGTTGCTTTTAGGCTCTCTTTAATTTTTGCAGTGCCTGTTCGGCCGCAATGGTGATGGGTTCCGCACTGGGTTCCGATGAGATGTCCGGGTTGCAGGCAGAGGTGAAAGTAGTCAGGTCGCCGATGGTTGTTCTCCCGAGAATGAAGGCGCTGACTGCATCGATCTCCCTGGACGGCCCAATGGTGTGGCTCACGATCTGGCCGCCGATGAGCTGCTGGGTCTTTTTGTCAAACACCAGCTTGATCTTCCAGGGCTGCATGTCCGGAATCATGGCATGTTTGCTCCGGGAGTCGACCACCGCGCAGACGGTTTCGAATCCGTGGCGTTTCGCATCCGCTTCGGTAAGGCCGGTGGCCGTGACCACCAGGTCGAACATCTGGCATCCACCGGCATTGAGCACGCCTGGGAACTGGATATCATAGCCGGCCAGCCGCTTGGCGGCCAGACGGCCCTGCATGACCGCCGGCCCCCGAAGCCGTGCGCCTTCGGGCTTGCCGGTAATAAAATTGATTTTTTCCACACAGTCTCCGCCGGCAAGAATATCCGGGTCGGAAGTTTCCTGATACGGATTGACCTTGATGCCGAAGGTTCCCATCTCCAGGCCGATGGCCTCGGCCATCTCGGTGTTCGGTCGCACGCCCACGTTAATGAAGATCATATCCGCATCAATGGTCTTTCCCGAAGCGAGTTCCACGCCGGTGACCTCGCCATTGCTGCCGAGGATTTTCTTGACCGTCTCGCCGGTCAGGAGGGTGAGCCCTTTTTGCTCCAGGTAATCCGCCACGGGTGCCGCCATATCCTCGTCCAGCATCAGGGGGAGGGGACGGTCCATCATTTCCACGATGGTAATGTTTTTCGAACCATGCCCATCCGATGCGAGCAGCGAAGCGATTTCCAGGCTGATGAATCCCGCACCCACAAACAGCAGGTTCCTGGGGTTTTTCTTAGCCATGTAAGCTCTTATTTTTTCAGCATCGGAGAGACCGCGCAAAAAGAGGACTCCGTTCAGTTCGATGCCTTCGATGGGCGGGGTAAATGAGCTGGCCCCCATACCGAGAAACAGCTTGTCATAGCCAAGCTCGCGGCCATCTGACAGCTGAACGCGCTTTTTAGCGGCATCCACCTTGGTGACTTCATCAACGATGACATGAAGGCCGGTATCTTCGAGCATCTTGTCAGGGACCACAATGGATTTCGGGGTGGCCAGACCGGCCACGACATGGGGCAGCGCTCATCGGACAATAAAGCAAGCCTCTTTTCGAATCACCGTTACATCCACGTCCGGCATCAGCTTTTTTGCCATCATGGCCGCCGGTCCCCCGGCGCCGCTGCAACCTACAATTACCAGCTTTTCACCTTTTTTCATGATTTCTCCATTCATTGCAGTAATCGGTTATAATGAACTTTGTGGTGATATGGCCAAAGTAAAAGTCCCTCTAATGAATACGAAGTCGTAAAAAAATGCAAGCATATCCTCAAAAAATATGCTTGCACCGCGGCCCTTAAACGTTGAAACGAAAGTTGATGATATCGCCGTCGCAAACCTTATAGGTCTTGCCCTCCAGCCGGACCGTGCCTTTTTTGCGGGCCTCGGCATAGGTACCGGCATCCATGAGGTCGTCATAGGCGAGTACCTCGGCCCGGATGAACCCCTTTTTGATGTCTGAGTGGATCACCTCGGCCGCCTCCACGGCATCGGTATCCCGGCCGATGGTCCAGGCCCGCACTTCGTCTTCGCCCACGGTGAAAAAAGAGATCAGGCCCATCAGGTCGTAGGAGCGCTGAACGACTCGGTCCGTGGCCGATGCGGTGATGTTGAACTCAGTCAGAAATTCCTGGGCCTCGTCGTCGGACATCTGGGCCAGTTCCTGCTCCAGTTTGGCCCGGATCACCATGCACGCCTCCCCTTCGGGCAGGGAGGCGGGGTCGGGCAGGGCGTCGTCGTCGTCCTCGTTGTTGAAGAGAATCAGCATGGGCTTGGCGGAGAGAAAGGCAAAACCGCGCAGCAGTTTGGCCGTGGCGATGTCGCAAAACCGGCGAAGGGGCGTTTCGTTTTCCAGATGTTCCTTGCAGCGGTTGAGCAGGACGATCTCCTCGGGATTGGGTTTTTTGCCCCTGCGCTCGTCCAGGGCCAGGCGTTCCAGGCGTTTTTCCACCACGACCAGGTCGGATATGATCAGTTCCTGGTCGATAGCCGCCACGTCTGCTTTAGCCGTGGGCGCATCGAAGCCGTAGCCGCTGAAATTGCGCACAGCATGGATCAGGGCGTCGCTGTCCCGCACCTGGGTCCAGATGCTCTGGTCCTTCTTGGCGGCTCCGCCGTGATCCCCCTTGCCGGGCAGGAAATACTCCACCTGAGCGAAGATGGTTTTGCGGGGGTTGTATATGCCGCTGAGGGTCTCCACCCGTTTGTCCGGGACGGTGATCGTGCCGATGCGGCTCTCCTGGCGGTGGCCGTCGGCGGCGACGCTGCGGGTCAACGCTTCAAAAACAGTGGTTTTTCCCGACTGGGGAAGACCGATAATGCCGAGTCTCATGGTTTAGCTCCTGAAACGTGCGCGATAGATATTGGACGTTTTACAACTCCGTCAATGTTTCGGTCTGGCCTTCGCATATCCATGTGCATTCGTCAAGACAAACGAAAACGGCCTGGGAATTTGAAAAGCTGATGCAAAAGGGCTATGACACGGCCATGCAAAACCACATTTCATCAGTTCCCTGGAACACCCTCGCACTGTGGCAAGAAGCCAATACCTGCCTGGCGGTCACCATACGGCGAAACCAGTCGGTGATGACTGAATCTCGCCAGCTGACCAAACAGATACAGCACCTTCTTGAATCGATTTTTCCCCATATGGACCGCTTGTGCCGGGAGGCCTGTCCCGACTGTGCGGACATCTGCTGCTACCGGGCATGGGTGTGGGCCGATTTCAGAGACCTGCTCTTCCTCCATCTGGCCGGAATCCCGGTGCCCGACCAACAGCTGCTGTGCCGGCAGGGAGCCCGCTGTCGCTATGGAGGACCCGGCGGCTGTCGGTTGGATCGGATCCAGCGGCCCTTTGTCTGCACCTGGTACCTGTGTCCGGCACAAACCCGCATCCTGGGCGACCAGCCGGCAGAGAAACAACGGCTGCTGACCACACTCCAGCAGATCAAAAGCCGGCGCCGACAAATGGAAACGGTGTTCATCCGGGCGGTGACCTGAACCGGACTGCGCCAATCCAGGGCGGAATCCCTACCGTTGCATAAGCCGTGGGTAGTTCTACTGCGACCCCTTAGCAACGCCGGATCGGGAGTCCTCCGGCTTTTGCAACTAGGGCGTGATCTCTTCTTTGAGCATGCAGCAGGCAATTTTGTAAGGGAGGTTGCAGCCATCGGCAGGGGGGAGGTTGCAGGGCTGGATAATGCGGTTCATGACGCATCCCTCGGGGATGACCAGGGGAAACAGGTCCGCCTCGTTCACCTTGGCGGTCTCCGCAAGCCGGTCGTTACGGATTTCGAGGCTATGCAGGGGGTAGTCCTCGCACAAGGGGCACCGATAAACCCGACCGTTGGGGAAAATGAAGTAGTTGTCCGCCACCAGCCCCGCGCATTCGAAAGGCTCCTTTGGGTCCAGAAACACCTTGGGAAAAGTGACGGTGATTCCCCGTCGGGCGGCTGCTTCGGCCACCTGCGGGATCACTTCCAGCCAGGTGTTCCGGTCCACCTGGGCAAGGACATCCCGGTGCCGGGCATCTTCGGTCCACTTCCCCCTGACGCCGATCACCTGGATAAAAAACCGGTCCACACCGAGTTCTGCCAGCAAGGAGGGCATTCGGTGCAGATGATCGATGTTGGCGCGGCTCACCGTATAGATGAGGCTGACGGCAAAGCCACGCAATTTCGCTGCCGCAATGCCTTGGGTGCACTGTTTGAAACAGCCGTTGCCGCGAAGGGGATCGTTGACTTTCGGGCTGGGGCCATCCAGGCTGAAGCTGAAGTAGTCCACCTCGTGCGGTGTCACCCGGTTCAGGATGTCGTGAAAGAGGTAGCCGTTAGTGTCGATGGTGACCGATGCGTATCCCAGATCCCTGGACCGTTTGACGGCGATGGTCAGATCCGGGTGCAGGGTCGGTTCACCGCCCAGAAAAATCACGTTGGGTGATGGATGCCGACGGGCAAACAGGGCCAGCCACCGGTCGATGGTGTCAATATCAAGCGTATTTCGGCCGTGCTGATCGGGATTGATGTAGCAGTGTCGGCAGCGAAGATTACACCGGGTGAGAATATGAAAAAAGATGTTTGCCGAATGGCGGGTGAAGGAGACGGTTTTCCGCATCACATCGATTTCATTAATTTATCCAGATATTCCTCTTCATCCTTGTCCGCATACGAACCGTCTGCACCGCCCAGGCGCCGCACCTCTTTTTTGGCCCGGATCAGTTCTTCGTTGGTGAGGCGGAGGCGATAGGTCATGTATTCGGCAAAAATCCGGTAGAGCAGGAGCAAAAAGTCCAGGCGCTCGTCCTTTTGGTCGGAGGTGGCGAGCCGGTTGCCGGCCGAGGTGTCCACTGCCAGGCAGATGGTCTTCCCTACGGACAGCACCGTGGCGCTGCGGGTCTGGTCATCAATGATGCGCATCTCACCAAAAATTTCGCCCTTTTTGCTGATGGTACCGATCTCCTCGCCTTCCTTGGTGATCCGAATCTTTCCGGACAGCAGAAAGTAGAGCCATGGATCCATGTCCCCTTCCTGGATAATCACCTCCCCATCTTCGTACTGGCGGATTTTGCTGAGGCGAAGCAGCTTACCCAGATTGCGGGTCTCGAAATGCTTCAGTGCCGAGATGGACATGAGCCGCTGAATGTTTTCGATGTTTTCCTTCAGGTATTTGGACTCAAACATGAAATCCCCCGGGGCAATGATTCTTTGAGGCAGCTACTCAAAGTATTCTAATGTGCCGATACAGGAAAGGCAAGCTTCATGGTAATCATTTACGGGACAACTGCCAAAATCCAACTCTCAAATAGCGGATATTATCTTTCTGCAGAAGCGTAAATGCTTCATCTAATTTCCATACAGTGCTTGGATAGATTTTCATCGAACGCCACCGGGTAGCAGCCGTCGAAGCAGGCTTTGCAGAAGTTTTCGGCCGGGTTCTCAATCCCGGTTGATGAGAGCAACCCCTCCAGGCTCAGGTAGCTCAAGGAATCCAGGCTCAGGTGCTTTCGGAGTTCCTCCACGTTCATTCTGGCTGCGATCAATTCTCCCTTGGTGGAAAAATCGATGCCGTAATGGCAGGGGAACCGGTGGGCCGGCCCGCTTACCCTCAGGTGGACCCGTTTGACCCCCAGCTCCCTTAGCGCCTTGACCCGTGTCTTGACTGTGGTGCCCCGTATAATCGAATCTTCGATGATGATGATGTCCTTGCCCTTGAGCAGTTCCTTGATCGGGTTGAGTTTTACCCGGACCCCAAAGTCCCGCATGCTCTGGGTGGGTTGGATAAAGGTCCGACCCACGTAGTGATTGCGGATCATGCCCGTCTCGAAGGGGATGCCGGACGCTTCCGAATAGCCCAGCGCCGAATAGGTGCCGGAGTCTGGAAAAGGCATGACCAGGTCCGCATCCACGGGTGATTCCTCTGCCAGTCGTCGGCCGTGGGCTTTGCGGGTGAGGTAGACGTTGTGACCGAAAAAAGTGCTGTCCGGTCGGGCGAAGTAGATGAACTCGAAAATGCAGAAAGCCCGGCGGTTGGGGGTTTTGGTGCGGATGCTTTTGACCCCCTCGCTGTTGATGATGACAATCTCACCAGGATCCAGCTCCCGGACAAATTCCGCCTGCACCAGGTCCAGGGCGCAGGTTTCCGATGCCAGCATCCACGCGCCATTGAGTTTGCCCAGGCACAAGGGACGGAAGCCGTGGGGGTCCTTGATGCCGATCAATTCTCCTCGGCTGGTAAGCACCACCATGGAAAAGGCCCCTTTCAGCCGGGCCACCGATGCTTTCAGGGCCTCCTCGAAGCCCAGGTGAAGGTTGCGGACGAAAAGGTGCAGAAACACTTCGCTGTCCATGGTGGTCTGGAAGATGGACCCAGCCTCCTCCAGCTCCGCTTTTACATGGTGGGCATTGACCAGGTTGCCGTTGTGGGCCACTGCATAGGCCCGGTTCCGGTGGCGCACCATAAATGGCTGGGCGTTGGCCACCACCGAGCTGCCCGTGGTGGAGTAGCGTACGTGTCCGATGGCGCTGGGGCCGTTAAGGCCGTCCAGGATGTCCATGTCGAATACATCGGGAACGAGCCCCATCCCCTTGTACTCATCGATGACACCGTTATCGGCAATGGCGATCCCGGCACTCTCCTGACCCCGGTGCTGGAGGGCGTAGATCCCGAAATAACACATTTTTGCGGCATCCGGATGGCCGAAGGCGCCGAAAAGGCCGCAGGCTTCGCGGGGTCTGTCGTCAATGATAGCTTCCTGGGTAATTGTTTCGAATAGTTTCATGGTCGTTTGCCTTGCGGGGATGGTGGTTGAACAAAGGGCCGGAAGCCCCCGTTACTCATGGTAATCCTGAATGGGTTTCACGGAAAAAGGTTGTTCCCGAAGGGCGGCGACCGCCCGGCACACCGCCAACGCACCGCCGGTGCCGGTGTTGATGATCATCTGCATCCGGCCATTTTTAATGGCATCGGCGGCATGGGGTTGGCCCTGGGATACTTTGTTGATCCGTTCGGCCGGGATGCCGCTGGCGGAAAAATGAGACCATGTGCCGTCGGTGGCCAAAATATCGAAACCCATATCCACGAATTGCCTGGCTACAGGCAGTATGGCCGCCTTGTCGTCATCACCCACACTGATGAAAACCGTCCCGGTCAGGGGCAGGCGCTGGCCAGCGCCCAACTGAGCCTTGGCATAGGCTTGACCGAAATCGGTCCCGAGGCCCATCACCTCCCCGGTGGACTTCATCTCCGGCCCCAGCAGGGTATCCACATCCGGAAAACGGTCAAAGGGGAGCACCGCCTCTTTCACCGACAGATGCCGGGGGACCACCTCTTCGGTGAGCCCCAGTTCGGCAAGAGTTTTCCCCAGCATGATCTTGGTGGCCAGTTTGGCCAAAGGAATACCGGTGGCCTTGCTGACGAAAGGAATGGTCCGAGAAGCCCGGGGGTTGACCTCGATCACATAGAGTTGATTGTCTTTGATGGCGTACTGGACGTTCATCAGTCCCACCACCTTCAGTTCGGCGGCCATGGCCTTGGTGGCCATGGTGATCTGACCGATCATGTCGCTGCCGAAACTGTAGGGGGGCAGCACGCAGGCAGAGTCGCCGCTGTGGACTCCGGCCGCCTCGATATGTTCCATGATGCCGCCGATAATTGTGGTGGTGCCGTCACAAATGGCATCCACATCCACTTCCACCGCCGCTTCCAGAAACTTGTCGATGAGCACCGGGTGACCCGGGGATGCCAGGATGGCCAGCCGGGTAAAAGTCTCCATATCCTTGGGATCATAAACAATCTTCATGGCCCGCCCGCCGAGGACAAAGGAGGGGCGCACGATCACCGGATAGCCGATCATGTCGGCGATGGACAGGGCCTCGGCGATGGACAGGGCCGTGCCGTTTGCCGGCTGCATGAGGTTCAACTTTTTCAGCATGGCCTGGAACAGCTCCCGGTCTTCGGCCCGGTCGATGCTTTCCGGCTGGGTGCCCAGGATGGGAACACCCTCCTGGTACAGCGGCGTGGAGAGATTCAGCGGGGTCTGGCCGCCGAACTGGACGATAACGCCATCGGGCTTCTCTCTCTCTACGATATGCAGCACATCCTCGCGGGTAAGCGGCTCGAAGTAGAGCTTGTCCGAGGTGTCGTAGTCGGTGCTCACCGTTTCCGGGTTGCTGTTGACCATGATGCTCTCCACACCCTCTTCCCGCAGGGCAAAGGAGGCGTGGACGCAGCAGTAGTCGAACTCGATGCCCTGGCCGATGCGGTTGGGCCCGCCACCCAGAATCATCACTTTTTTGCGCGCCGACACCCGGGATTCGCACTCGGTTTCGTAGGTGGAATAGTAGTAGGGGGTGGCGGCTCTGAATTCCGCTGCGCAGGTGTCCACCAGCTTGTAAACCGGGCGGATACCCATGCCTTTGCGTGCCTGCTCCACAGCTATTTCGGTAGTACCGGTGAGATGCGCAATCTGAGCATCGGAAAAGCCGAAGGCCTTGGCGCGGGTCAATTGGTCGGCGGTGAGGGCGCTGAAACGGCCATCTGCCGGTACCCCACACTGGCCCGCCGTCTTGCCTGCCTGAATCAGATCTCGCTCCATGCGGTAAATCTGTTCCAGCTGGAAGAGAAACCAGGGATCGATGGCGGTAATCTGGTAGATCTCCTCGATGGACATGCCCGCCTGAAGGGCATGGCGCAGGTAGAAGATCCGCTGGGAGTTGGGGATGGCCAGCTTCTGCTCGATCTCGTCCAGGGTGGGTGGCGCACCATCCACCTCCGGGCGGTCCTTGCCGTCGGCGCCAAAACCGAAACGGCCGATCTCCAGGGACCGAAGACCCTTTTGAAAAGCCTCTTTGAAGGTCCGGCCGATGGCCATGGTTTCACCCACTGACTTCATGGACGTGGTGAGCAGGTCCTGGGTTTCCGGGAATTTTTCGAAGGTCCACCTGGGAATTTTAACCACGCAATAATCCAGGGTGGGCTCGAAGGAGGCCAGGGTCTCGCCGGTGATGTCGTTGGTGATTTCGTCCAGGGTGTACCCCACGGCCAGCTTGGCGGCAATCTTGGCGATGGGAAAGCCAGTGGCCTTGGAGGCCAGAGCACTGCTTCGCGACACCCGGGGATTCATCTCCACGACGATCATATCCCCGTTTTGCGGATTGACGGCAAACTGGACATTGGAACCGCCGGTATCCACCCCAATCTCGCGCATGATGGCCAAGGAGGCATCCCGCATGGTCTGGTACTCCTTGTCCGTAAGGGTCTGGGCCGGGGCCACGGTAATGGAGTCTCCGGTGTGCACACCCATGGGGTCCAGATTCTCGATGGAGCAGATAATCACCACGTTGTCCGCGTGGTCCCGCATCACCTCCAGCTCGTATTCCTTCCACCCCAGTACCGATTCTTCCAGCATCACCTGCTTGGTGAGACTGGCGTCCAGCCCCGATTGGGCGATTTTTTCCAGATCTTCAGGGTTGTAGGCCACGCCGCCACCGGTGCCGCCCAGGGTAAAGCTGGGTCGGATGATCAGCGGAAAACTGATTGCTTCGGCAATGGTGCGGGCCTCTTCCAAGGTGGTGGCGATGCCGCTTTGGGGAATGCGCAGGCCGATGCGGTTCATGGCCTCGCGGAAGCGGTCCCGGGATTCGGCCTTTTCAATGGCGTCCAGGGAGGCGCCGATGAGTTCCACGCCGAACTCCTCCAGGGTCCCCTGACGGGCCGCTTCGACGGCGGTGTTCAACCCGGTCTGTCCGCCCAGGGTGGGCAGCAGGGCGTCTGGGCGCTCCTTTTCGATGATCTTGGCCACAACCTCGGGGGTGACCGGTTCGATGTAGGTTCGATCCGCCGTTTCGGGGTCGGTCATGATGGTGGCCGGATTGGAATTCACCAGCACCACCTCGTAGCCCTCTTCTTTCAGGGCCTTGCACGCCTGGGTGCCGGAGTAGTCGAATTCGCAGGCCTGACCGATAATGATGGGGCCGGCGCCGATAACCAGGATTTTATGGATATCTGTGCGTTTGGGCATATGAAAAATATGGCAATTGTGTTCCGCATCCCGTGGGCGCGGTCTATTGGTTAATCCGGGGGTTGATCCGGATCAGGCGGTTTTCATCATGGATCTGAACTGATCAAACAGGTAGGCCGCATCGTGCGGCCCCGGAGAGGCCTCCGGATGGTACTGAACCGAAAAGGCCGGCAGCCGGCGGTGCCGGATGCCTTCTACGGTGTTGTCGTTCAGGTTGATGTGGGTAACCTCGACGGCATCGGCGCCCAGGCTGTCCATATCCACGGCGAATCCGTGGTTCTGGGAAGTAATCTCCACCTTCCCGGTGGTCAGGTTCTTGACCGGCTGGTTGGCACCACGGTGGCCGAATTTCAGCTTATAGGTACGCCCCCCCAAGGCCAACCCCAGAATCTGGTTCCCTAAACAAATGCCGAAGATGGGCAACCGGCCCAGCAGTTCTTTAACGGTCTGGATGCCGTAAGTCACCGGTTCCGGATCGCCGGGGCCGTTGGAGAGAAAGAGGCCGTCGGGCGCCATGGCCATGATGGCCGACGCATCGGTTGCGGCCGGTACAACTACCACCTCGAACCCCACCCGTTCCAAGCATCGGGCAATGTTGTACTTGAGGCCGAAATCGATGGCAACCACCGACGGACGATCCCCCCGGTGCTGCCATACGCCGGCATCCAGTTTCAAGTCATCGGCCAGCGATTCGGGCTTGCCGCCGTTCCACCTGTAAGGCTTGGCGGTGGTGACTTCCCGGGCCAGGTCCATGCCCACCATGCTGGCAATGGCATTGGCGCGCCGCGTCAATGATTCGGGTTCCAGGTTAATAGTGGAGATGATGGCGCGCATGGCGCCGCCGTTGCGGATGTGGCGGGTCAGTGCCCGGGTGTCCAGTCCTTCGACACCCAGCACACCCTGACCGGTAAGGTAGTCGCCAAGGGATTGCGTGGATCTGAAGTTGCTGGGAAACGGCTGGTACTCCTTGACCAGAAAAGCGGCCACCTGGATCCGAGCGGACTCCACATCTTCAGGATTGACGCCGTAGTTGCCCACCAGCGGATAGGTCATGGCGACCATCTGGCCACGGTAGGACGGGTCGGTGAGCACCTCCTGGTAGCCGGTCATGCTGGTGTTGAACACCACCTCGCCGCCAGCTTCCCCCGGACCGGTAAAAGACCGGCAGGGAAAGGTGCGGCCGTCCTCGAGTGTCAATCGTGCTTCCATTGATAACCGTCTTGTTGCGCGGGTCTGGTTTGCCGCTCTCATTAAAAGTTCTGTGGTCAATTACCACATCTGCCCGGCAAATCAACCCCCTTCAGCGTGAGGCGTTGGAGATACAGGTGATCAATGGTAAATGGTGGATAATGTCGTTTTTTAAGAAAAAGGGCAGGCACGGGGACCCGCCCCGACTGTCATTTGATATTGAAAGATCAATGCCGGACTCGAACGAAACACTTGTTTTTTCGATTAAACGATTTAATAAAAGCAAGTTGCATACCATAGTATAAAACTCGCTTAAAATCCAATTGCATCCTGATTTGGCGCTTCCGCGATACCATTTTCTATAAGGCAAGCTTTTACATAATTGCAATATATTTATGCCTCAAATTACAATATTGTAGCATTCGATGCTGCCACCCAAAGGTATCCGTAACCTATCGAAAAAATTCTGATCTTGGCAACTTTTTCGAAATCTGATACTGTTCAACCATGCTTGCCGGAACCCATTCAGCGGTATTTTCGGGCCGGCAACGGTATCCGGCAACACGGTCTTTAGGGTCGCGGTAAAAAATAAATCCACAAAGGTTGCGCTTAGATTTTGGTTCGCCTTCAAGGCGCGCCAAAGGGAGCATATTGTCTATATGTGACTTTTGGCGCAACGCCGAAGACGGACCAAAAGGCAAGCAAGAGTGTGGATCTAATTATTTCCGAGGCCCTTATACCACAAAAGGGAATTTCCATTACCATGACAGGCTCCCCTGCCAAGATCCTGGACCAGCATCAACAGGAACGATGGACCACTTTCTGTCGCGAGGCCCGGGCCACCGGCATGACATTTTCCCACACCTCTGCCGGTGCAAAGGCACTGGCAAAAGCCTTTGGCTTCAGCGAGTTCGTTTCCGCCAGCTGTATTCGCCACCCGTGCATGGCCCTGGATCTGATCCACAGCAATGATCTGCTCAATGCGTACAATAACGGTCACATGGCCCATCGCCTGGCTCCGCTGCTCCAGTCGGTGGCAGAGGCAAATCCGGAAACCACCCCGGGCATTCTACTGGTACCGCTGAAAGCCGCCCTGCGTACGTTCCGGCGGCGGGAGATGGTGCGCATCGCCGTGCGGGATCTGGCCGGCATCTGCGATCTGGACGACACCATGGCGGATCTTTCCGCCCTTGCCGCAGCAGCAATCGATGGGGCCCTGGACTTAATATTTAACCGCATGCGTGCAACCGACGGCATCCCCGAGGACGACGCCGGCAACCGCCAGCGTCTGGTGGTAATCGGCATGGGAAAGCTGGGTGCCGGTGAACTCAATTTCTCCTCAGACGTGGACCTGATTTTCACTTTCCCCACCAGCGGTGAAACCCAGGGCGGCAAACGGCCCCTTTCCAACGAGGTCTTTTTTACGCGGCTGTGCCGACACCTGATCCAGACCATCGGCGAAAACACAGCCGGCGGATTTGTCTTTCGGGTGGATACACGGCTTCGACCCTACGGCGACGGCGGTCCCCTGGTCATGAACTTCGACCATATGGAGGACTATTACCAGTTTCAGGGCCGAGAGTGGGAGCGCTATGCCCTGATCAAGGCCGATGTGGTGGCCGGTGACCGGGATGCCGGCCGGAGGCTGCTCCAGCGGCTTCGGCCATTCGTCTATCGCCGGTACCTGGATTTCGGTGTGTTTGAGTCGCTGCGGGAAATGAAGCGGAAGATTACCGCCGAGGTCCGCCGGAAGAAACTCCACGACAACATCAAGCTGGGGGGCGGAGGCATTCGGGAAATCGAGTTTTTCGGCCAGATGTTCCAGCTGATCCGGGGCGGTGTCCTGCCGGCGCTCCAGCAATCGGCCATCCAGACCGTGCTGGACACACTGGGCAAAGAGGGGTTTGTGCCGCAACCGGTTTGCCGTGAACTCACCGCCGCTTATCGCTTTTTCCGGAGAACCGAGCACCGGCTTCAGGAGGTGAACGACCAGCAGACCCATGCGCTGCCATCGGATCCCCTCGCCCGTCTGCAGCTGGCCCGATCCATGGGATTCGACACCTGGGATGACTACCGGCAGGTCCTCGATGGCCATCGAAACCGGGTTCGGTCTCATTTTAACGGTCTGTTGGAACCCGAAACCGAAGCCACGTCCGACGGGGATGGCAGCCGAACGGCACCGGGCCTGGCCGACGCCTGGTCCTTTTCGGTGACGACCGGTGAGCGCCGGCAGATCCTGGAGACGGCGGGGTTTCAAGATGGCGATGCCGCCGCCGCCCTTCTGGAAACCTTTAAATCCGAACCGGTCACCCGATCCCTGAGCAGCGCGGGAAAACGCCGTCTGGACCGGCTGATCCCGCGCGTATTGGAAGCGGCCGGTCAATGCGACGATCCCGAGATGGTGTTGAGCCGGGTGCTGCAGCTGCTCAAAAGCATTCAGCAGCGGATCAGCTACCTTTCCCTGCTCCTCGAATACCCCACCGCCCTGACCCATCTGATCCGGCTGGTGGCTGCCAGCCCCTGGATCGCCGCCTTCTTGAGCCGGCACCCGGTGCTGCTGGACGAGTTGCTGGATCCGCGCACCCTGTATGTCCCCCCCGGCCCCGATGCCTTGCGCGCCGGCCTTGTACGTCAGCTGGCCACGGTGCCCGATGACGATCCAGAGTACCAGATGGAGGCATTGTGCATCTTCCGCCAGATCAACACCCTGCGGGTGGCGGCATCGGACATCACCAACGTGATGCCTTTGATGAAGGTGAGCGACCATCTCTCCTGGATTGCCGAAACGATTCTGGATAAGGTGGTGGAGATCTCCTGGAACTATCTGGTGAAAAAGCACGGCCGCCCGTCATGCACTCTTAACGGGCAAACCTGCCAGCGGGGATTTGCCGTCATCGGCTACGGCAAACTGGGGGGGCTCGAGCTGGGATACGGGTCGGACCTGGATCTTGTCTTTCTCCACGCGGCCGAATCCGGCGAGACCGTCGGGGGCAAGCGGCCCATCGACAACACCCACTTTTTTGCCCGACTGGGTCAACGGGTGGTTCATATGCTTTCAGCCCAAACGGCCGCCGGCACTCTCTACGAGGCCGACATGCGGCTGCGGCCCAATGGGACCTCGGGGCTGTTGGTCAGTCATGTAAACGGGTTCAAGGCCTACCAGATGGGCGAGGCCTGGACCTGGGAGCATCAGGCCCTGATCCGGGCACGACCCATTACCGGGGATGCGGTGCTGCGGGATGCCTTTTCCACGGTTCGGCGCCAGGTGCTCTGCCTGCCCCGGGAACCGAAAACGCTGAAGGCTTCCGTACGGGAAATGCGGGAGCGGATGCGCGAAAGCCGGCTTTCGGCCCAACCGGACCAGTTCGATATCAAAGAGGGTGTCGGTGCGATGGTGGATATCGAGTTTCTGGTCCAATACCTGGTATTGCAGCACGCAGCCAACCATCCGGAAATTACCCGTTGGACGGACAATGTGCGACTGCTGCAGGCACTGGCCAAAACCGGTATCGTGGACGGAGTAACCGCCTACCGGCTCCGGCAGGCCTATCTGATCTTCAGGGCCGTGGTTCACCGACTCAATCTGCAGGAGCGGTCCACCTTGGTCGTTTGCCATCGGTTTGAACACCTGAGGGAACTGGTGCAGCGCTTCTGGCAGCAAACGTTGACGGATTCATCAACGTTAGCGTCGCGGAAAGAATAAATTGAACTGAGATGACGCTGCAAGATCGATCACAAATGCACTCAACTTCACCGTCAACCGGTCGATATTAAAGGGTAAGTAACCCCACCGACCGCTGGTGCCGACATCAGCAGGCCGGATAAGTGTTCCCGTTCCACTTAAAAGTTGATGCAATGCAAGAATTCCCGTTGCAGGCAGCGGAGAGCGTTCACGCTTAAGCGGTTTTAAAGAAAGGCCCCTTTCATGGAAAACAATTCCCTTGAAAGGCAGTTTCCCTTCAACCTGGACCTGGTGCTTCGCCGGGGCTTGGGTCGGACCCTGCTGCTCTGCTTTTTTGGGCTTGCCATGGTACCCTTGGCCCTCGTTGGATTCATCAGTTATAAAACGACCTACAACCGCCTGGAACGGGAAGTCCGCAAGAACATCCGGATCGCCGCCGAAATGAAGGGCCGTCAGCTTCAGGTGTTCTTCGACGGCCAGTTGGCTGACGCCGACAGGCAGGGCCGTGAACGCACCACGGTCTCTTTTTTCAGCACACTGGTCAGTACCGTCAATCAGATGCTGGGGGCGCCCATGGAGCCGGGAGTCGGTTCCCAGGCCTGGCGGCGATTCCGAGTCGCCCCTGCCGGTGCCTTTCACTTATGCGGGGCCGGACGGCAACCTTGTGATGGGCACCTACGCAGAGCTTCGTCTGGGCAATATCCCTTATGCCCTGATCGTGGAAATTGAAACGGAAGCAGCACTGGGTGCCGTCAATCGGTTCCGAGCGATGATTGTCACCCTGCTGATCCTGACCGGCGTGGGAGTACTGGTGGTGTCTACGGCCCTGGCGCGAATTATCGTCGGACCTATCCGCGACCTTTCTGAAAGCACGCGGATGGTGGCAGAAGGTCGGTTCGACCATGACATTCATGTGACGGCCAACAACGAGATCGGCGAACTGGCGGCGGCATTTGGCGGTATGGTTCGCCACTTTAAAGCGATCAAGGCGGAAAATGACATCCAGGGGCGGTTCATGTCCGGCCTGACCAACCTGCATCGGTTGATCGGCGGCGAGCAGGAACTCGGGGAGCTTTGCCTCAATACCCTTGAATATCTTTCCGGCTTTCTCGATCTGTGCCAGGCTGACTTCTTTATCGTGAATGTCGACGGGGGACTGGAATGCGCCGGCCGATTTCCCGGCCATCCCAACGACCAGATTCAACCGATCTTTTACCCGGGAGACGGGCGGGTGGGGCAGGCGACCCTGGGAAAAACCATCACCGCTTTTCAAAAGGACACGGTCAGCGGGTTGGTGACACCCGTTCCCACAACCGATCTGGCCAATCTAATCGCTGTTCCGATAGTGCTGCGACAGACGGTCAAGGGGGTTCTGGAGCTGGAAAAAGCGGGTATGTTCAGTCAATTTGATTGCCGGTTCGTGGCGGCTGCAGCAGAGGTCGTTGCCGTCACCGTCAACGCTGCATTGACCCGGCAGCAGGGGGAGGCCCTGCTGAAACAAACCCGGGAACAGGCTAAAAAATTGAAGGTACGCGAAGCGGCGCTGGAGGTAAGCAACCGCGAACTGCTTGCGCAGAGCAGGGCGTTTAGGGCATCAGAAGAAAATCTTCAACTGAAACAGCTGGAACTGAAGGCTGCCAATGCGCAGATGGTAAAAAACGCCGCGGATCTGGAAGCCCATATGGCCATCCTGGAAGCGCAGAAATTGGACATGGAGAGACAAAACACCGAGCTGGAAACAACCCACAGGGAGCTGGCAGAAAAGGCCCGGCAACTGGAGGCCTCCAGCCGCTACAAAACGGAATTCATGGCCAACATGTCCCATGAGCTCAGAACGCCGCTCAACAGCATTCTGCTGCTCTCCCGGCTGCTTCTGGAAAACAAGGAAAAGACCTTAACCGCCAGGCAATCCGAGTTCACCCAAACCATTCATTCCGCCGGTGAAGAACTGCTCAATCTAATCAACGAAGTCCTGGATCTGGCCAAAGTGGAATCGGGAAAAATGGAGGTGGCGTTTCAATCGGTACGAATCCAATCCATTGCCGACGCCATGCAGGTGAGCTTTGCTCCTCTGGCCGAGCAAAACGGTTTCGCGTTTACCATCCATGTGGCACCGGACGTACCGGAGCGACTGATCACCGACCGCAAGCGCATCGAACAGATCGTCAAGAATTTTCTCTCCAATGCCTTCAAGTTTACCACCAAGGGAACCATACGCCTGGAAATCGCTGTTTCCCGGGAACGGGTCATCTGTCGGGGCGCCGGCAGCAGCCATGACAAAGGGTGCCTGGCCATCAGTGTTGTGGATACGGGAATCGGCATCCCGGCGGCCAAGCATCAGATAGTGTTTGAGGCCTTTCAGCAGGTAGACGGCTCCACCCGACGAAAGTTTGGCGGGACGGGCCTGGGCCTTTCCATCTCGCGGAAACTGGCCCGACTGCTGGGCGGTGAGATTACAATGGAAAGCAAAGAGGGGCAGGGCAGCCGGTTTACCCTTCACCTTCCCATTACCTCCCTGCCGGATAAGGAGCCGGCGGTGATTCGGACCGATACTTTCAGAACCACGTCCATCGAAACGGTTGAGCCGCCTCCCCCGGTGGATGAGACCAATGCGTCCCAGGGGATGGAAGCGGCGTTTCACCGGGTCGATAATTTGAGCCTTCACCTGCCGCCCGAAGCGCTGGACGACGCCCATCGTGACCGGCTGCGGGCCATGGACAACCAGCAGTCCGGGTTAAAGGGACGCAAAGTACTCCTGGTGGATGACGACATGCGGACGGTATTTGCCGTTTCCAGCGTTCTGGAAGACCAGGGAGCGAAGGTGCTCACCGAAAAGACCGGCAAGGAAAGTCTTGACAAACTGAACGGTTTTCCGGACATTGATCTTGTTCTTATGGATGTCATGATATCCGAAGTGGACGGCTACCAAGCCATACGGGAGATTCGAAACCGGGACCGCTACAGAGCCATTCCCATTATTGTCCTGACGGCAAAAGCCATGAAAGGAGACCGGGCCAAGTGTATCGAGGCTGGAGCCGATGACTACCTGGCCAAACCGGTGAACTTGGACAAACTGATTTCCATGCTGAAAATCTGGCTTGACCCACAACTGGTCGATCCGGCACATATTGGTGCGTAAGTGTCTGTCCGAAAATAAGTGGTGCAAGATGGTGCCAGTTATTTTTGAACAGGCCCTAACCTTCCACCCGACGAATCCGCTGGACGCAACTCATGCCGACAGATGAAAAAATAAAAATCCTGGTCGTGGACGACAGGCCTGAGAATCTCATGGCCATCGAAGGAGTCCTTGAGCAGCCGGAGCTGTCCATCGTAACCGCCACGTCCGGCAACGAGGCACTGGGCCTGGTGCTGAAGCACACCTTCGCCTTGATTCTCATGGATGTACAGATGCCGGGCATGGACGGCTTCGAAGTGGCGGAACTGATGCGGGGCAGCGAAAAAACCCGCCATATCCCCATCATTTTCCTCACGGCCATCAGCAAGGAAGAGACCCACGTCTTTACCGGCTATGAGAAGGGTGGGGTAGACTACCTGTTCAAACCGCTGGACCCCCTGATCCTGAGAAGTAAGGTTAATGTCTTCGTTAAATTGTTTCAGCAGCGCAAAAAACTTCAGCAGAACAATGCGGAATTGAGCCGTGCGGTGGCGGAGCTGGAAGCCGTCAACCGGCAGATTCGGGAACAGCAGAAATCGGTGATCGAGGAGGAGCGCCTGAAAGTTCTGCTTCAGATGGCCGGCACCACGGCCCACGAGCTTAGCCAGCCGTTGATGGTTCTGATGGGAAATGTTCAACTGATGGAAATGGACGGCGACATCCCGGCACACCTGGCCGACCGGGTGAGTAAAATCACCGCGGCCGCCAATCGTATCTCCGACATTGTCAAGAAGATCCAGACCCTTCGACACGACGAGCCCAGGACTTACGCCGGCGGAAAAACCATCCTCAAACTAGACCAGCAGGTCTCCATCCTCTCCATTGAGGACAAGGATGAGGACTTCGCCAAAGTCAAACAGATCCTGCAGGATCACCGTCAGCTGAAGCTGACCCGGGTGAAATCCATCGGGGAAGCTTTCGATCGCCTGGAAAATGAGTGTTTCGATCTCATTTTTATGGATTACCTGCTCCCCGACGGCACCGGCCTGGACTTTCTTGAAGCCATCAACAGCAAAGGAATGGAGACGCAGGTAGTGGTCATTACCGGCCAGGGTAACGAGCTCATCGCCTCCCGGATCATCCAGGCCGGGGCCTGCGACTATCTGCCCAAGGCCAAGGTGAGCGGCAAAGTGCTGTTACGCATCATCTCCAATGCCCTGGAAAAGGCCGGGTTAAAACGGGAGATGCGCATGGCACAGGAGAAACTGGCAGAGATGTCCGTGCGCGATGAGCTGACCGGCATGTTCAACCGGCGCTATTTTCAGGAAGCACTGGAGCGGGAAATATCCGGTGCTCAGCGGTACGGTCACGGCCTGGCGCTGTGCATGATCGACCTGGACCATTTCAAGCGGGTCAACGATACCCACGGCCATCTGTGCGGGGACCGGGTACTCCGGGAGTTCGGGCGGCTGCTGGACGACGGTATCCGCAAATATGATGTGGGCTGCCGTTATGGCGGCGAGGAGTTTGCCGTGATTCTCCCCGATACGCCTTTGGAAAAGGCCGTAGCCCTGTGTGAGCGTTTTCGGGAGCGGGTAAAGAATCACGAATTCACCTACGAGAATCTGACCCTTCACATCACGACCAGTGTCGGTGTCGCTGCGCGGCCAGCTGGCGGCGAAGGCACCGGCAAGCAGCTGGTGGACCTGGCCGACAAGGCCCTGTACCAGGCCAAAAGCCAGGGGAGGGATCAGGTCGTTAGGTTGAAAAACAACGGAGAAAGCTGACTGTCGAAATCAATCGAATACGGTTAATCCCCCCCTGAGACAAAGAAAATCGCCGGGGCTTCTTTGACAGAAGCACCCGGCGTTTTATTTAAGGTTTTATGCACCGATTAGCCGTCAGGACTTCCTTGCTCCAGCATACCCGATGCCTTTGAGAGCCTCTTCCATCTCGCCCAGGATGGACGGATCGTCGATGGTGGCCGGCACATTGTACTCCTCGTTGTCGGCGATCTTCTGGATCGTTCCCCGAAGGATCTTGCCCGACCGGGTCTTGGGAAGGCGCGTGACCACCGTGGCCGTCTTGAACGCCGCCACCGGGCCGATGCGATCGCGGACCATCTGGATCACTTCCTTGACGATCTCGTCTTCGGCTTTGGTCACCCCGGCTTTTAGTACCACGAACCCCACCGGCACCTGGCCCTTGAGGCTGTCTTCCACCCCCAGCACCGCACACTCGGCCACCTCCGGATGGTCGGACAGTACCTCCTCCATGGCACCCGTGGAGAGCCGGTGGCCCGCCACGTTGATGATGTCGTCCGTGCGGCTCATAACAAAGGCGTAGCCGTCCTCATCGATAAAGCCCGCATCGGCGGTCTTGTAGTACCCGGGAAACTCCTCCAGGTAGGACTCCACATACCGCGCGTCGTTCTCCCACAAGGTAGGCAGCGAGCCCGGCGGCAGCGGCAGCTTCACCACCAGCGCACCGATCTCGCCCGTGGCCACCTCCTGGTTGTTGGCGTCCACCACCTTCAGATTCCACCCCGGCGCCGGCTTGGTGGGAGAGCCCTCTTTCACCTCAAACACATGCACGCCCATGCAGTTGGCGCAGATGGCCCAACCGGTCTCCGTCTGCCACCAATGATCCACCACCGGCACCTTCAGGGCATCTTCGGCCCAGTGCAAGGTGTTGGGGTCGAGGCGCTCGCCGGCCAAAAACAGGGTTTTGAAGTTGGACAGGTCGTACTTTTTCATCAGCTCGGCATTGGGATCCTCGCGTTTGATGGCCCGAAAAGCCGTGGGCGCCGTAAACATGGCATTGACCTTGTGGTCGGAGATCACCCGCCAGAACACACCGGCATCCGGCGTACCCACGGGTTTACCCTCGAACAGGATGGTAGTGCAGCCCTTGAACAGCGGGCCGTAGACGATGTAGCTGTGGCCGACCACCCAGCCCACATCGGAGGCAGCCCAGTACACATCGCCCGGGTCCATGTTGTAGATGTTCTTCATGCTCCACTTCAGGGCAACCACATGGCCGCCGTTGTCACGCACCACGCCCTTGGGCACGCCGGTGGTGCCTGAGGTGTACAGGATGTACAGCGGATCGGTGGCCGCCACCGGTACGCAATCCGCCGGTGATGCAGTCGCCATGGCCTCAACCCAGTCCACATCCCGGCCGTCGATCATGGGTGCCTTTTCCATGGGACGCTGCAAGATGATGCACTTGTCCGGTTTGGCGTCGCTCATGTCGATGGCCGCATCCAGCAGCGGCTTGTAGGCGATTATTTTTTTTACCTCGATGCCGCACGACGCCGTCACGATCACCTTGGGTTTGGCGTCGTTGATGCGGGTGGCCAGCTCCTTGGCCGCAAACCCGCCAAACACCACCGAATGCACCGCCCCGATGCGCGCGCAGGCCAGCATGGCTATGGCCGCTTCGGCGATCATGGGCATGTAGATCAGCACCCGGTCGCCCTTTTCCACCCCCTGGGCCTTAAGTACCCCGGCAAAGGTGGCTACCTCGTCACGAAGCT
Source organism: Desulfosarcina sp. (assembly GCA_014237405.1). Lineage (GTDB taxonomy): Bacteria > Desulfobacterota > Desulfobacteria > Desulfobacterales > Desulfosarcinaceae > Desulfosarcina. The sequence continues at coordinate 2,323 of JABZFO010000079.1, read as the reverse complement.
GGGTGTAGGTGTACTTCTTGATGGTGTCGGTGACCGGACTGTCGTAGATCAGGGCCAGCTGATCCCCCCGGCCCTGGTCGATGTGGTAGTCCAGGGCGTTGTAACAGGTGTTGATCTCTCCGCCGGTAAACCACCGGTAAAAGGGCTTGTTGCTGTCGTCAAGCACCTTGTCCCACCGCTTGTACCAGTGGCAGTCCTCTGCCGCCTTTGCCCAGAATCCATCCGGATCGTTAATCGACTGCTCAAATGCCGCTTCGTAGGGATTGGTCATGTGGCCTCCTTGTGCCGTTGGTTAAGAAAATAGAAGAGAAACACCGTTGCATGGTGATCGCAATATCCCGGTTTCATGTGTTCCGAGGCTTTTCCGGATATCGCGGTTTCGGGGATAGCCGACTGTGAGCATCCGGTAGCCTCCTCGGTGGGGAACAGTTGGAACCGTCAGGAAACAATAGAGAAAAACAAGGATTAATGTCAAGAATAAAAGCTGAATTTCATACAGCATGTGAATGAACGAATTTATTTTGCCCGGTTTCGATTCCAAAGGCATGTGACAAGCAATTGCCCGGCGAGAGGGCATCCCCTGTGTTGACCCGTGAGGGCTTTTCAGATATCGTTTCCCAAGTTTTTCCAGCACTCTGATGAATCCCTGTTTTCCGACAACCCCAACGGAAGAATACCATGCCGTCACTGAAGGCCATCATTCACAAGAGCCTGCTGCTCAAGCTTCTGGCTAGCGTCGGTTTGCTACTGTTTCTGTCCCTCGCCGTGTGGGGTTTCCCACGGCATCAAGTGGCTGCTCACCGGCCTGGACGGCGGTATGTACCCGCTGGATTCGGGATTTAAAAAGGAGAATCAGGAACAGATCCGCGAAGGTTGATCCCTTTTCATGATACTAAAATGAAAAGCTTTCTATATACCATGACCCATCACCGGCATAAGACACGGAAAAGGTTGCGGTTACTTCAACCGAGTTCATACCCTTAACTATTTTCATACCGAAAGGAATGAAATCTTTCTTACCTTTTCCGCTCCATTTTGCGGTCTCTTGATTGTTTAAGAAATCAATCTGTAATCGTGCTCTAAATTTGTTATCCGCCCACAAGGAAGATTTTATTGACACGGTTCTTAATTCCAAGAAATCATTTTTTGCAATGACAGAGTCATTTTTTAAAATTTCAAAGATTTGTTGTTCAGTGAGATCATTATTTGAACAAGCGAATAATATTGGCATAGATAATAGCAAAATCAGTATAAAAATAGCTTTTTCCATAATGGTAATATCCCTTACTTATGAACTATGTGAAGGGGAAGACAATCAATTATTTCCTATAGAATTATCGTGAAACTGATTCTATTCAATTTCATTTAATTCCATATTCATCTTTGATTCCTTTGAAAAGGGAGTCTGATGCAACTTGTATGAGGTCGATAATTTGTTTTTCAGTTTGCATCATTTTGTATTCTACTGATCCACTTATCATGAATGCCAGCCCGTAGCTAAATATTGATCTGGCACGCCTGATTTTCTCTTGCAGCTGAGGCTCTAATCCACGAAAAGGCGGATAATCGGATATATGGCGATCAAGTTCATTCCAGAAATAAGTTTCATATTTCTCTCTCAACGATTGGTAATTTTCGTCATTGATGCTTCTGAAAAGGCGCTTCTCGTCTCTGGCGAACAACGCGTAGCCGACCCCCTGATCAATCCATCTGTCACCGGTTCTGTCAGTTTTTACATAATCAAGACAGAGATCTATCGCTTTTTTCATTACAACATCCTGGATGTTATTCATGGATTTTAAATGAAAATAAATTGGGTTCGTAGATGACCTCAGCGCTTTTGCAATTGAACGCGCTGACAAATGTTGCCAACCATGTCTACGGACAATGTTAAATGCTGTCTCAATAATACGATTCGATGTAAATTTGGTATTTGGTGGCATAATATTTTTTTTCGGATCTATATCCAATAAAAAGGTAGCCGCACCATATTGGGCATGATTTATGTTGGTTGCACCTTTTTCGATGCAAATTGGCTCACTCCGGTAACGATCCGATTATCAAGGCGCTATAAGAATCTACCTATTTTTGGTTGTAGGCCCGTATTTTTTTTGTATCGGGCATCTTCTTCACATAACATATGTTATATAACTATCGTTAGATATCACATGCATGACTATTTCTGTCAACATCTTTTTATTTGGAAATCAATGTCATTAACTTAAGAGACCTAAAAACAGCATAACCAGCTAAATATATTGTAAATATGGTTGATATTTGAGGATCGGCATGGTATACTCACTTGCAATAATAACAAGCAATT
>JABZFO010000193.1 GCA_014237405.1 Desulfosarcina sp. | reverse complement strand
GATAATTACTTGTTATTATTGCAAGTGAGTATACCATGCCGATCCTCAAATATCAACCATATTTACAATATATTTAGCTGGTTATGCTGTTTTTAGGTCTCTTAAGTTAATGACATTGAGTGCTAAAACGCAATATGGCCTATAAAATATAGAGTTAATAAAATGACAGGAAAATATAGCTAAGGAGACAAATTATGGATCTACAACAATCAGGTAGAGTTGGTGCGTTTGAAGGTCGCTTTTTCAACAGGTTTTTTGTCTTTTTCATTTTTATCATTATCTCTGCAATCCTTCTGGCATGTGTAGGAAACATGACCTACTTCAAGCAGAGCAGGGAAATTTCGTCGACCTTCGAAAAGGGTGAAGTGCTTGCCGACCACCGCTATTATGCCGGAGGGCTGGCATACAAGCCGAATGCCGTTATAGCCATTCATAATGATTACACCTTGGAATCATCAGATAGCTGGAAAGAAATTTCTGTAAACCAGGAATCCCTTGCGAGCCTGATTAAGAAAGTCGGCTTTGTGGCGGGGGCCGAAGAGAAAACCATGCGTATACCCAATGGCGCCAAAATTATAGCGCCGGGCAACGTCCAAATCGGCGTATGGTATTCGGTCTATGAATACAGTACCGTCCGACTGTTGGATGGCAACCTGGTTGCCATGTCGGCTCCGTCATCGAGGCTGCCAACCGGCGTTGGCCTTAGCCGCAGAGGGGATAATTAACTGCCAGACCGGAGAACGAAAAATGTTGAGGAGGTTAAATGAACCATGGAGCTGCAAAAAACGCGTCTCAAAAGAGTAAACGTGACAACAAGCTACCGTCGAAAGGTATTCACCTGCTGTTGTTCTTTGTCTGTCTGGGCGGCCTGATTTTTGGCTGTGCATCCGGTTTTGCCTATTACCGGAGAAGCCTTGATGTTTCCGTGCAGTTCGAAAAGGGTGAGGTGATACCGGATCATCGATACTATGTAGGAGGGCCGAAGCAAAAGCCCAACGCCATTGTCGCCATCCAAAATGACTATCAACTGGAATCCGAACACTGGACCGAGGTTTCGGTGACACCGGACACCCTGAAGCAGATGTTGCAACGAATCGGTCACGTTGATGGTGCTGAATACAAGGAACGGCAATTCATGCACAACGGCGCTAGGCTTTTTGCTCCCGACGGCAGGCAGATCGGATTGTGGTATTCCGTCTTCGATTACAGCCAGGTCCGGTTTTTAGAAGGCAACCGGGTTTATCTCTCTTATCCGCCATCGCATTTACCACCAAATGTTCGTGTACCCGGTTTCGAACGGGACATTCCTTACCCGTATTGAAAACAAAATATTCATCCAAGTACGAAAATACCTGGCACACCATAAAAAAAGGAACCCACCGATGTGGGTTCCTTTTTTGGTTTAAGTCGACCTGCAATCAACAATTAGAATTTGATCATGAGTTCGAGGACGCCCACATTGTAGGAGTCGTCGAGGATACCGGCGGTATCAAAATCAGGTGTTGAGGACAGGTAGGTTAAGGACAGATTGGAGTTGGTGGCAATCATGTAGCTCACATAGGCGTTATAAGCCATAATGCTGTCCATATTGGTGACAGTGTCGTCATCCACTTCCCAGTAGCCGATTTTCGCGCCGGCCTTCAGGCCTTCCATGATAGCAAAGTCAGCCCACAGGGTCATACCCATAGCACCCGCGCCGTCCCCTGAGGGATCGAACGGAGAGCTGGTGCCATTGGGCGAGAAGGCGGAGATGTTACCGGACTGCGGGGTGTTGTAGCCCATGGGGGTAAAGGTCCACCAGTCGCAAAGGCCGGTGATCTGCTGCTCGCCAGGATCGCTATATCCCGCGGCATAGAACAGTTCGGCGCCCAGTTTGATCATCTCGGTCAGGCCGGCATCGGCGCCCAGGAAGAACTGGGTGCCCTGGTAGTCAGTCCCAGCAGCATTGTCGCCGCCCAGGACATCCAGCTCGGCCTCCAGGTTGAACATGCCGAGAGCCATGCTGCCGTATACACCAAATACATTGGGCTCTTCAGCAGCAACAGTGCCGTCGGCCTGCTGCGCGTAGTAGCCTTTTACACTTAAGTTGTCAGTGGCAAAACCGACGTTGACAGCGTAAAAATCAACGTCCTCAAATGGGGCGTCGTCATTCAAGCTGCCGCTTTCATCGATCTTGGCATAGATCAGGCTGATTTTCAGCGCTTCCGTGGGTTTGATGCGCAGGGTCAGGGCGGGAACGTTGGCATCCAATATTGCGTTTCCAGTGCCGTTTGCACCGCGGGGACGAACTATATAACCGGTGCCAAAAGAGTCACCCCAAGCGGCATCACCGATGTCCATGCGGAAATTGACGGCCACATCATCGGCCACGGCGATCTTGCCGCCGATTCTCAGGCGCTGGGCCCACCAATCCGCTGTATCATTGCTGTCCCAGCCACCGGCGGCTTCGGAGCTCCACCCTGCGACGCGGAAGCTACCGTTCAATGACAGTCTGTCTTCAGCGTAAGCTGCGCCAGCGGCAAACATAATGACCACGGCAATAATAAGTAATTTTTTCATCTGAGTCTTTCCTCCTTAACGAGTTTAATCTGATTTACTGCAACCTAATAATTGTCATCGTATTGCTTTACTGCGGGTACTGCGCGTTGCTCCCGAACCACCTCCTTTCCGTTGGTATTTATTTTAAAATTTCAGGTCTTCAGCGAAGGAACGAAAACCTGAAACTTAAAAATACACGGGACTCAATTTCAAAGCAGGTTTTGCAAGAGCGGATGCCGGATTAAAACACCTATATTTATTACAAAAAACACGTTTCGACAAATATAGTACTAATAATTTAGCGAATTTTTATCAGTGACCCATACCCATGTCAAGGTTTTTTACCTTAATTTCGGCAGGCTCAAGTTATTGTCCACAATGACCGCAAACCACTATCTGCCGAGCAACACACCATATCATGGGGTTTTCCAGGCGATCTCCGTCAGATCTGGTACTTTTCTTATAAATAGCTCACAAGTAGTTATTAAAGAATTATCCCTATGCTTAATTACGTATAATTATGTTTAACGTAAGATTTCGAGTTTATGTACCGTTTGGCAACTGACGGAGGATGGAAGACTGAGGGAGGAGGTTAGAAGACTGAAATTGGAGATCGGAGGTGATAGGCAAAGAGGTTGAAAGTTCCCCTGGCAAGCCTTCGGGAGAATTTGCTACGGCAGAAAAGTCGCAAAAAAGGCCTCCTGCATGTACAGAAAGCCTTTTGTGGTATTGTTTGGCTGAGGGACAAGGATTCGAACCTTGATTGACGGAGTCAGAGTCTCTTTTAGGGCAAAAACAGCGTGAAACACCATGCATGAAAAACAAAGAAAACATAATAACCTCAGCAAGTTGATTGTTTTATGATATTTCTTGTTATACAGTATTTTTTGTTGTTATGGTAGCAAAATGGTAGCAGCTGAAATCCACGCAAAGGCCTGATATTCAATACCGGGGATAGGGATCGCGACCCGAAAAGGCGTTTTTCCTGGAACGCTCTTCCCCCGGCATTTCTTCCAGGACGCAACAGGAGAGGCAAAATGAAAGGAAATATAAAATGGGTTGCGTTTGACAGATTGCTGGAGAGATGGAAATTAACAAGATCTGAACTCAATCAGATCATTACTGGCGGGTCCCTGCCCGCATACGCATTGTATCAAAACTTAGATTATGTTGAGGAATTAAGCCCGATTCCAATTTCAATACAGGATTGGAAAACTAAAGCCGACATAAAACCCGAAAGATTGGTTTTTAAAACTGAGGATATCGAGCGCATAGAGGTAATAAATAATTCTGATTTGAATGGTAAGGACCGACAGGAGCTTGGAAGACTTCGTAATGAAAAACAAAAGTGGGATGACTCTATTGCGGCCGCTGTCAGGATTGGCATATTTTGTAAAGAAATAGCGGAACCGCTAAAAAAAGATGTTCTGACTGATAAAATTTCTGATATGGGCTATCATCTACCCGACACAACTATTATAAAAATTTGGCGAAGCGTCCCCGAAGAGTTCAGGAAAAAAGCTGGTGCCCCCAGAAAAATAAAATAACAACCGATCAGCTGCCAAAAGATGAAAAAAACTTGATAATAGTGTTACGCAAGATTTACTTGACCTGACATCGGATAACGGTGGTATCTGTAATTGTACAGGAATGGTGGTTATCTCAAATAAAACCAGTCAGGTTGCTTATAATTTTCCATAATATCAGTTTTTGAGAGAATTTGAAAAGTCTTTGGAGCCATGGCAGGCATATGCAATTAAGGTAAAGGGGAACGGTATGAAATATTTTTTTATGCTTATTATTTCGTTAGCAATTTGTAACTGTGCACCGACTTCTGACGTTAGCCATATTAAGAATAATGGAAACGATGTACAAATGAATACAAATGCCACGGCCTATATATCATTGCCGGAAGATAGATCCTCAAACGGTCACCTGTATGCAGGTTCTGGGAGGGAAGTCGCTGTAGAGATAGAATTTATTTTTTCAAAATACCTAAATCAAGTCGTAGTTGGCAATTCCGTTGAAACATTTGATGAGGGTTTATTATCTGCTAAAAATTTTGGGTATATTTATTTTATACACCCTCAGCTAATACAGTGGGAAGACTACGCCACGCAATGGAGTGGTATCCCGGATAAATTGACGCTAAAGGTTACAATCGTGAGTGTAGAATCTGGAGCCATTATTGACAAATTGTTGATAGATGGAAAAGGACCGATAGTGACATTAAGCGGTGGCCATCCGTTAGATATTTCAAAAAAGTCACTGGAGGAGTGGGTTAAATCTCTATTTTAAACAATATATATATTTTTGTGTGTGGTAGTTGAAACAGAAATAAGCCTTGCAGCATCGACAAGATGTTGGTGACTTTGAATATCTTGGCTTCCTTATTTTAAAGTAAAGTCTTTGGATTAAGCGAAACAGCTCCATAGTCAAACTTTGAGTGACTTCTAAAAGTTTATGATATCATATTGTCAACTGAGATAATATCTTCCCTTTCGATTCTGTCAATTTCAGTATAGGTCAGAACAATCAATATCGATATATTGTGCCTCTTTCGAATTAGTGCTCCCATGAGCCTATTCGTAGTCCAATTTTAACTACGCCGCAAGCGGCGGGGTATTAAACCCGAGCTTCGCAATAAAGCACATCTAAAGACTCTCCGCACTCACCGCACAAAAACCCCAAAAACATTCTTTTTTTAACTTCAATAATATTTCGCGTCTTTTTTGGATTTTTGTTCATTGCTATCCTTTTGCCATGACCGATGCTGGTTTTTATTAATCCTTAACCATGGAGTCTGGTTATGACAAAAAAACTTATTGGTGTGAATGAGTTGGCTGAAACCCTGGATGTTCACCGATCTTGGATTTATTCCAGAACCCGCTTGCAAGGGGTCGGCCAAATTCCCCATATCCGCGTTGGTAAGTATGTACGGTTCTATCTCGATGAAGTTATGGAATGGCTTCAAAAACAGCAAGGGGTAGAATAATGCGGTTCATTGCTCTCGGTAAAAACGGTCAAGAAATCATGACCCTGAACCGTCGCAAAGCCATACGTGAACGATGCTTAAATTGTGTTGGATGGATTCCCAGCGAAGTCAGGAATTGCGATTTCACATGGTGTGCGCTCCATCCGTATCGCATGGGCATCGGCAAACAGGACGCTACAGGCCGAGTGGCGGCAATCAGAAAATATTGTCTTCAGTGCTGCAACGATCAGCCGGTTGAAGTCAGGTTGTGCCCCTGCCGTGACTGTTCACTCTACCCATATCGAAAACGCCGGGTAGACCGGTCCGTGGAAATTAAATCTGAGGCAAAAAAAACAGCATATAGCGGTATCTTCGGAGATAATAATTAAACTGACTATCACTGTGTATAGGGTGAACAGAAAACACCACTCGGAAGGATGCAGGAAGGGGTTTTAACAAGAAAAATAGAATTGGCCGACGCGGTATGGGCACCGTGGAAAAATTGTTCGGCAATGCCCCGTTGAATCATCGGCCATTACCACTTAGGGGCGACGATGAGGAAGTTAGATTCACAGAAATTCCCTGGATATTTAACATATCAGGTTTTCATGTCTGACGCTTTCCGGGATTTGAAACCGGCAGCACGGGATATTTTGACGCAACTTTATTTTGAAGTGAAAATGTCATCCCGGAAAAGCCGAACAAAGAAATATACGCCGATGGTGACCAATCGGCACGATATCAAACTGACGTACAAGGAGGTTAAGGCGCGATTGGGATACTCAGAAAAAACGATTTGGGAATCATTCAAGCAGTTCTTTGAACATGGATTCCTGAAAGTTATCAAACATGGCGGCGGCTCCAAAGGAGACGTTCAAGTTTATGGCATTACCGAGGGTTGGCGGTGCTGGGAAAAGGGGGACGTGATCCGCACAATCCAAAAAAAAGGCAAAATCGGGCGACAACAGCAAACAAAAATAAGCGGTACTGTAGGTAAACCACTACGCGGTACTACAGGTAAACCACTCACGCCAAATAACACCGGTGGCTTACCTCAGGGTAAGGCGGTCACAGTATAAGTTCCCGCACAGATAGGGCTTTTACGACGATTGAGCATATGCGGTGGTTCCTTACCTACAGTACCGCGCTATTATAGTTTACAGGCATAGGGTGTTGGGGGTCTGGGGTTTTACCGACCGACACCCTCAGCGGGAGAAAGGGAAGGCATGAAAAAAACATCAGAAATCGATTCGACTGCTTCAAGTCTCACAGGACCCAACTGGTTCTGGTCAATGGTCTGGGTTTGGTCTCTTGATGATGTCGAGATGTTTATGAAGCAGCGTGACAAGGTCTTGAATGCTCCGTTAAAACGCAGGCGGTATCGTGCATTAAAATCGAAGCGGTGATAACCCGAGAGTTTTTTTACGCCCTAAAGAAGAAAGGATCAATCATGGCATCAAATCTTAAAAAACGAATCGACCGCATCAGCGATAAGGCCAGCCCTAAACGATTTCTGACCATCGAGGACATTATTTTCCGTGTTCGCTGTGAAGACAAAGCAGACCTCACGGGCGAAGATCGCCAGCGCCTTGAGGAAACAGAGAACCTCCTGGTTCATCCAGAGTTGGAAAAGCGGCTTAATCGCCTTCTGACCAAACGTGAGCAGTCAGAAACTAACGCAGGCAATCCCAGATGAAAGGACATGGTGAAAAATTAAGCCGGAATCAAGAACGTGTGATTGTGGCGCTGCTGAATCATACAAGCGTGGCGAAGGCATCCGGTGCCGCCGGCATTGGTGAGGTTACGATTTACCGTTGGCTGAAAGACGATGGTTTCAATTCGGCCTATCGGGATGCAAGGCGTCAGGTTGTTCAACAGGGCATTGTCCAGATTCAAAAGAGCATAGCCGCGGCAGTGACCACGTTGACGGGAATAATGGAGGATCAAGAGGCTCCCGCGTCTTCAAGGGTATCAGCGGCTAAAACGATTTTGGAAATCGGTATCAAAGCTACTGAATTTGAGGCACTTGAAGAAAAGGTGGATGAACTGGAAAAGATGATTAAGACATAATAAATAGTGACCGTTGAGCTGGCCCGATAGGCCACAAACCGTTCTCGCTGTCCGCTTAATTGACTGGTTCGGTTCTATTCTATTTTGATCGGTTCAGTATCTTTGCCTTCTCAGCCTCAAACTCTGCATCAGAAATAATTTCTCTCTTTCTGAGATCATCCAGCTTTATCAATTCGGGGTAGATATCTATTGAATCAGATTTTCTTTCTTCTGTTTGTATATCAGCATCAATCTTTTCATTCTTCTCTATTACTATATCAGGCCGAGGGACCAGATGAGTTCTTTTTGCTTCGGGATCATCCTTATCTACAACGCGAAACTGATATTCAAACGTAGCGAAGTGACCCGGATATACCGGTGTTTCATTTGTGCTCAACGGAATCGCAACTTTTCCCATACTTGCAGCAAATTCGTTAGCGTCTTTTATAACACTCGCTTTCAATTTTGCGGTGTTTCCGAAAATTCCCGCATGGTCAGCTCGTGACAACATATATGTATCAGGTGACAGCTTAACAATCCCTGGATTCGCACAGTCTAATAGAAATATAGCCAGAAATATAATTGAGATGGTTGTTGAGGTTTTCATAATTTTATTTGTTGGCTTTTTTTTCCCATCGCTTCAGGGATTCATTAATAAGACGACGAACAGTCTCAGAACGTGCAGGAATGCGGTTGGCGTATCGGTAATCGTCGATTCGTTCCAAAAGATCTTTATCAAGGGTCAATAGGATCTGAGGTTTTTTGGTGGGCATGTTTCCAATTACAACAAGGGAACAGGAAAAATCAAGGAATATATATTGACATCAATACATATTAACAATATAAGTTATATAACATTAATGGTTGATATAAGAAGTTTTGAATAATGCCCGTGATAGGCTACCGGAGCCGAAAACCGGATTCCCTGTCCGGCTTCACGGGTTATTCAACAGGGAGAAAGTGAGGGACTTTCATGGCTTGTTTGCGAAAAAGACGGGAGCGGTGGGTAATTGATTTTTATGATACCCGTGGAAAACGTCGATGGAAAACTTTACCTAAAGGCACGACAAAAGGAAAAGCGCGGGATGCAATCAGGGAAATTGAAGATCAGCTTGCAAGGGGCGTATATCTGCCGGAAAAGCGAATCCCCCTGTTTAAAGATGTAGCCACCGATTGGCTGGAACAAAAGAAGCTGAACGTCAGGGCTTCAACATGGGAAATGTACCGGGGGCATGTAGAAAAACATTTTGAAGACGTCAACGACATTCGGGTGAACAGACTCGCCACCTCCAAGGTGGAAAAGTTTATCGTGGCCAAGCAGACCGCCGGAATGAATATCACAACCCTTAGAAAGATCATCGTAACATTCAACCAGATCATGCAGTATACAGTCCGTAACAAGTATCTTGACCACAACCCGGTAAGGGATGCCCAAAGGCCGAAAGACCGGGGTAAAATTAAAGAATCCCATATAAAGGTATTGGACCCCGAACAGATCAACAGCTTTTTTGGTGCTGTTGAAAACCCTAAATACAAGACCCTGTTCATGCTGGCGATTTTAAGTGGAGCCAGGCAAGGAGAACTGTTGGGGCTGAAATGGACTGATACCGATTGGATCAACAACCAGATCCATATCCAGCGGTCATTCAATACCCATACATGGTATAAGCCCAAAACCAAGGCATCTTATCGAAGGATTGACCTTGGCTCCACAATGATGAAGCAACTTAAGGCGTGGCGGCTGACTTGTCCCCCGAATGATTTAGATCTGATTTTTCCGAGCGAGAAGGGATCACCGCTTGAGGCAAACAATGTAGTGACCCGGTATTTTAGAAAGGCAATGAAAAAGGCGGGTTTGCCGAGACTGCGGTTTCACGATTTACGACATACCTACGCAAGCCTGTTGATCGAGCAAGGCGAGAACATCAAATACATTCAAAGCCAGCTGGGGCATTCAAGCCCTACAGTTACCCTCAACGTTTACGCCCACCTAATGAAACCCGTTAACCAAGCCTCAGCAAACCGACTTGAAAACACCATTTTTGAAGCAACCGGTAGCAAAATGGTAGCAGAAACGAAAAAAGGACTTACAGCGGTTGCCGTAAGCCCTTGATTTCATTTGGCTGAGGGACAAGGATTCGAACCTTGATTGACGGAGTCAGAGTCCGTTGTCCTGCCATTAGACGATCCCCCAGCATCAGATTGGTGCCCGTTTACACAAAAGCGGCAGGGGAGTCAAGACCAAATTGATTGAAAAAAAATGAACATCGAACGTCCGAAATCGAATGGTGAATGAAAAGCGATGAAGAAACAGACATATGATTTGAAGGAGAGTGGGGGCGCTCGCGTATATGAGGTTTCATAACAGTCTCAACAATTTGCCATTCCATTCGAAATAATTCTTGCTATTTTTCACCAGAACTGTATGTTTCTATGCACAGAAACGATATGTTCGCCCATTAACCATGGATCGTTACGTAGAAAGGAAATCCCATGATCAAACTCCGTTCCCGCAGCCTTTTGTTATTCGCCGTCTTTTCGCTTTTTGCCGTCACCACGAGTGCCGTTGCCTATGATCTGCCGGCGGTGAATCTGGGCCTCACCAGCTTTCTCGACGGCGGTCCGCCGGCTGGCCCGGGGTTCTACTTTACCCAATATGTCCAGTACTACTCATCCGATCAACTCAATGACAAGAATGGTAATGATTTTAACATTCCCGGCACGGATGTGGATGCCTGGGCCAGCCTCACCCAGTTTTTATACCAATCGGATACGCAGCTGCTGTTCGGAGGCAAGTGGGGACTCGATGTGATTGTTCCCTATGCATCGATCAGCACATCATATGCTCCCGGTGTGGCCGGACCGGAGGCCAACGGTGCCGGGTTTGGGGACATCCTGGTGGGTCCCTACCTGCAATGGGACCCGATAATGGGTAAAAACGGGCCGGTATTCATGCATCGTATCGAACTGCAGATGATTTTTCCCACCGGTAAATATGATGCAAACAAGGAGTTGAATCCCGGAAGCAACTTTTTCTCGTTCAACCCGTATTGGGCGGGCACCCTGTTCATTACCCCCCGCTGGACGGTGTCCACCCGATTACACTACCTGTGGAACGCCGAAAACGATGACCCCAACCGGGCCTATGGCGCTGCATCGGACACTCAGGCCGGCCAGGCCATCCATGCCAACTTTGCTTCCGCCTATGAAGTGATTCCAAAAATGCTGCGGGTCGGCGTCAACGGCTACTACCTCAAGCAGATCAGCGATACTAAAGTCAACGGCAACAGCGTTTCCGACACGCGAGAAAAAGTGCTGGGAATTGGTCCCGGGGCGATTTTCAGTTTCTCACAGGAGAGCCACCTGCTCTTTAATGCCTATTTTGAAAGCGATGCGGAAAACCGACCGGAAGGTACGCGATCGGTGTTGCGCTTCGTGTACCATTTTTAATGGGAAAAGGATTCAAGGGGCCCAGGGTTCAAGGATTCAAGGGAAATGCTAAAGTTGAAAAACAACTCCTTGAACCCTATTTTTCAATTAATCCGGGAAAGCCACGCTATCAAGCCCCCGCCGACTCGATGAATTCAACAGCCGCTTTTAGACGTGCCAGCACCCGCGCCTTGCCCAGCACCTCGATGACTTCGAAAATGCCGGGACTCACGGTGGTGCCGGTGAGGGCCACCCGCACCGGCTGGGCGATTTTACCGAATCCCAGGCCCATTTCATCCATCACTTTTTTAAAGGCGCCCTCCTGGGTCTTTTCCGCCAGGTCGTCCAGTGCATCCAGTTGTACGGCAAGCAAGGCAAGCACCCAGGCCATCTCCGGCTTCAGGAATTTTCTGGCCGCCTTTTCATCGTAGGGCCGGACATCGTCCCGGTAATAAAAATGCGCGCCGTCGGCCATCTCCACCAGGGTTTTGCTGCGGGTGTGCAGGGTGCCGATGACGCCGGCCAGGTAGTCGTCATCCGCGGCATCGTATCCCTTTTCCCTGAAAAAGGGCAACACCCGGGGGGCAAGCTGCCGGACCGATGTGGCCCGGATATGGTCTGCATTAAGGGCGGTGAGCTTGTCCAGGTCGAAAACGCCGGCGGATTTGCCGATATTTTTCAGGTTGAACTTCTCCACCAGCTCCTGCCGGGTGAAAAACTCCTGGTCGCCGTGGGACCACCCCAGCCTGGCCAGATAGTTGATGAAGGCATCGGGCAGATATCCCATGTCCCGGTAAGCGGTCACCGACATGGCGCCGTGGCGTTTACTCAGCCGTGACTTGTCCTTTCCCAGCACCATGGGCACATGTCCGAACACGGGCAGCGGGGATTTCAGTGCCTTGTATAAAAGGATCTGCTTGGGCGTATTCATCACGTGATCGTCACCGCGAATCACCGTGTTGATTCCCATGGTGATGTCGTCCACCACCACCACGAAGTTATAAGTTGGCGTTCCGTCGCTGCGGCAGATGACAAAATCGTCCTGCTCGGTGTTCTGAAAAACGATGTTGCCCTTGATTACGTCTTCCACCACCGTGGTGCCGAATAGGGGCGACTTGAAACGAATCACGGCGTTGTCCGACCTGGACAGGCCGCGTTCACGGCACCGACCGTTGTATTTGGGCTTGCCGCCTTCGGCCGTGGCCTTCTGGCGCATGGCCTCCACTTCCTCCTGGGTGCAGGTGCAGTAGTAGGCATCCCCCGAGTCCAGCAGCTTCTGGAGGTATTCACCGTACAGGTCAAACCGTTGGGATTGAAAATAGGGTCCTTCGTCCCAGTCCAGTTCCAGCCAGTTCATGGCATCGAAAATGGCATCGACGGATGCCTGGGTGGAACGTACCGTATCCGTATCCTCGATACGCAAGACAAACTTTCCGTTGTTTTTACGGGCGTAAAGCCAGTTGAACAAAGCCGTTCGAGCCCCGCCCACATGCAGGTAACCCGTAGGGCTCGGGGGAAATCGGGTAACGATGGTTTCCATTCTCATCTATCCTTATGTTAGTCGTTTGTAAACCCATGCAAATGACACATCTAGCAAAATAACAAGCTATTTACAGGTTGCGGCGCTTTCATGACGACCAGCCGGGCGAAATCTCAGTCCGGCAGTAAACCGCCGGTCCATCCCTTCGGATCAACATACCAGAAAAGACGTTAACTAACTGTAATAACGATTAATATAATCATATTCGACCGAGCCTGATTAGGTTTCGGCCACCTCAATATCACATCCCAATAGGCGGAACAAGGGACCATCAGAAAAGGATAAATTATAAATATTTTAGGACGTTAGGAGATTACTAATGGCTGTTCCAAAGCACAAGACATCCAAGTCAAAACGGGATAAACGACGCACCCACAAAAAAATCGGCGCCCCTGCAGTGAGCACCTGCCCGGAATGCGGCGAGGCCAAGCTTCCCCACCATGCCTGCCCCGAATGCGGCGAGTATAAAGGCAAGAGCGTTATCGCCACCGACAAAGACTAAGGGCCTCGGCAAGAATAAATTCCCCATAGGAAAAACCGATCATGACCGACACCGGAACCCATCACCCGCAGGGTGGCTTGGACGAAGAAACCAGGCAGATGGTGGTCGACACCGTTCACCAGTTGTCCAAGCGCCTGCTCACGAAAAAAGCCGTCCTGGAATGGGACCGCGACGAAATTTTTCCCGAAGCCGCCGTCCGGGAAATGCTGAGCCCGGAGATCGGGCTCCAGCTGCTGTTCATCCCCGAGGCCTACGGCGGCATGGGTGGCGGGGCCATGGACTGCTGCGTCGTCACCCAGGAGATGAGCAAGATCTGCCTGGGCGTGGGAACGGCCTTTTTCGCCATCCAGCTGGGTTCGGACCCCATCATCGTTGGGGGCACCGAAGCCCAGAAGGAGAAGTGGCTGGGCGCCGTTGCCGAGGGTCACAGCCTGGTGGCCTATGCGGTGACTGAACCGGAAGCCGGCAGCAATCTGGCGTCGCTCAAAACCAAGGCCGAACCGGTCATGGACGATTCCGACACCCTCACCGGCTACCGGATCAACGGCTCCAAGCAGTTTATCTCCACCGGCGGCTACGCCGACTTCGTGACCGTACTGGCGCAGACCCCCGAAGGCCCCACTTTTTTTGTGGTTGAAAAGGGAACTGAAGGCTTCGTGCAGCACAAAGGCGAGGAGAAGCACGGCATCCGAGCGTCCAACACCTCCCCCCTGACCTTTTCCGATGTGTTCGTCCCCGTGGAGAACATGATCGGCAACGCCCCCGGCAAGGGTCTCAAACAGGCCAACCAGGTGTTCGGCTACACCCGGCTCATGGTGGCCGCCATGGCCCTGGGTGCCGGTGAGGCGGTCCTCGACATTGCCATTCCCTACGCCAGGGAGCGGGTGCAGTTCGGCTCCCCCCTCTCTGAAAAAAAAGGCTACACCAACAAACTGATCGTTCCCCACTGGGTCAACATGAAGGCCGCCTCAGCATACATCGAAGCCATTGCCCGGCGGCTGGACAGCGAGGGTGAAGACCTTCAGGTGGAAGGCTCCATCGCCAAACTCTTCACCACCGAATCGGCCAACCGGGCGGCGGATGACGCCATGCAGGCCCTGGGCGGGTACGGCTACATCACCGAATTCGGCGTGGAAAAAATCAAGCGGGATGTGAAAATCACCTGCATCTACGAAGGCACCAGCGAAATTCAGCAGAATATCATTTCCACCTTCCGCTGGAAAAAAACCAGGAAGACCAAAGGCGCCTATTACGAAGAGATGGCCCAGGGTCTGGATGGGCTTCACGGCAATTGCGGCCAGGCCGGCTGCCGGACCGTTGCCGCCTGCGCCCGGGTATTGAACCGCACCGTCGATTTTGCCCACGAAAACCGGCTCACCCGCCACCAGCAGGTGATGTTCGCCCTGGCCGACATGATGGCCACCGTGGAAGTAGGGGATCGCATGGCCAGACTGGCCGTGAAACAGGCGGATGACATCTCCCTAGCCGCGGCTCGTGTCTTTGCCAACACCTGCGCCCGACTGGTGGCCGAAAAAGTCCGGCTGATTGTGATGGGCAGCGATGCCGTCGATGCTGAAACGTCGGATCAATTCCTGCGATCACTGGACCTGCCCGCACTGGAGGGCAGCTACCGCGGTCTGATCGACGATATGGACCGAATTGCCGACCGGATTTTCGAGAGGGTGTCATGACCGAATCAGCCGATCGGGTGGTCGTGGTGACCGGCGGATCACGGGGCATCGGGCGGGCCATCTGCGCCGCTCTGAGCGCACCGGGAACCACTGTTTATTTCAACTACAACAGCAATGTGGAAGCGGCCAGAGCCACGGCCGAGGGCATTGAATCTGCTGGCGGCAAGGCGCTTTACCACCAGGTGAATGTGGCGTCTGAAACCGCCGTCGTCGACTATCTGGGCGCCATTTTAAAGGAAGCCGGACGGATCGACGTGCTGGTGAACAATGCCGGCATCACCCGCGACGGCCTGCTGGTGCGCATGAAGGAAGCCGACTGGGATGCGGTGATGGACGTCAACCTGAAAGGAACCTTCCACTGCATGAAGGTTGCCGCCAAGACAATGATGAAGCAGCGCTACGGACGCATCATCAACATCTCCTCGGTGGTGGGCGTTTCCGGCAACCCGGGGCAGGCCAACTACGTGGCCTCAAAGGCGGGCATCATCGGCCTGACCAAGGCCGTGGCCCGGGAACTGGCCAGCCGGAACATCACGGTGAACGCCGTGGCCCCCGGGTATATCGACACCGATATGACCGGAGACCTCAACGACAAAGCCAAGGCGGCCATGATCGGCCAGATCCCCATGGGCCGCATCGGCACTCCCGAGGACATTGCCGGTGTCGTCGCCTTTCTCGCCTCTGCCGGCGCGGACTACATCACCGGGCAGGTGATCCATGTGAGTGGGGGAATGTACATGTAGGAACCAATTTCAAAACGCCCCATTTCGGCCAATATCGGCGTTGGGCTCACATTTCAATCCTCGAAATACTTAATGTATGTCTGCGGTTGAAAGGTTCGCCCGCCTTGATCTTGACCGAACTGCAACGTTTTGAAACAGGCTCGCAGGGATTGCGAACAAAAGAATTCAATACTTTCCAATCCCTGAATCCTATAATTCCATAATCCTGAATTGTTATTTGCCGTCAACAAAGACGTCCCCATGAAAATAAATCAAAAGGAGAACATCATGTCTGTAGAAGATAAAGTCAAAAAGATCATCGCGGAAAAACTCAGCGTAGACATTGCCGAAGTGGTTCCGGAAGCCTCTTTTGTGGACGACCTCGGGGCCGACAGCCTGGACCTGGTGGAACTGATCATGTCCATGGAAGAAGAGTTCGACGTGGACATTTCCGATGAAGACGCCGAAAAGATGGTCACCGTCAAAAACGCTTTCGACTACATTAAAAACCACTAAACGCAAACGGCGTTTAGTAATTTTAAATGTTGAATGATGAGTTTTGAATTAATGGATTCTGTCTATTTTTTTAAAACGATAGAATACCTACATTCAAAATTAAGAATTCATAATTGTATTTTTTTTAAGCGCCTAAAAATACACCAGAAGGGAAGGAATCGTTGAGCAGACGGGTTGTCATTACCGGATTGGGACTCATAACACCGCTGGGTGTCGGCGTCGATAAAACCTGGTCGGCCCTGTGTGAAGGCCGGTCCGGCATCGGTGAAATCACGCGTTTCGACACCACCGCGTTCACTACCAAAATCGCGGCAGAAGTAAAAGACTTCAATGCGGAGGATTTTCTTCCCAAAAAAGAAGCCAAGCGCACTGAAAAATTTATCGCCTATGCCGTGGCAGCGGCCCGGATGGCCGTTGAAAACGCCCGCCTGACCATAACCGACGCCAATGGCCCCCGCGTGGGTGTGATCACCGGTTGCGGGCTGGGCGGGCTGAAAATGCTGGAGTTGACCGCCCGCACCGTTCAGGAAAAGGGACCCAAGCGTTGCAGCCCCTTTTTCATCCCCATGCTCATCGGGAATATGGCCCCGGGAATGATCTCCATTCACATAGGGGCCAAAGGGCCCAACATCTCCGTGGCCACGGCCTGCGCCGCCGGTGCCCATGCAATCGGTGATGCCTGCAACACCATCTTGCGGGGACAGGCGGACGCCATGATCACCGGCGGCGTGGAATCGGTAATCACCCCCACCTGCATTGCCGGCTTCAACGCCATGAAAGCCCTGTCCACCCGCAACGACGATCCCCAAAAGGCCTCACGGCCCTTTGACCGCGACCGTGACGGGTTCGTGGTGGGCGAAGGTGCCGGCATACTGATTCTTGAAGACCTGGATCATGCACTCGAGCGCGGTGCGCCCATTCTCGCTGAAATGGCCGGCTACGGCCAAAGCGGAGACGGCTACCACATGACCTCCCCGTCCCCGGACGGCGATGGCATGATCCGGTGCATGCAGGCTGCCATCGACAGCGCAGGCATTACTTACGATGCCATCGACTACATCAACGCCCACGGCACTTCCACCCCGTTGAACGATCTGTACGAAACCCGAGCCATCAAAAAGGTGTTTGGCGATTCTGCCCAAAAGGTGCCCATCTCTTCCACCAAATCCATGACCGGCCACCTGCTGGGCGGTGCCGGCGGCATCGAAACCTCATTTACCGTGCTGGCCGTGAAAAATGGGATCATTCCGCCCACCATCAATCTGGAAAACCCAGGTGACGAATGCGATCTGGACTACGTACCCAAGGTGGCCCGCAAGGCGGACATTACCTACGCCATGTCCAACTCATTCGGCTTTGGCGGCACCAATGCCAGTCTGGTAGTGAAGCGCTACGAACCATAAATGAACGTTGAACATCGAATGTTGAATCTTTGATCTTTGTTTTCGTTCGATGTTGTATGTTGGACGTTCAGTTTGAGATCCAATCCCTTACGGCCCCCCACCTTCAGCCTGCTTTTTCCCCTAACCAATCTAAACACTTCCGTTTTTTTTCTTGCGGTGATCGATGGTTCTGGATATGTAAACACGTTGACCCTTTTGTCGATCACGATTTTGCCACCGAAAGGAACCTTTCACCATGACCGAGGCACCCGGCCCACAGCGAATCATCATCGGCTGCGACCATGCGGCATACCGGCTCAAAGAGACACTGAAAATTGCAATGGAGGCACAGGGTATCGCCGTCACCGATGTCGGCACCCACAGCGAATCTGCGGCACCGGACTGGGCATGTCCATGGTGGCCAACAAATACCCCCACGTGCGCGCGGCCCTTTGCAACGACCTGTTCGCCGCAACCATGAGCCGGCGGCACAACAACGCCAACATCTTGGTCATGGGTGGGCGGGTTATCGGTGATATCCTGGCCCTGGAAATCCTGAAGACTTGGCTGGAAACTCCCTTCGAGGGGGGACGGCATCAGCGCCGACTGGATATGTTTGACACTATCTGAAATCGAATGGGTGCTTTCATTCGAAACCCGAAAGTTGATTTCATCAAAAAAATAAGCCCATTAGAAAGCGAGAACGCTCGTTGAATACCGACTTGATTCGAAAAACCGACCCCGAGATCGCCCGTGTAATCGAGGACGAAACGATGCGCCAGCAGTCTCACCTGGAGCTGATTGCATCGGAAAATATCGCCAGCCCGGCCGTCATGGCGGCCCAGGGCAGCATCCTGACCAACAAGTACGCCGAAGGCTACCCCGAAAAGCGCTACTACGGGGGTTGTGAGTTCGTCGACCGGGCCGAACAGCTGGCCATCGACCGGGCGCTGGCCCTGTTCGGCGCCGATACCGCCAACGTACAGCCCCACTCAGGCTCTCAGGCCAACATGGCCGCCTACTTTGCCCTGCTCGAACCGGGAGACACGGTGCTGGGCATGGACCTGGCCCACGGCGGCCACCTGACCCACGGTGCCAAAGTCAGCTTTTCCGGTCGGCTTTTTAACTTTGTCCACTACGGCGTAAACCGGGAGACGGAAACCATCGACTACGATCAGGTGAAACGTCTGGCCAACCGGCACCGGCCGAAGATGATCGTGGCCGGCGCCAGCGCCTATCCCCGGTTTTTCGATTTCAAGATCTTGTCGGACATTGCCCGATCAATTGATGCGCTGCTGATGGTAGACATGGCCCACATCGCCGGGCTGGTGGCAGCCGAGGTACACCCCTCACCCATTCCTCACTGCGACGTGGTCACCTCCACCACCCACAAGACCCTGAGAGGGCCCCGGGGGGGGCTGATCCTGGCTCGGGAGGCCTGCGGCAAGAAAATCAACAGCCAGGTGTTCCCCGGCATCCAGGGCGGCCCGCTGATGCACGTCATCGCCGCCAAGGCCGTGGCCTTCAAGGAGGCCCTGGGCGCACCCTTCAGGCAATACCAGAAAAACATCGTGGCCAATGCGGCGACCCTGGCCGACACCCTGAAGGATCACGGTCTGGAGCTGGTATCCGGCGGCACGGACAACCACCTCATGCTGGTCAACCTCACCCGCATGGGCATCACCGGCCGGGACGCGGAGGTGGCCTTAGGGCGTGCCGGCATCACCGTAAACAAGAATGCGATCCCTTTCGAAACCCGCAGCCCCCATGTGACCAGCGGCATTCGCATCGGCACCCCCTATGTGACCAGCCGGGGAATGATGGCCGAGCAGATGAAGGTCATCGGTGATCTCATGACCGATGTCCTGCGGAATCCCGAAAACGAGACGCTGCTGGAAAAAACAAGGGATCGGGTGCAGGCGTTGTGTGATGCCTTTCCCCTGTACCCGCAGGCAGATGGCCACGGACTATAATGGACGCAACCAACACCGGAAAACGATCTGGCTATCTCTCCTGGGACGACTACTTCATGGCCGTGGCCCTGCTCTCGGCCCAGCGCAGCAAGGACCCCAGCACCCAGGTGGGTGCCTGCATCGCCAATCGCCAGAAACGCATCGTAGGGGTCGGGTACAATGGCTTTCCCACCGGCTGCTCCGACGATACCCTGCCCTGGTGCCGCGAGGGCAGCTTTCTGGACACCAAATACCCCTACGTCTGCCACGCGGAGCTCAACGCCATCTTAAACAGTGTGCCCGGCAACCTCACCGGCTGTACTATCTATACGGCCCTGTTTCCCTGTAACGAGTGCGCCAAGGTAATTATCCAGGCGGGCATCCGTGAGGTGGTTTACCTTTCTGACAAGTACGCCGGCACCGATTCCGTCCTCGCCTCCAGGCGAATGTTCGACCAGGCCGGTGTTGCCTGTCGGCAGCTGGTGCCGGCCATTCCGGTCGTGACCATTCAGTTGACGGAAAGCGGATGATGTTCGATCCGTTGCATAATAAGGGCCTGTCCAAAAATTACTGGTACCACTTATTTTCAGACAGACCCCAAGTCGGTTCTTCAACGTTACGCAGCCAGCGGGAGGGTTTTTCATGAAATGTCCATTTTGCGGAGAGCTTGACAACAAAGTCATCGATTCACGGGTCAGCAAGGACGGCAGCGTGATCCGGCGCCGGCGGGAGTGCATCGACTGCACCCGGCGCTTCACCACCTACGAGCACATTGAAGAGATCCCCATCATGATCATCAAAAAGGATGGCCGTCGGGAAGTCTTCAACCGCGAGAAGGTGGGATCCGGCATCCGCAAAGCCTGCCAGAAGCTGGACATCAGCATGAACGTCATCGAAGCGTTCATCGACGACCTGGAACGGGACCTGCGGGAGACCGGCGAAAAAGAAATCCCCTCCAACGTTATCGGCGAGCGGGTCATGGTCAAATTGCACGAACTCAATGACATCGCCTATGTCCGTTTCGCCTCGGTGTATCGGGAGTTCAAGGACGTGAACGACTTTGTGTCGGAACTCAAGCGGCTGCTGAGCGATCCGGGCAAATAGAAACGCCTTTTTATGAGCGATATTGACTACATGAAGCAGGCCATGGACCTGGCCGAAAAGGGCCGGGGCTGGACATCCCCCAACCCCATGGTCGGTGCCGTGGTGGTCAAGGACGGCCAGGTCGTGGGCCGGGGATACCATCAGCGGGTGGGCGGCCCCCATGCCGAAGTCAACGCCATCGATGATGCGGGCGACCGGGCCCGGGGAGCGACTATTTATGTCACCCTGGAGCCGTGCAACCACTTCGGCCGCACACCGCCCTGCACCCAAAAAATTCTCGATGCCGGCATCCGGCGGGTAGTGGTGGCCATGGCCGACCCCAACCCCGGCGTCCAAGGGGGCGGCAACAAAACCCTTCAAGATCAGGGCATCGAGGTGACCACCGGCATCTGTGAAAAGGAGGCCCGGGCTCTCAACGAGAGTTTTATCACCTGGGTCACAACCGGCAGGCCCTTCGTGATCGTCAAGTGCGCGGCCACCCTCGACGGGCGCATTGCCACACGCACCGGCGATTCCCGCTGGGTCACCGGTCCGGCCTCCCGTCAGTTCGTCCATCGGATCCGCCACGGAATCGACGGCATCATGGTAGGCGTAGAAACCGTTAAAAAAGACGACCCCAGCCTCACCACGCGCCTTGACGAGGAAACCGGTTCGGATCCGACGCGCATCATCCTGGACTCGCGCTTGTCCATCCCCCTGACGGCAAAGATGCTGCACCAGGCCTCCGATGCCCCAACATGGGTGGTCTGCGGGCCTGATGCGCCCGTGGACCGCAAGGCAGCACTGGAAGACACCGGCGCACGGGTGGTCACCGGTTCACTGAAAACGGGTCGAATTGACCTGTTGACACTCATGGACCAGTTAGGCACCATGGGAATCACCAGCCTGCTGATCGAGGGCGGGGGCACGGTCACCGGTTCAGCCTTTGCAGCCGGCATCGTGGACAAGGTCTGTTTTTTTTACGCACCGAAAATTTTAGGCGGTGACGACGGGGTTCCCATTTGCCGGGGATTAGGGCCGGAAAGCATGAAACAGAGCATTCCCATCCACGATCTGTCGGTGTTTCGATTCGATGCGGATGTAATGCTCCAGGGCTATCTGAAACCCCGTTGATTGATTGACAACAACCGTTTACACATTATTTTTACTGACATGTTCACAGGAATCATCGAAGGATTGGGCACCATCACCGCCATCCACCCGTCCGGCCAGGGAAGCCGGTTTTCAATCACCTCGGATTTCGAGCTTGCGGAAACTCGCATCGGAGACAGTGTTGCCGTCAACGGCGCCTGCCTGACCGCCGTGATTCTTCATGGACGGCGGTTTACCGTGGATGTCTCCCCCGAGACGTTGAAGCGAAGCGTATTGGGCAGAATCAAAATCGGTGAGCGGGTCAATCTGGAGCGGGCGCTCCGGCTGTCGGACCGGCTGGACGGCCACCTGGTTTCCGGCCACGTGGACGGCATCGGCACCTTGCGGGAAAAAAGAACCCTGGCCAACGCCATCGTCATCACCACCAGCGTCCCCGAATCTCTGTCCCGGTATATGATCGAAAAAGGTTCCGTGGCCGTGGACGGTACCAGCCTGACCATCAACCGCTGCGACAGCTCCTCCTTCGACGTGAGCATCATTCCCCACACGGCCGGCCTCACCACCATCGGCCTGAAAAAGGTGGGTAATGCGGTTAATATCGAAACCGATATGATCGGCAAGTACGTAGAGCGCTTTGTCCTGAATCGTGGCCCGGCAGACCGTCCGGCCGAGGAATCCGATGGCGGTATCGATATGGCTTTGCTGGCCAAATCCGGATTTATCTGACCAATTTTATTGAACAGGGACCCCCAGACTCGACTCGGCAACGGGGCCGGTTTCGTAGCCCCCCGCACCGGAAACCCCAATATCCATCGTCTTAAGGCGATTGAAGATTAACGAGCTGCAGGAGAAAGATCCACCATGCCAACAATTACTATCGACCAGGCCATCGAAGATATCCGCGATGGCAAAATGGTTATCCTCGTCGACGATGAAGACCGGGAAAATGAGGGCGACCTGACCATGGCAGCGGAAAAGGTGACCCCCGAAGCCATCAATTTCATGGCCAAATACGGCAGGGGCCTCATCTGCCTGTCGCTGACCGCTGAAAAATGTGCCCAGCTGAACCTGCCCATGATGGTGCAAAACAACACCAGCCCATTTGAAACCGGATTCACTGTCTCCATCGAGGCCAAATGCGGGGTCACCACCGGCATCTCCGCCGCCGACCGGGCCACCACCATCGCCGCGGCGGTGGCCGACGACGCCAAGCCGGGCGACCTGACCCGACCCGGACATATCTTCCCGCTGCGGGCCCGTGACGGCGGTGTCATGGTGCGGGTGGGACAGACCGAAGGGAGCGTGGACCTGGCTCGGCTGGCCAGCCTGAAACCGGCGGGTGTCATCTGTGAAATCATGGACGACGACGGCACCATGGCCCGAATGCCGGCCCTTGAGAAATTCAGCGAGCAGCACGGCATCGGCATCTGTACCATCGCCGATCTGGTGGAGTACCGAATCCGAACGGAAAGCTTCGTTCACCGGGCCGCGGAAACCGTCATCCCCACCCTTCACGGCGGCGACTTTAAAATGATCGCTTTTGAGAACGACGTGGACAACCTCACCCACATCGCCCTGGTGAAAGGGGAGATCGATCCGGAAAAACCTACCATGGTGCGGGTACACTCGGAATGCATGACCGGTGACATCTTCGGCTCCAGGCGCTGCGACTGCGGAGACCAGCTGCACAAGGCCATGGAGATGGTCAATGCCGAAGGATCCGGGGTCATCCTCTACCTGCGCCAGGAAGGCCGGGGCATCGGCCTCATCAATAAGCTCAAGGCGTACGAGCTGCAGCGATGCAAGGGGATGGACACGGTGGAGGCCAACCTGAAGCTGGGATTCAAAGATGACATGCGTGACTACGGCATTGGTGCCCAGATGCTGGTGAACAGCGTGGTGGAGCAGGTGCCCATCGAGGTTGAGCCAAATGAGTACAATCGGTGTTATCTCGAGTGTAAAAAGCTTAAAATGGGCCATACCCTCAGTTTTGAAGAAACCGTACATCAATAAAGAGAGGAAACCCGTCCTATGCCGAATATCATCGAAGCCAGCCTGGTCGCCAAGGGAAAGCGGTTCGGCATCATCGCCAGCCGTTTCAACGATTTCATTACTGACAGGCTCGTGGGGGGCGCCGTGGATGCTCTGACCCGCAGCGGTGCCAAAGACGCTGACATCGACATCGTCAAGGTGCCCGGTGCCTTTGAGATTCCCATGGTGGCCCAGCGGATGGCCGAAAGCAAAAAATACCATGCCATTGTGTGTCTGGGGGCCGTCATTCGCGGTGCCACCCCCCATTTTGACTATGTTTGCGCCGAAGCCTCCAAGGGCATCGCCCAGGTAAGCATGGAGACTCAGATCCCCGTCATCTTCGGTATCGTCACCACAGACACCATCGAACAGGCCATCGAGCGTGCCGGCACCAAAGCGGGCAACAAGGGCTGGAGCGCGGCCGTGTCCGCCATCGAGATGGCCAATCTCATGGAAACGGTGGGCAAGGGATAACCATGGGGACCCGTCGAATATCCAGAGAGCAAGCCCTGCAGGCCCTGTTTTATATGGACATGCAGCGGGATCCGGTGGAGGATCCCATCGGTCTGTTCTGCAGCTGTTTTGCCCAGGACAAGCCCACGGAGCCTTTTTTCCATCGTCTGGTTGACGGGGTGAAAGAAAACCGCAACGAAATCGACGCGGTGATCGAACGGTTCTCCAGCAACTGGAGACTGTCCCGCATGTCCTGTGTGGATCGCAACGTACTGCGTATCGCCGTGTTCGAACTGCTCTTTTGCGCCGATATTCCTCCCAAAGTCTCCATCAACGAGGCCATCGATGTGGGAAAACGCTTCGGCACCGAAGAGTCCGGCGCCTTTATCAACGGCATACTGGACAGCATCCGGCTGGCCATGCAGAACAACACCGTGGACTGCGTGCCCAAAACCGCCGGACAATGAATTTTGAATTCTTAATTTTGAATGAAGGCATTCTATCGGTTTAAAAATAGACAGGATACATTAATTCATAATTCAACATTAATAATTATTCCTGTGAGGAGGAGAGACTTGATTATCCGTCAAATGGCCGTGGGCCCCATTCAGGCAAACTGTTTTATTCTGGGATGTGAAGAGACGCGCGAGGCCGTGGTCATCGACCCCGGGGACGATATCGATCGGATACTCACCACTCTGGCCGAAGACCGGTTGACCGTCGTTCACATCATCGACACCCACGGCCACTTTGACCACGTGGGCGCCAACAAGCGGCTCAAGGAAGTGACCGGTGCCGATATCCAAATCCACAGCGCCGACGCCCCTATGCTCACCCAGCTGTCGGCCTCGGCAGCGGCCTGGGGACTGGCGGCGGAAAATTCGCCGACGGCAGACCGCCTGCTGGAAGACGGTGACACCATCACCTTCGGCACCCATACCCTATCGGTGCTTCACACCCCCGGCCATACCCTTGGCGGGATCTGCCTGTACACCGAATACACGGAAGCGGGCGCCCCGAAAAAAGCAGTTTTCGTGGGGGACACCCTCTTTGCCGGCTCCATCGGCCGAACCGATTTTCCCGGCGGCAATTTCGATACCCTGATCAGCAGCATCCGGACCAAACTCTTTACCCTGGATGACGGGGTCAAGGTTTATCCAGGGCATCGACAGATCATGGTGGGCGACGTTGCCGTGGGTGACGGGGCACCCATCAGCGTCCAGTCCATGACCAATACGAAAACCGATGACGTGGCGGCTACGGTCCGACAGATTCAGCAGCTGGAACAAGCCGGCTGTGAAATTGTCCGCGTGGCGGTCCCGGACCAATCGGCGGCGGATGCCATCCCACGGATCAAAAAGCAGATTGCTATTCCCCTCATTGCAGATATCCACTTTGACTACCACCTGGCCATTGCGTCGGCCAAGGGCGGCGCGGACGGCCTGCGGTTCAATCCCGGCAACATCGGCAGCCGAAAGAACATCAAATCCCTGGTCGATTGCGCCAAGGAGTGCCGGATTCCCATCCGCATCGGCGTCAACGCAGGCTCTCTGGAAAAGGATATCCTCGAAAAGTGCAATGGCGTCACCGCCGCAGGTATGGTGGAAAGCGCCATGCGGCATGCGGCCCTGCTGCGGGATCTGGATTTTCACGACATCAAAATTTCCATCAAGGCATCTGACGTGCCCCGGACCCTTGAGGCCTACCGGCTGCTGTCGGAAGAAACCGACCTGCCACTCCACGTGGGTGTTACCGAGGCCGGCTCGCTTTATTCGGGCATCGTCAAGTCGGCCCTGGGCATCGGCACCCTGCTGGCCGAGGGTATCGGGGATACGCTGCGGGTTTCCCTTACCCGGGATCCGGTTGAGGAGATCCGGGTAGGCTATGAGATCCTGCGGGCGCTGGACATCCGCCACCGGGGGCCGGAGATCATCTCCTGCCCCACCTGTGGCCGATGCGATATCCCCTTATTTGATATTGTGGACAGGGTGGAGAAGGCCCTGATGACCCGTACCACCCCGGTAAAGCTGGCCATCATGGGATGTGTAGTCAACGGTCCCGGCGAGGCCCGGGAAGCGGACATCGGCGTGGCCGGCGGCAGCGGGGTAGGTATCTTGTTCAAAAAAGGGAAAGTGGTGAAAAAATTTCCCGAAGACCGGCTGGTGGAGGTGATCCTGGAGGCCGTGGACGAGTTTGAACAGCAAGCTAAATCGCATTGAACAAAAACAGTTAGGATACAAACATGGGCAAACAGCAGGCAAACGCCATCTCACCCTCGCGGGCTGAAGATTATCCGGAATGGTATCAGCAGGTCATCAAGGCATCGGACATGGCCGAACGCTCCCCGGTGCGCGGCTGC
>JABZFO010000107.1 GCA_014237405.1 Desulfosarcina sp. | reverse complement strand
GGCACCGTGGTGGAGCGCCAGCTTGAATCCGGCGAGGTACTGGATGTGGACACCGGCTGTATCGTGGCTCTAGAGAAAAGCGTAAACTTCGAAATCCGTCAGGCCGGCAATGTCAAGACGGCCCTGTTCGGCGGCGAGGGGCTCTTTTTTGCCACCCTTCACGGGCCGGGCAAGGTGTGGCTCCAGTCCCTGCCATTCTCGCGGCTGGCCGGCCGGATGCTCCAGG
The DNA here is from genome assembly GCA_014237405.1 of Desulfosarcina sp. GTDB lineage: Bacteria > Desulfobacterota > Desulfobacteria > Desulfobacterales > Desulfosarcinaceae > Desulfosarcina. Next base: position 22,378 of record JABZFO010000107.1, on the reverse strand, counting down.
CCGCTCCCCAGCGCGGCGGCAGCCGGGGCGAAGGATCCATTCTGGGATCCCTGGGCGGGCTTATCGATGGCGATAACCGATTCTAATCAAGCGGTTTCAAACGCGTCAAGCATCACTTTTTCATACCATCCGTTCAGTCGCCACCCTTCCAGAAATCCGTTATGTCCGCCATAGGGCTGAATCATCAGGCGGGTAGCCGCGCTGGTGTGCAGGTCGTAGAAGTCTTCCACGGAAATGATGGGGTCGTCTTCGGCGGTGATGATGGTGGTGGGGACGGTGATCCCACGAAGGTCATTGTTGGTAAGGGCGTACCCCTTGAAATAGGCCTTGGCACTGTCATAGGGGCTGTACCGCGCCAAGAGCCGTTCGGTCATCTCACGGATATTGTCCACGGCCATCAGGGCGGAAAAGTCGTAGTGCTGCGGGTATAGACGCTGCTTGATGGATAGGGACCGGCGCCATTTCTTCAGAAAATATTTCAGGATAAACCGGCTGTTGTCGATGCGGTCCGTGGCCTTGTCCGGATCCAGCACCGGGCTGATGCTGACCACCTGCGTCAGGCTGTTGATGGGTTGCGTGGCGCATTTTCGAGCGATTCGCAGGGCAAAATTGCCGCCCAGGGAGAATCCGGCAAGAAACACCGGTCTTCCGTTTTCTGCCTCGGTGATCTGGTGGACGGCATCGAACACTTCTTCCAGCAGCACCGCGTAGAAGACCCCGGTGTTCAGGTGGTGGCTGGGACCGTGGTCCCGGAGATTGAGGCGGAAGACATCAAAACCGCGCCTGAACAGAAAACGGCCCGTTGTGCGGATATAGGTGGATTCCGAACTGCCCTCCCAGCCATGCAGTAGAATCACCAGACCCTTGTTATGGGGCCGGGGTTGACGGCTCATGTAACCCAGCAGGCGCACGCCTTCACCGGTGGTGAGAATGATCTCCCGGGCAGCATCCACCATGGGGTTTTCCCCCCATGCCCGGAGGCCGGCGCTGGCCAGCACGGTCTGGACACCGGCTGGCTTCAGGAAAAAGGGCGGATTCAAACGGCCGGGTTCCATCGGCGGACTGCCTTTTCCCACTATTTCAGATCGGCGGTGCAAGTTCATACGCTCAGTTTTTTCAGGGCCTCGGCCATCTCTTCCTCGGTGATTTTCTTCAGCATCCGCCGGGTGCAGTGGGGGCAACGGGTACCGGTGAGGGCTTCTATTGCTTCAGCGACTTTATCAGTGCTGAAAAATAAAGGTCAATACCAATTTCTCACACGGAGCGAGCTGTCTTAGATGGCGGATCGTTGGCATTTCTATTGACAGAAACACGATTTTCAGCGTAAAAACACTTTCGCGGTTATGTTGGCATTATTTCTGTGTGCGTCGGCCCGCTTTTGCCGTGATGGGCGTCGGGCCTTTTTATTATACCACCAAGGAGGAACGTGCATGAAACCCAAGAGCTTCATCCTGGCCAAAGACGAGATTCCCAGACAATGGTACAATATCCTTGCGGATATCAAGATGAATCCCCCCCTCGGGCCCGACGGCCAGCCGATAAGTCCCGATATGCTGGCGCTCGCCCTTGACCCGGGCCACGGCCTTTGAAAAGGCGTTGGGCACGCCGGCCAAAATTTACTACAAAAACGAAGGAATGAGCCCTCCCGGCAGCCACAAGCCCAACACCGCCGTGCCCCAGGCATACTACAACAAGGTCTTCGGCATCGAGAAGATCACCACCGAAACCGGTGCCGGTCAGTGGGGCAGCGCGCTATCCTTTGCCTGCGCCCAGTATGGCCTGACCTGCAAGGTTTACATGGTGCGCATCAGCTTCGACCAGAAGCCTTACCGCAAGGCCATGATGGAGACTTGGGGGGGCAAGTGTATCGCCTCTCCCAGCAATGAGACCAAAGCCGGCCGGGACATCCTGGAAAAGGATCCGAACACGCCGGGAAGCCTGGGTATTGCCATCTCCGAAGCCGTTGAAGCGGCGGTGAGCGACACCTCCGGCAAGACCCGCTATTCCCTGGGCAGCGTGCTCAACCACGTGATGCTCCACCAGACCATTATCGGCCTTGAGGCCAAGAAGCAGTTCGATATCGCCGGCGACTACCCGGACATCATCATCGGCTGTGCCGGCGGCGGCAGCAACTTCGCCGGACTGGCATTCCCCTTCGTCCTGGATAAAATGAACGGCAAGCCAATCGAAATTTACCCGGTGGAGCCCAAGGCCTGCCCCACTATGACACGGGCGCCTTTTGCCTATGACCACGGGGACACCGCCGGTTACACCCCGCTGCTGCCCATGTACAGCCTGGGGCACAACTTCGTGCCGGCGCCCATTCATGCCGGTGGTCTGCGCTACCACGGTATGGCACCCACCGTCAGCCAGCTGATCAACGAGGGTCTGCTCACACCCAAATCGGTGGGGCAGATGGCCGCCTATGAAGCGGGTATCCTGTGGGCACGCACCGAGGGCTTCATCCCGGCCCCGGAAACCTCCAACGCCCTGGCCCAGGTGGTGGAAGAAGCGAAAAAGGCCAAGGAAGAAGGCAAGGAGAAAACCATCGTGGTCAACTTCAGCGGTCACGGCTTGCTGGACCTGGGGGCTTACGACAAATACTTCTCCGGGGAGCTGTTCGACTACAGTCTGGATGATGCTGAGATCGAGAAATCAACGGAAGTACTCAAGAACTATCCCGAGCCTCAGAACCTGAAGAGCATCTGATGGATCCGGACAAACTGGAACGGCGATGCCCTCGGCTGGGCGGCGACGTGGCCTTTGGCTACTGCAAGGTCTGCGGCGAGGAAAAAACGCCCTGCCACAAGGTGTTCGACTGCTGGTGGGAGCGGTTCGATGTGGTGGCGCACATGAAGGCCTGTCTGTCACCGGAAGCATTCGATGCTCTCTGCGCCAGCCGTCCCCAGCCTAAAATGGCCAGCCTGGTGGACTTGATCCGCCAGGCTCAGGAGCGGGCGTCCAAGCCCTAAAGTAAAGAATCCTGGCCCAGAGGACCAAGTTTTCTAAGGTAAAATAGACAAAACCGGCAGTGCTCGTTTCGGCGCACTGCCGGTTCTTTTTCCGCGGCCCTTATACCCCTTCAATTGAACGGTTCTTTTCGCTGAATCGAAACTATTCCAATCACATTAGGTTATACTGCTCCAGCTTGTTGTAAAGAGACCGCCTGCTGATGCCCAAAATGGAGGCGGTGCGTCGGCGATTGTTCTGCGTCCAGTTCAGTGTGCGCAAGATAATCTTCCGCTCTGCTTCCTTCAGGGTACAACCCATGGGCAGCTTGATTCCCGGAGGCGGTTTGTGCGCTTTTTGCAGACGCTCGGGAAGATGGTCAGGGAGAAGAATCCCACCGTTACAGTTCAGCACGGCACGATGGATGACATTTTTGATCTCTCTGACATTTCCCGGCCAGTCATAGGTTTCAATTGCCGATATGCATTCCGGGGAAATGCCGACGATATCGCGTTGGTAGTCGTCGCTGAACTGCTTGAGAAAATGGTTCACCAGCAGGACGATATCACCACCGCGCTTACGAAGCGGCGGCTGAATGATCTGGAAGATGTCCAAACGAAAGAAAAGATCCTCTCGAAAGCGACTCTGTTCAACCGCCTCAGACAGGTTCTCGTTGGTGGCTGCCACGATCCGCGCATTGGCGGAAATGGTTCGGGTGCCGCCGATGCGCTCCAATTTTCTTGTCTCCAGCAACCGGAGCAGGCTGATTTGCACCTTTTCGTCGATGGTACCGATCTCATCCAGGAAGATGGTCCCGCCTTCTGCCTTTTCAAATAATCCCCGGTGGCTTTGCGTTGCCCCGGTGAATGCCCCCTTTTCATACCCAAACAGCTCGCCAGCCACCAATTCCGGTGGCAGCGCACCCAGGTGAATGGGTAGAAAAGCCTTCTTGCTTCGGGAGCTCAACTGGTGAATGGCCCTTGCTACCAAATCCTTGCCGGTACCGGTTTCACCGGTGAGAAGCACGGGCATGTCGGTGCTGGCCGCCTGGCGGATCTGCCGGTAGACATCAATCATCTTCGGTGAGCCGCCCACCATTTTTTCAAATGTGGTTTTTCGGGTCTCGGACTTCAAGAGGAGGTTGGGGGTGTACTGAGGTTGATGAAGTAACGCGGCGCTAATGAGCATCTTCAGTTCGCCATCCGGGATAGGAAGCTTGGCGTACTGGTATGAACCGCGCTTTAGGGCCGAAAAAACAAGGGACATATCCTTTGACGATGCCAGAAACAAAATTTGGGTTGCAGCACTTTTTTCCGAAATGTCGAAACCATGCTCGATGGTTTGAGCCGCCATGATGATGTATTTCTTTTCACTGCAGATGCGTTTGAGCTGACGGATCAGCTCGACACCGCGTTCGATGACCAGGATTTTTACCTTCTTTTTTAACATCTTGGGTTGACTCATGATTTCACGTAACCATCAGAAGCAATCAAAGGGTCGGATCGGGAATGCTGTACCGTACCCCGACAATTTTCATCATAGGGATCTCGTCGAAGATGTCTTTCTTTAATGTGTAAATTCTGTACAGTCAAGTGATAATTCATAATGGTTCCGGTTTCGGGATACACGGTTCGTTTGCCGAGGGGATTATCACCATTATTCCAGCAAAATAGAATGTTTTTGGAATGATGCTTCCAGCAACAGCAGTGGATTGGGGGTGTGCAGAATTTTTACGATATGAACTTTACGATCGGTAAAGTGTAAAAAATATACACAGCTTGGTTTCTTTTTGTCGAATCGACGCTTTCGCGCAGCGACTTAAAAATACAATAAAGCATATAATATCAATAGGTTGTATAGGTATAAAAGATATCGGCACACTTATTGATATGCTGATACACTTTGGGCGGGCAATAGGTGCCTACCCCGTAAAAATGATTCAAACGATCCCTTACCACACATTACATTCAGGAGATGACGATGGGTACCTGCAATTTACAGATAGAGTATCCCGGTAGAGAATGTATGCTGGACCAGGATGAAGAGTGGTTCCATCTGGTGACTGAAGACGGGCAAGAGCGCATCCGGGTTCACGAGTACGATCGGGTATATGATGTTCCCGGTTTATATGAAGAGGTGGTTTACAACAAGCTTCAGTGTGATTCCCCACAGGTGATTACCGGTTTGCTCAAGGAAACCATAGAAAGACACGGTGAAAGTGACACCTCCTTGCGTGTGCTTGATTTTGGCGCAGGGAACGGCATCGTTGGTGAATGCCTGCAGGAAGCGGTCGATACCGAAACGATTGTCGGAATCGACATCATCGATGAAGCCAAAAAGGCTGTGAAGCGTGATCGACCGGAAATATACGACGACTATTATGTGATGGATCTCAGCCAACCGGATGGCAAGGATAAGCAGATGCTGGATCGCTGGAATTTCAATGCACTGGTGACCGTGGCTTCATTGGGTTTCGGCGATATTCCCACCCAAGCCTTCGTCAACGCCTTTAACATTATTGAAAACAACAGCTGGGTCGCTTTTAACATTAAAGACCGTTTTCTCAATGATAAAGACGACACCGGTTACAACGAGATGTTGCAGAAGATGATCGGCCAAAGTCTCAACGTGTATCGGAAACACCATTACTGCCACCGGCTTTCCATGGCTGGAGAGCCTCTCTACTACTATGCCATCGTCGGCCGAAAGGAAAATGACTTCTGATTCACCCACGCCGATCGACCAAAAGAAAAACTATCAGGAGGTTGATTGTGAAACAACCCGAGATCAATACCTTTCGTCCGCGCATGCGGGTACTGAACGAAGAACAGGCCTGGGCCATCCACCATGCCGCCCTTGAAATCCTCGAAAATACCGGGTTTGTGATGGAACACCCGCAGGTGCGCAGCATGCTGCTGGATGCCGGCTGCCGCATCGACAGTGAGGGCCGGGTGCTGATGCCGGCGCGCCTGGCCGAAGATGCCTTGACGTCAGCGCCCCGCAAGATCACCCTTTACGACCAGCAGGGCCGGCAAACCATGCCTCTGGTCAACGGCAATTTTTACTTTGGCACCGGTTCGGACACGATTTTTACCATCGACCTGGAGACCGGTGAGCGACGGCGACCCGTGCTCCGGGATACGGGTAATTTTGCCAAATTGGTGGATGGTCTGGATAACATGGACTTCTCTATGTCCATGGGAAACCCGGCTGACGTTCCCATTGAAGAGATCTATGTCCACGTGTTCGCAGAAATGGTGAAAAGCAGCAACAAGCCGATTTGTTTTATCGCCGACAGTGGAAAAGACATCGCCAAGATCCACGAGATTGCCTGCCTGGTGGCCGGCGGAGAGGATGCATTAGCCCGCCGGCCCTTCATCCTCAACTATTCGGAAGCCATCAGTCCGCTGCGGTTTCCCAACAATGTCATGGAAAAGCTGGTGTTTTGTGCCAGAAAACGTATTCCCATCTGTCTGCCCTCGGGCTGCAATGCCGGTGGTGGTGGGCCGGTGACCCTGGCAGGAGCGATGGCCCTGGGTATCGCGGAAAACCTGGTGGGGCTCACCGTCCACCAGCTCACTGGAAAGGGAGCGCCGTTTCTCTTTGCCCCGAACGTGAGCGTACTGGACATGCGCCACACCGTTGTCTCATACGGGTGCACAGAGTGGAGTCTCACCCAGGCAGCTCTGGCCGACATGCGGGATATGATCTACAAGCTGCCCATCTGGTCCTTCGCCGGTGCAACGGATGCCAAGACGGTGGACGCCCAGGCCGGTGCCGAGGGAATGCTCTCCATCATCACGGCCATGCTGTCCCGATGCAACTTCATCCATGACGTGGGGTATATCGAATCCGGTCATACGTCCTCGCTGGAGATGCTGGCCCTGGCGGACGAACTGGTGGGGATGAGCCGCTATTTTATTGACGGGCTGAGGGTTGACGACGACACCCTGGCGCTGGACGTGATTGACCGCGTTGCCCGTAACGTCAGCACCGGCGCCATCTTCATCAGCGACAGACATACGTTTAAACACTTTAAGACGACGCTGTTTCATCCGGAACTGGCCGACCGGAGCCGTTTTGAACACTGGACCGACAACGGGGAAAAAGAGATGCAGCAGCGCTGCAATGAGAAGGCGCGGCAGATTCTGGCCGATCACCAGGTGATCCCCAAGTCTGATGCGGTGATGAAGGGTATAGAAAAAATACTTGTAAATAAAGAGGGGCTTCGCAACTGACTCGGGTTATTCGACCTGCACTGATTCCGATGCGTTGCGTACCCAGCCAGGCACTACTCGAACAAAAGAGGGAGCAGGTCGTCAGACCCATTCCCTCCCCGGGTTATAAGGGCCACAAAAAAATAAATTACCCCATCTTGATTGTGTTTTGGCTTGTCTTTTGCCCCGGCTACTTAACGACTTCTGATGAAGCCGAACGAGGCGCCTTGCCGGCAAGAGGGTTGTATAGCTTCAGAATCGCAAATTTCATAATTTCCAGGCTTTTGTTATCCGTGATAAAACTCATCAAGGTACCCTCTGCCTCTTCAGGAAGCACACAGGCATTTGAAGCATCGAAGGTCATGTCCGGGAAGCCCTTCGCAAGCTTCTTTTTTTCTTTCTTGGTGAGGCCCACTTGAATCGCCTTTTTGCCGTCTATCTCCTGAATCTGGTCTCCCACTCCAGCATCTTCAATCTGCTTGAGTTTCTCGTCTTCCAAAAAGACATTGATGTAATAGTCAGCCATGTAATCACCTCCAAATTAACTTTGGTCCCTCATTTGAAAAAGGGGAATTGCTGTACGCTCAAGTTGAGGCCTCTTCATACAATATGATTTCTGACCAGAACGCGCATCCCCTCCGTTCGTAAAAATTAATCTTTATGCAACTATAGGGTTTAAACAGTTAGCACACTGCCTTAGAAAACTCGTTTCATATATTATAACAAGGCTCTCCTGTCAAGAAAAGTCCTTTGTTGCGGCCCCTTTGACCTTGACATACCAAGCCATTTCCTCCTATGCTCTCCCACCAAAAAAGGGAATCTTCTATCATTCTTTCTCCGGGAGCAACAAGCTGAATGAAATTTCAGAATTGCGTCAGAAATGAGTACAGCAAGTGTGACCTTCCGTCCAATACAATTAACAGAATAAAGGACGGGTTACGGAAATTAGGTCTCGACGTTGGTTACTCGGCGTTTCGAGTGTCGGACAACATCTATTGGGGACGGGCATGGATTGATTCAATAAGAATCGTCTGTAACGGAAAAGGCATTACCCCGGAGCTCGCGGAGGCCAGTGCATACGCAGAACTGGCTGAACGCCTCAGCGCCGGGCTGTTCTATCCGGTTTTTGAAGAGCAGCTGAGGTTTAACGCTCCTGCCCTTTACAATGACGAAACTGACAGGTTTCTTAATTACGAATGGATGGAGGGATATGTGCGTGCCCACCAGGACGATTTGGAAAACCCTATCAGGATAGAAGACCTGCTGGCAAACGAAAGTCATCTGACAGATAAGGATATCAAGGATATCAAAAACAGCAGAATGGCCAGCCATTGGGTTGACGGTTTTTCGATAACTCGCAAAGAGACAGTAAAAGTCCCGGTCAATTTTGTTGCATATATTCACGGGTCTAACGGGATGGCGGCAGGAAATACCATCGAAGAAGCAATGATTCAGGCATCATGTGAGATATTTGAACGTCATGCCCAAATACAAATAATCAAGCCTGAAAAAACAGTCCCCTCAATCGACATAGACTCTCTGAACAATGCGGCCATAAAGGATATGATTGAATTCTATCACGGAAAGAATGTCGATGTAATAATCAAGGATCTTTCTCTTGATGGACTGTTGCCCTGCATAGGCGTTCTGTTCATCAACAACAACTTACGTTCTGACCGCCTGGAACATAGAATATTGATACCTGGAGTGTCTTTCAATCTGGACGAAGGTCTGACGAGGTGCTTTACAGAGAGCATGCAAGGTCGGGAAACGCTATTGGCATCCCGGCCACAGTTGGATAGACCGGTAGTCCATAGATCTCAGGTTAACGATTTTTACATGTTGATGAAATGCAGTGTTTCTGCAAAAGACATCTCATTTCTTGAGCAAGGAGAAAGTCGGACTTACAAGAACATCAAATTCAAAGATGTTCTTGGCGAGATTGAGGAAATCAAAAGGATATGCAGACTTTTCAATACGGAGTGTATAATATTAAACTACACCCATCCGGTGTTGAATTTCCCGGTGGTAAGAGTAATGATCCCACGGGTCTCTGATTTTTTACCCTTTTTGAGACAGGACATTCTCGTATCTGAAGAAACAAGACCTTCCACCGCCTGGCGTGGAGAGGAGTTCAGTAAGGTGATGCAAAGTTTTTTCGCATAGGCTTTACGATTTCATCAAGTTAATAAGTCCAGGAAAAGGTGATGGAGCCGAAAACCTGGTTATCTTCTTGTCCTGTGAACTCTTTTGTCCGCAAAACATGGGTGTAGCAAAGCTTGAAGCGATGGATGATCAATCCGACGCCTGTTCCAATATCAGCCACAAAATGTTTCTTATCAACGCTGTGGCTGTCGGTAAAGGTGTTTCCGTCCAGAAAAATGTTATGCAGCACGGCACGCCCGTCGGCCGTGGCAAACACATACAGACCGAACCCTTGATCACTGGAGATGCGGGGGTCCTGTGCGTTCAGAGGCGCATTGGAAGCGCCGGACGGACGGATTAGAGACGTGCCGAAATCCCTGGGGATATTCCATCCCAGCCGGGCTTCCATCCCGGCATTGGCATAGGTGTAAACATTGCCCAGGGCGGCGCCCAGATGAGGGATGACATCAAAACCAAGTTTCCCGAAATTCCCATCATACAGAAGCCGCCATTTTCGTTCGTATATGACAGCAAGTCCGGCTTTTTTCAGTCTTTCAGCAACTTTTTCCGTTGCATGACCGGTCTTTTCCCTTAAAACAGAAGTTGTTCTTTCAGTTCGTTCAACCAGATCGACCAATACTGCCTTTGCCGTTTCTCCGGAGCGTTTTGCTACCCTGCCAGCCGTCTCCAAGAAAAGCTCCTCAATCGTCTCAAGGTCTTCCTTTGTCCGGGCAAGATCATCGTGGATAAATTCTCTGGTTTTATCTCCAATAGATTCCACTGCCGATGCGATTCCTTTCTGGGCCCCTTCAAAGGCGCCATGGGCAACATCCTTGACCTCTTTACCCGCTTCCTCCGCGGCCTCTACTGCGCCGGACATGACCTTTTCGGCAATTTTCTTCACCCGGTCAGCGGTGAACCGCCTCTCTTTAAGCGCCCTTTCCGTGGCATCCCTGGCAATTTGAGCCACGGTCTCTTTCACATTCTCGCTGGACTCGATGGCCTGTTTGACGGCTTCTTTAACTGTCTGCTCAGTCAGACCGAACAACTCTGTACTCTTCAGTTTGATGTCGGCTGAAAGAGATTCGATGCGCGTTCCGATCTCTTCGGGCAATAAGGCTCCAGCCTCTTTTGCTCCCTGGAGGGCATCCCTGACAGATTGGGCCAGTTTGATTTTCTCTGCTGCGAGTTTCTCTTCAACTTCACGCATCTCTTTTCTGACAACATCGACAGCCTGATCCTTATGGACACGAACACCCGCTACGGCTCCTTCCAAAACAGCCTTGATATTCTCCGCCGCATCCGCTTCGGCAGCCCTTAATCCTTCCACGGCGGCAGACATGGCATCCTTCACAATGGGACGGATGGCTTCCGCTCCGCCCTTGCCTTCGGACACGGCATCGGCCACAGCCTTTCTGACGATTTCATTAATCTTTTTCGAGGTAATCTTTCCTGTCTCTTTAGCAATCTTTACCTCTTCAACAATACGGTCCTTCACTTGATTTTCCGACATGGTTTGCGCCTCCTTAACATTTAATGATGTTGATGGTTACAAGCTGATTCTTCGCCTAATGCTCCGCGCTTTTTCCCACAGCCAATGGTCAGACATCCATACTGGTCTTCTTGTTGTTGTTTCTATTTCGGGATTCATTCCATTCTGTTCCGGTGAACCAGCGAATACACAAGAGGAACAAGAATTAATGTTACAATCCCGCTTACCAATAGCCCCCCGATGACCGTGATGCCTAATGCATTCCATACTTCCGAACCCTCCCCCCTGGAAAGGGCCAACGGGACCATGCCGAATATTGTGGTGAGACTGGTCATGAGCACCGGCCTCAGGCGTGTTCTCCCTCCCGTAACTACCGCTTCGTTTAGGCTCATCCCGCGCTCTCTCAGTTGCTTGGTGTAGTCCACGAGCACAATGGCATTCTTGACAACAATGCCCATGAGCATGATCACGCCGATAAAGCTCATCAGGTTGAGCGGAGTGGTTGTGATAACGAAGGCCCAGATCACTCCGACGAAGGCGAAAGGAACCGAAAACATGATGATGAATGGATCTATGAAATCCTCGAATTCCCCCGCCATGACCATGTAGACAAGGACAACTCCAAGGATGAGAAGGAGGGTCAGATCACGGAACGCTTTTCGCTGTTCCTCCACCTCCCCGCCCCATTCAATGGAAACGCCGGGAGGCAGATCAAGTGAAGCCATCTGTTCTCGAACATCTCGTACCACATCCCCAAGAACCCTGCCCTGGACACCAGCCAGAACCTTTGTGACTCGGGTCCTGTTTTTCCGGTCGATCTCCACCGGTCCAAAGGCTTCGCAAACAGACGCGACGTTTCGGAGCTTAATGGTTTGGCCGGTCAGCGTTGTGATGGGGGTTTCCCCGATTTCACGAATACTCTCCCGTTGATCCTTCTTTAGTCGCAGTTCAATATCGAAGTCGTCACCCGCCTCCCGAAACTTCGTATCATCGAATCCATAATAGTTGGTTCTCAATGCATCGGCGACAAGCGCCACATTCAACCCCAAAGATGCCGCCTTATCCCGGTTAAGACGGATCAGCACTTCCGGCCGCGGTTTCTTTCTGCTGACAGAGACATCCACAGCGCCTGGTGTTGCTTCCACGATGCGTCGGATTTTCGCGGCAATTTTGTTTGTCATCTCGATATCATGGCCCAGAATCTCAATGCTGATGGGGCGACCGCCACCGAAGAAGAGTTTTTGAATTGCGCCGATTGCCCGAACCGAGATTTTCTCTACCTCAGGCAAAGAAGCTACTTCCGGACGGATTTTCGCGGCAATCTCCTTGGCCGAGAGCTGCCTTTCTTCCTTCGGAACAAGACGGGCTCCTACACGTGCCAGATTCGTTCCCTCCTCGAACCCCATGGCGCTCAGGAGCCCTTTTTGGCTTTGTCCGGCCAGGCCGTAAGATGCTTCCACCTCAGAAATCTCCTGAAACATATCAAGTATTTTTTCGACAGTCTTAGCAGTAACTTCTCCGCGTGTACCTTCCGGTAATTCGACAACGACTTCAATCTCACGCGAGTCGACTTCCGGGAGGAATTCGGTGCCGACTAATGGAATAAGGACTAAACTGCCGACAAACGCGATGGCGATGGTTGAAAGCGCCACCCTACGATGGCGTAATCCCCACTCCAAAACACGGGCATAAATACCAGCAATTGTGTTCAACACTCGTTCGCTCCAAGCAAACACCGGGTTGAGTTTTCTTTCCTTCGGTAAAAGGAGCAGGCGGGAAGAAGCCATGGGAGTCAACGTCAGCGAAATAAAGAGAGAGGCCATAATCGAGATCAAGATCATGAACGCCAGCTGGCCGAAGATGATACCGGCGATCCCTTTCACCAGGAGAAGAGGAGCAAAAACGGCCACAATGGTCAACGTTGACGCGGCAACCGCCATGCCTACTTCCGATGTTCCCTCAACGGCGGCCCGCCTCGGAGACATTCCTTCATCCACATGCCGTACGATGTTTTCAAGCACGACGATTGCATCATCCACGACCATGCCCACGGCGATGGCAATACTCATCAGGGAAATAACATTGATGGTATACCCCATGGCAAAGAGGCCGATAAAGGCAACAACGATAGAGAACGGGATTGCCATTGTGACGACCAGGCTGGGACGAAACCGCCGGAGGAACAGGAAACAGACAACAATGACCAGAATTCCGCCGACGGCTGCGGATTCGGTCAGGTTGTAGATCATCGAATAGATATGGTCCGATGTGTCCAGAATCTTATGGATCTCAATGTCCGCCGGCACTTCGGTCTTTAGTGTCTTGAGGCGTTCTTTTATGGCGTTGATGACGTTAACGGTGTTGGCGCCGGATTGTTTCTGGATGATCATGACCATCCCCGGCACGCCGCTGCCCCAGCCCCACTGGGTTGTCTCCTCGTGGGCGTCGATCACTTCGGCAACATCCCGGAGACGGATGAAGGCATCACCATCACTGCCTATCACCGTGTTACCGATTTCAGCCGCATCCCGGTAGCGCCCATCCACCCGGACTTGGAGTTCCTCTTTCCCTACCTTGACAGTGCCGACAGGTAGATTGAGGTTCTCGGAACTTAGTACGGTCCGAATCTGTTGCACGGAAAGGTGATGGGCATCCAACGAATCCCGGTCAAAGTGGACGTTTATCTGGCGCTCCACCCCTCCTTCATAGAGGATGGCACCCACGCCGGGCATGCGCTTAAGGGGATCAGCGATCTGTTTGTCGACAATTCTGTAAAGGTCGGGGCTGCTTTCTTTCGCCGTCACCGTCATGACGAGCACCGGCACCATGGAACTGCTGAACTTGAATATAAAGGGGGCTTCCGCTCCGCTGGCAAGGTCCGGTTTGGCAAGATCGATCTTCTCCCGGATATCGTTGACCGCAACATCCAGATCCGTGTTCCAGTCGAATATGCAATTAATAATGGCTATGTTGTCTTTTGATTTTGACTCCAGCCGATCGAGATCAGGCGTGGTGGAAAGCTTGTCTTCCAGATACTTGGTTACCTCCGACTCGACATCCGTGGCGGAAGCTCCCGGATAGATAGTGATTACACTCACCGCGGGAGGCTCTATGTCAGGCAACATGTCCAAGTTGAGCTTGAGGAAGGCGACACTGCCCAACAAGGCGATGGCAGCAAAAACCATAACGGTCGTGACCGGCCGCCGAACGGCTATCTCCGGCAATCTCATTGTCGATCTCCCTGCTCACAGTCACTGTCAGTTTCAAAAAAGTCGATCTCCATCTCCCATCCTCCCCAATCAGGAATCTTTTGATAAATCACTTTTGACGGCACCCTTCCATCTTTCTTTAAGCTGCGTCGTGGCTTCCCGATACCCTTCGGCAATGGCCTCCTCGGCCCGATGGAATTCTAGAAAACGGATATCTCCCAGCTTCGGCTGAATCAGCAGATCGGGCGGATCTGTTGCCAATTTTGTTGCGGTTATCTGTACTTCCATAATGTTGATTGAGGTCGTCAACACATCAAAGATGTTCGGCACGGGATCCCTGTGCAGCCACTGGCGTACTTGCGATAACGCGGGCGAACTGAATTCGTTGAGCCTGTTGGTCAGATCCTGCGCGATTCTCCATTTTGGGGGAGGGGGTTGATCAACCACACTCGCCAACGATGAATCAACCGGAGCGATGCTGTCGGCACTCCTTTTGTCGACAATGTCATGGTTCAAATCAACAGCGATGACGTAATCCGCTCCCATATTCCGGACCACGCTTACCGGAACGGGATTGACCAGACCCCCATCGATCAGGAAACTGCCGTTTTTCTTTACCGGCGTAAAAATGCCTGGGACAGAGATGCTCGCACGGATTGCCTCTATGAGATCCCCTTCATTTAATGCGAGCTCACGACCCGTGGTCAAGTCGGTGGCGACGGCGCAATAGGGAAGGGGTAGTTCTTCAATGTTTATCTCCTGGACATGGCTGCGAAAGAAATCGGTGACCTTTTCCCCATCAATGAGTCCGGACCTCGGAAAAGTCACATCCATAAAGGAAACGATTTGGTGCCGGCTATGCAGCTAATTTCTATTCCTGCCTCAGCCAGTGCCCGTATTACACCGATATGGGACCATCCCCGTGCGGAGCCGCTGCCCAGCGCCAGGCCGATATTTTTCGGAAAACCCGAGTTATTGTCCGACATACTCACCGCCGATCTTCTTGAGAAGTTGTCCTCTTGGACTTATCCGTTTCATTCTTGTTCGGAACATCCGGTACATTTACCTCAGCACCTGACCGCAAACGCCCCGCTCCGCTGGTGACCACTTTGTCATTCTCAAGCAAGCCATCCATCACTTCTGCATATTGATCATTCATGGCTCCAATGCCGACCGTTCGCTTATGGGCTGTATTTCCTTCCACAACAAAGACGTAATAGGTGCCGCTGCCGGGGAGGCGTTGTAAGGCGTTACGGGGGATGGCAAGGGACCTTCTTTTTTCTACCGAAAGCTTCACCCTGGCAAACATTCCGTCCACCAGCTTCCCGGACGGATTTGGTACCTCGATTCTCACGCGGAAAGTGCGCGTCTTCCAATGGCAAGGCGGCCAATGTCTGACTCCGGCAAATCGACATCCAATTTCAGAGATATTTGGTCCACGATACGCAGCAGTCGGTTGCCGGGCGCAACCGACTGACCGATCTCCACATCTCTTTCCACGACAGTGCCATCGATAGGCGATCTGATATATGCATCCTTGCGATGTTCCAGTGCCACCTCCAGGGCTGCCTTTGCCTGATCACGTTGGGCCCTGACTGAAGATACCATTTCTTTGGCGGCCCTGAAGGCAGCTTCCGCTGCATCAAAGCGACTTTGCGGAATCACCTTTTCTTCCAGCAGTTCGGTTGTGCGGCGGTATTCTTTCTCGGCCTGTTCAAACCGGGCGCTGGCCTGCGGAATTGCTGCTTGTGCAGCCGCAAGCGCTGCCTGCGCCTGTTTGACGCCAAGATCGAAGTTGGTTCTGTCCAATCTAATAACGACCTCACCGGCTTTAATGCGGTCCCCGATATCAACCAGCACCCGGTTCACCGGTCCTGCCACTTTGGGGCTTAGCAGACATGTCTCTCGGGCTTTGAGGGTACCGACGGCGTCAATATCGTCAGTGAATTCGTGCGGGACAACAGCTGCAATTGTGACAGGTATCACTTTGTCGACCGCATCCATGTCCACGTCTTTGTGCCATTGTTTCTTGGAAACCTGGACAACCAAGACCGTGATAGCGGCAACGGCGACAGCAATCGAGATATATGCTCCACTCCGTTTCATTAGGCAGGCTCCTCTTCCTTGATATCAGGCCGTTTTGCCACTACACCCACTGCTCTATTAATGGCAGCCAGTGCAACGTTGTAGTCAAAAAGAGCCTGGGTGTGATTCGCTTCAGCTCGACTTAAGGCCGTACGGACGTCTAACACGTCTGTATTTGTGCCTTCTCCTGCCCGGTATCTGGCTCTTGCCTGGCGGTAAGCCTCTTTGGCTGTATTCAGTGCACTCTCTGCCGCCTCGATATTCTTTTCCGCTTTCCCAAGGTCCAGGAAAGCCTGGCGGACCTCAAGACGAATACGATCTGTCGTTTTGTCCTGCTGAATTCTCACCTGAACCAGTTGCGATCTCGCCTCTCGGACCTTGGCCGCGGTCTCCCCCCAATTCCAGAGGGGAAGCTGTGCCCCGATTCCGACCGTCCAGTGGTCACCGCCTTCCAGATCCCGGAAATCGCCTTCCATGTATTCGTAACGCCCTTCCAGGGCAATGGTAGGCAGGTATTCGCCTTTGGCCGCTTTAAGCGCCTGTTCTGCAGCTGCAATTTTGGAATCCATTGCAGAAAGTTCAGGACGTTGCAAAAGGGCCGTCTCAGTGAGAGACGAAAGATCCGCTTCCGGTCTGGGTGACCTCGACAGCGTTATCGGCACCATTCATCTCCTTGCGGGCATTGGCAAGTTCCGTTCGTGTACGAAGCAGGTCGATGTTTGGATTCGCCCCTTTATTTACCAGAATCGCCACGTCATGTTCGTGTGCTTCAAGAAGATCGACGGCTTCCACCGCAACCTTTCGGAATGCCTTGGCCACCTGCGCGGTCCGATAAGCGCGCGTAACCTGGAAAGTGATTTCCTTTTCAATGGCCCTGTTCTCTTGAGCTTGGGCGTCCCGTGAATATTGGGATGCCTTGCGCGCCGCATTCAATCGCCCTCCAATGTAAATGGGCTGGCGAACGACGAGCCCCGCCTTGTAAGTATCCTTGTCAATAAAAGTTAAAAATTGGGGTCCAAGCGAGAAGCCAATTTCTTTGTCAAGACGAACATAAGAACCCTCGGCACCCAAAAAAGGAAGCATGGCCGACTTGGCCTGGCTCATCTTGGCATCAGCCTGGATAAGTGCCTCTTTAGTCAGTAGGATGTCAAAATTTCTCTGCCTCGCAAGCAGCAAACAATCACTGAGTGATAATTGCAGCGGCCTTTCTTGTTCAGATTGCCGCATCAATTTTTTAGAAGCGGCAGGACTCACGGAAACGTAGCCCAACATCGCCAAGAGCACAAAACTCACGATAAAAAGAGGTCGCCTGCCTGTAATTTGCATTGTCTTATTCATTGGGCCAAGCACCCGTTTAGAAACAGCTCCTTGATCATCGGAACATTCGACTCGTACGAATGGCGTTTTGGATCTTCCAACCAGCAGAAAAGAAAAGCGTTGGTAAGCCCCTCCAAAGCTACAGCCATGTAATAAGGGTCGCCTTCTTTCAGCACCTTCCTATCGATGCCCCTTTTCATTGTGAAAGCCAGCTGTTCGACCATTTCGTCATATAGCATGCGAATGTCCGGATCGAGCCCTGCCTTAATGTTGAAACTCGCACCTCTTGTTTCAGCAAAATAAAGGCGCAAAACTTCACTTAGAGTCCGGTGGTATTCATCTGCCTTTTCCATCATCAAGGCTTTATAGAGGTCTTCTTTATTCTTAAAGAATTTGTAGAGTGTACCAATTGCGAACTCGGCCTTCCCGGCAATTTCGTGCATCGAAACGTTGTGGTATCCCTTCACTGAAAAGAGATCGAGTGCGGCAGCAAGCATCTGGCGACGGTGCCTTAGTTTGTCCATTTCTCGCCTTGAAAGTTTTTTCTTTTCCATCGTCTGGCCTCCGTGCGCTTGTCGAGTTGTTTTTATCTATCTAGAATATGACGTCATATTCTATAACACGACGTACAGCTGTCAAGCATAAATCGAGAACCTTTGAGGTTTAACTGACAGATGATTGTGCGATGTAAAGTGAAAAGTATGTAATTTCAGATAGGTTGAAGGAAGGCAGGGTGGTCGTATGGCTTATGGAGACCGCATGCTTCTTGATGCATGAACCTGATATTTTGTTGGTGTTTCAAGCGGGGATGGGGCGGTTGATCCCCTGTTTATTTATCCTTAAAAAACCTGGTCCTGTGGGCCAGGATTCTTTACTCAGGCATATTCGGCCACTTTGTGAGTTTGCCTTCGTAATTTCTCAGGGTATACTCTTTGTCATTCTTGCCCATTATATAATAGTCGGGCATCAGTGGAATCTTGCCGATATTTGTTGCGATGACATACATGGGTTGGGCCAGGCCGGTCGTATGGCCACGGATGGCATCCCGGATTAGCTCCGCGCCTTTTTCCACCGTTAGCAGTTTCTGGTGCAGCAGCCGGAACGTTTCGGGGTCATCGTTTATTCCTTTCAATAGAACGGCCTGGTTGCCGACATTGACGCCGCAGGAAAGCAGGTCGAACACCGCCCGGGCCGTCTCATCGGTTATCTCTTTTGGATGGTTACACTGGGTATTAATCCACAGGGGAATTTTGTGATACGGACTGAGTATCTTTTTCAACTCCGGTGTAATCCGCTGGGGCAGCACGATCGGGGTGCGCGTACCGAACCGGATCATTTCAAGATGCTCGAATTCCCTCAGTTTTCTGATAAGGTATTCGATTTTTTCATCGGAGAGGATAAAAGGGTCCCCCCCGGTTATCAACACATCTCGAATTTCCTTATGCTCTTTTATCCAGGCCAGACCCTCTTCGATGTCCATGCGAAACTTGATATCCCGGTCTACCACCAGCTCCTTCCGAAAACAGTGCCGGCAGTAGTTGGCGCAAACATCAGTTACGGTAAAGGCCACCCGGTCATGATACTGCCGGGCAATACTGTCGGGCCGCACCTCATCGGTAGCCCGGTTTTCTTTCCATATCAGGTAATTTTCCACCCCGTACTCATTGACGGTTTCTGCCATGGAGGGAAGCACCTGCCGCCGGACCGGACAGTTGGGATCGGCGCGGTCCATCAGGGATGCAAAATAGGGTGTGGTACCCCATTTGGTATTTAAGGTTGTGATGGCCTTCTCCTCTTCGGGAGTGACATCTATATATTCCTTCAGGCGATCAAGCGTGTTCACACTGTTTTGAAGTTGTTCAACCCATGCTTCCATCAATCCTCTCCTTACCATTTCTAATGGTTATTTATCGGCTGAGATACTTGCTGTGCTCCCGGGGTGTAACATGGGTCCGGTGATCCTCCCAGTCGTTTACCTTGAGAGCCATATAGTTTTCATAAATGCGCTCACCCAGCGTCTCTTTAAGGAATTTACTGCGTTCGGCCTCCACAAGGGCTTCATACATGCATTTGGGTAGAAAGCGTTTATCCCAGACCTTCATTCTCCAGTTTTTCCGGTAGGCGCTGCCTGAAATCGGGGGCCCGCAGTCAAGACCCTGCTTGATACCCGCAAGACCCATGGCGATCAGCACCGCTATCTGCAGATAGGGATTTCCGCATGGGTCCGGGCTTCTCAATTCCAGCCGGGTGCTTTGCGGACTCAGGGAATGGGGGATCCTGACCATGGAACTTCGGTTGCTAAAGCCCCAGTTCCTGACGACGGGCGCTTCCCGTTCAAGTACATAGGCTTTGTATGAATTGAAAGTGGAAGCCATGATAATGGACGTCTCCCGGGCGTATTTGAGGATCCCCGCAATGAACTGCCGCGCGATTTTGCCTATATTTTTTTCAGCCGTTTCATCGTAAAAAACATTGTTTCCATCCAGGTCCTGCATTGAAATGTGGATATGAAAAGCATTGCGGTTGTACCCGTTAAACGGTTTGGGCATAAACGCGGCATAATAGCCGAATTCAGTGGCCACTTTCTGGGTGACGTAGTTGAAAAGCACCGTTCGATCCGCCCCGTTCAGGGGATCGGTGCATTCAAGGTTGATCTCGTGCTGGGAGGGTGTCACTTCATGATGGGATTTCTCAAAAATGATGCCGCATTCCTTCAAAACGGTGATAATCCTGTTGCGGACCACCTCGCCCTTGTCATGCGGACTGGCCTGGAAATAGCCGCCCCGGTCGGTGTGGGAATTTTCATCAAACGTATCCCCTTTGAGGAGAAAAAATTCGTGCTCCGGTCCCACGATAAATTTATAACCGAACTCCGTTTCGGCTTTGGTCAGGATGTTCTCCAGGATTGCCCGCGGGTCGGCCAGGGCCCGTTTGCCCGCTTCATTGTAAACATCCCCGATAAAAAAGCCGACTTTCTCGTCCGTAAAGTTTACCTCGCGAAAGCTCTCTTTGACCGGTTTTAAAAGCCGGTCGCTTTTTTCAACCGATGCAAACCCGGCAATGGAGCTTCCGTCAAAACCTATTCCTGTATTGCAAATGGATTCTATGTTTTCCGGATTCACAGGCAGGCTCATTATTCTTCCGTGAAGGTCTGTAAAGAAAATCTTTGTGGAATCTGTTTGTTTCAAGGTTTCCAGTGTCTCTTTAAAATCGTCCATCTGAACCACCGTCTCTTTTTCAGCGTTAAATGACTTTAAATTTAATAAGCTGCCTTTAGGTACCTGAATGTTCCGCAATTCAGATGCCCATAGCAATATGAATTTGAAATTGCAATCAATTTCAGTTTTTCACCGGTAACCCTGTGGCAAAGATAAATTGACCTGATTTTTTAGATTGCACTGATAGGAATTATTTTTCATTTCCCGAAAACATGCTTCCCGCATGGTAGGAACTTCTCACAAACGGACCGGAGGCCACCTTATCGAAACCTAACTCCAATGAAAACTGGCGCCATCGATCGAACTCCTCCGGCGGGATGAAGTCGATCACCGGCAGATGCTGCGGGGTGGGCTGAAGGTACTGGCCGATGGTGAGCATGCGGCAGCCGGTGTGGTGGATGTCGGCGATCACCTGCCTGACTTCTTCCTCCGTCTCGCCCAGACCCAGCATGATGCCGGATTTGGCGGGAATGGACGGGTCGATTCTTCTCACACGGGCCAGCAGTTCCAGAGAGCGGTCGTAATCCGCCTGGGGCCGTACGCCGGGATAGAGGCGCTGGACGGTTTCCATGTTGTGGTTGAGCACGTCGGGGTGGGCTGCCAGCACGGTTTCCAGGGGTGACCGAACCCCCTGAAAATCAGGAATGAGTACTTCCACCCGCACCTCCGGGATCTTTTCCCGCAGGGCATCGATGGTTGCGGCGAAATGGGCGGACCCGCCGTCTTTCAAATCGTCCCGGGTCACCGAGGTGACCACCACGTAACGCAGATTCATATTGGCGGCTGCATCAGCCACGCGCCGGGGTTCGTCCGGGTCAAGCGGTCCCGGTTGGCCGCCATCGATGTTGCAGGCCTCCTGGCACACCGTGTGAAGCTGGCCCTTGCCGATCATGGAGCGGATCTGTTCGTATGCAGGGCCGGAAGGCAGCTTTCTTCTCAGCCAGGCGGGTTTGCCGGTACGGATGGGGTTGGATGTGGTCATGATGGGGTTGCTTTCAAAAAAAGGGTTCGAGGGTTCAAGGATTCAAGGGGCCAATTCTCCATCCTCCACATAATTCAGATCACCTGATAGCAGGATCTGAGTTTCCAGCTCACATAGCGATCCGTATGCAATGTAGAGTAGCCTGATATAATCTGCCGTTGTTTTCCGTCTGCCATATTGGAAGGAACAGACACTGCAGATCGTCTGGTCTGAGATGTCAGGCTGTATCTTTCGTTTTTGGGGAATTTCCCAGTTATTCGGTAGATTTCTAAGCAGAGTCCATAAGATTTCTGCCAAACCTTCAGCTCTTTATAGTTTTTAAGCATTTCCCTTGAATCCTTGAACCCTCGACCCCTTGAATCCTTCAATCAAAGACATTCGCAAAGCTGTACCGCAGTCCGCATTGTCAGGGTAATACCGAAAATCTCCGCCAGATGCGTGGCCAGGGTTTGCCGGGCTTCGGCCATGGAGACCGGTTCATGAAGATGTTTTTCGAAGGAGATCATTCGCACCTGGTTCAGACCGCAGGGGTTGATCCAGGAAAAAGGCTCCATGTCCGTGTTGACGTTCAGGGCCAGGCCGTGGAAGCTGACGCCCCGGCGCACGGTGATACCTACGCTGCCCAGTTTGTTGCCATTGAGCCAGACACCGCGGTTGGCCGGATCGGTGCCAGCATCAATCTTCCAGTGTGCGGCGGTGCTGATCATGGCCTGCTCGAGGCCGGAGACGAATTCCACCACCTTCAGACGCCGGCGGTTCAGATC